>JAYVRW010000275.1:0-15581 GCA_043775925.1 Blastocatellia bacterium
TAGCCAGGTGTGAAACGTCTGGAACAGCAAACCGAATCTCCCGCGCCCTGAACGGGCGCGAAGAACCCTGGCGTCCCTTCAGGACGCCAATTGCTACTCCTCAAGACCAGAGGCGGCGACGGTCTCCGCCCGTCTTGCCACTGGCTACCATCTGTCTGCGCCTTCAGCGCACAGAATTTTGGAGTTTTCACACAGCTTCTTATTAAACTTCACCGGGTAAAAAAACAAACAGCCTCAACGAAATCTCTCTCGTTGAGGCTGTTATTTAGGGATTTTCCCAACTTAACTTTTAGTTTTCTTGACGGGCTTGACTGCCCCGGCTTTCGCTTCGGGCTTGGCAGGAGGCGCCGCAACGGGGACAGCGGGAGTGGGTAGCGCAATTGGAGCCTCTGGCGCTTGCACCACTTCTCCACCAGCATCCTTGTAGCCGTATAATCCGCCTAAGAGCGCGTGAACATTGGTATATCCTTCTTTCATCAAAATAGCTGCCGAACCGGCGCTGGTGTGTTCGCTCGGTCAGGTACAATAGAAAATCAGCTCTTTATCTTTGGGAAGCGCCTTGTAGGTTTTATCTACAAATTCTTTATATGGGACGTTAATGGCTCCGCCAATGTGCATCGTCTGAAAACTTGTTTCGTCGCGGGTGTCAACGACCAGAGCTTTGCCACTTTTGACCAGTGCTATGGCATCTTCCGCAGAAATACGCGGGACACCATCATCAGGTGTGGGAGCAGGATTCTGCGCTAAAGTCGCTGATGCGGATTCAGTTTTAGCTTTACTGGCCTGTGTGGAAGTAGCGCAGGACATCCCCATAATCACCAATGTAAATAAAGCGAAAGCGCTGATTGCCATCTTTGTTCGATTCATAGTAACGAGTTCCTTTGTGAAAAAAATGTAACAAAATGACCTCAAGATTCGTATTCTAACGCAGAAAGTGACAAAAACATAACTTGAATTTTACTGCGTACTCAACGAAGATGACAAGTTAAGTTTCAGGCAACTGAAATGCCTGAGTGCGAATCGAACCCGATTGGTCATATTTATAAGGATTGGGCGCAGGGCGAAATTAGAAGGCTGTTATGAACTGGAAGAAAATTACTACCGCTACTGTATTATTAACCATCGTTTTTTTAAGTGTGCATTTGTGGGCGCAACAAATTTCACCAACAATTTCGCCGCTCCCGGCCTCAAGTCAGGCTGTTCCGACCAAACCGAAACAAGTAATTTCTTACGTTAAGGAAGGCGCTCTCTGGTTGGTCAACGAGGACGGTACCGAAGATCGTCGTGTCGTTCCCGCGCCGGAAGATGCTGCTATTGGCAACCAACTCTGGTCAAAAGATGGCACCAGAATTTATTTCAATCTGGGTGATTCGTTACAAGCCTACAACCTGAAAGATCAAAAAGTCGAAGCCTACGGCAAACTGGCCTTACCGGAAGGCTTAGCACTTGATCGCCTGGAACTCTCTAATGATGGAGCGACATTGTTAGCTCAAACCATTGACACTAACGATGCCTTGAATACTGTCCCGAAAGTTTTTGCGGTCACGCTCAATCCGATACGGGCGCGTGAACTCAGTGTAGACGAGTATCACACTTTAGCTTTAGCCCAAACGACTATTGTCCGCAATGCCGGAGACCTCTCCGTTTCACCGGATGGTCGTTATGTTTTGTTTGCTGAAGCTACTGAAAAAGACATTCAGCTTTATATCTCCGACATCGAAACCGGTAATCGCCGTCGCGTCACAGACTTAAATCTGCTGGATGGGTTTGAAGCAAACGCGATGCTTGATGAAGGTAAGCGGATTATCGAAGCCACCTGGTCGCCAGACGGTAAGCATGTCGTGTTTGTTCCCGCGCAGACCTGTTCAGAGGCTGGACTGTGCGCCGGAAAAATGTATCTGGTGGATGCCTGGGGTGGAGCACAACTGCAATTAGCAATTGCTCCGATTGTTAATTTATCACAGGAATGGAACCGCGAGCGTTCGCTGCTGGTTTATGACGATAACGGTCAGGTAGTGGTTTCTGACACACTTGGACAACTGAAAAAATTAGCGGAGGGTAATCAGCCCAAGTGGCAACCAGTCGGATAGTCAGACCGACATCGCTGGTTGCTGGCTGGCAATCGCGCGTCGCTCAAAGGCAATCGCGGCTCCGGTGTTGCCTTCAGAATGCTGAACGTTTTCAGTTCGCACGACTCTGCCACGAAAATACGTCGCGACGCCTTTGTAAGGATCATTACTTTCCAAAATCACAATCAATTCTACTGATTGATTCACAATCAATAAATCATCGGTCAGCACATAAGCACCACCGCCACTTAAATTCCATAACCGGGCATCGCGTTCGATCACTCCCCCGAGTGAATCTTTCCAGCGAATCTTGGCAGGAATATCTAGTTGAACGCGTTGCTCGCCTCTTCTTTCTGTCGTCTCCATGTTCATAAGTTGTTTGTGAGTCCTTCGAGGGTGCGGGGAGAAATAATCTCAAAATCAGCGTAGGGCAAAATAACTTCAGGGCAAATAGTAACTATCTTAAAACTGATTAAAATGCAACCTTTCAATCTGTCTATAGCGAATCTTTCCAGATTCTTGCGTTCCATCCTGAATAATATATGTTATACTCTGACCATCAGTTGCTAAGGTCTTTCTGCTCCGACCTCTTCCCTGAATTTGTAATTTATTAATTTGCTTTTTGAGCGTTTTAGTTTTTTTGGGGGTCTGCATGCTTCAGAAGATTTTTTCCGGGTTCTTCATTTGCTTTGCGGTGTCAGCTTTTCTAGGATTTTTTGCGCTGGCTCAGGTCAGTCCGTCACAGACCAAGCCAGAAACGGCAAAGCCTGTTGAGGTTCCTCCGCAAAAAAAACCAGTCTTGGCGCCAATTGAGAGTAATCAGGAAGGTCCATCTCTTAAATTCAAAACCGAAGTTGTGACGCTTTCCGTGACCGTCACCGATCCTTACAATCGCCTCGTCACTGGATTAGATCGCCAGCATTTCGAGGTCTTCGAAGACAAGGTTAAACAAAATATCGAGTTCTTCCGCGATGAAGATGTTCCGGTCAGTGTCGGAATTATCTTTGATGTGTCCGGCAGCATGAAAGGCAAGCTGGATCGCGCCCGCGAAGCTCTCAAGGCGTTTATTCAAACCTGTCATGATCAGGACGATTTCTTTTTGGTTGGCTTTAACCAAAGAGCCAATCTTGTCGCGGAGTTCACGGATGGTGAGGGATTGACTAATAAGCTGACAATGATTGATCCCAAAGGACAGACGGCGCTTTACGATGCTGCATATTTAGGGGTTGAAAAAGTAAAGCAGGGAAAGCACAAAAAACGCGCGATTCTTTTGATTTCTGACGGACAGGATAATTCTTCGCGCTACACCTATGGCGAACTGCGCAAATTGCTGAAAGAAGCCAATGTTCAAATTTACAGCATTGGGATTGTTGAGATGGGGGGAGGCTCAGGCGGGTCGCTCGACATGCAGGGACAAGGCATTCTCGAAGAAGTCTCCCAAACTACTGGAGGCAAAGCTTTTTTCCCACGTTCAGCCGCTGAATTAGAAGACGCGACGACTCGTATTGCACTGGAACTGCGCCACCAATACAGCATCGGTTATTTACCCAGCAACGAGAAAAATGATGGGAAGTGGCGCAAAATCAGCGTCAAAGTACAACCTCCCCGTGGTTTACCAAAACTGAATGTGAGATCGAAAGAAGGATATTACGCAACGCCGTAAGTTCACACGCACGAAGTAAGTGTGCCTCTTCGCGCTTTATTCAAACCTCGGTTCGTAATCTACTAATCCTAATAACTTCAAGGACTGCGCTGTCGGGTATCCGGTCACGTCTACCCGATGGTCTTCCTGAAACCTCCGCATTGCCTGCACTGTCAGCTCATCATAAATTCCGGTCGGTGAACCTGTAAAATATCCACGTTTGAACAGTGCTTCCTGAATCTGTGAAATGCGATCCTGATCCATTTTCTTCAGATCAATTTTCCGATTGGAAACATTTGGAATTGGATTCGTACTAAGTCTGGCAATTTCCTGACGACGAATTTCTTCAAGCACCTGCGTTTCAGCCGATCCACTTTCATAGACTTCGATAATGTCCACGCGGGTGACAGGCGGGGGAGGTTCGTAAACCGCTGCTGCCAATGCGCTGGTCACTCCAAAATTCAACTGAACCTTGGGGGTAATTTTCACAACTGGGCGAAACTGAAACTTCCTGGCACGTGGCAGCTCTTTGAGCATTGAACCGGACGAAGTTTCACGGAAGGATTCATCAAAAATATTTTCCTGCGGCTTTCTGGACAATCTGGTCATTTCAGCTTTCTCAGATTTGACAGGTTTATCTTTTTTCTCAACTGAGGCGGCTACTGATTTCTCTTTAGATTTTTCTTCGCGGGTATTTTTCTGCTCTGACTTTTCTTTTTTTGCAACTACTTCATCTTTACCAGGCTTGGATTTTGATTCAGCTTTATGTGCAGTGGCTTTCTCAGTTGCTCGCTCTTTAACCTGAGCTTTTTTAGCTGTTCGCTCTGCCACTAAATCCGCTTTTGTTTTTAAGGATTTTTTGTCGGATTCAGAATCTTTTTTATTTTTCGCAGCCGCTTGTGCTTTGGACTTATCGGATTTTTCGTTCTTTGCAAGCGCCTTTTTCCCGGTTGTATTCTTTGCCTGTTGTTTCACGTCAGCCTTGATCGAAGTTTTTCCCTTAACTTTGGATTCAGTTTCGGAATGTTTCTTCTTATCTGCGGCAAAACCGGAAACCGTTAATAACGAGATAATTATGCAGGAAATAAGCCGCTGCATCGGGAAAAAGTGGGCACGCATATATATCCTTTTTTCTATTGGGGATGATTGCCAGCACCTGAACTCACCCTAACTTCACCGACGGCAAAAGAACGTTACCATTATGCCAAAAAAAAGTGCGGAGGCGAAATGAACTACACCACTTGCCTCCGCTTCTTTAATATTTTTAATACAGCCTAATTTTTCTTTTTAGTTGGTGCAGGTTTGACACCTGCATCTTTCTTTAAAGCATTAATCGCATCTTTCGATGGTTTGAGATTCATCTGTGTAATCGCGCCTTTCGCCTCAGCTACAAGCCCGGCTATGCGTGGGTCTTTCACATCAGCTTTATCAATAAAGAATTGAAGGTAGTTCGCACCATCTTGAAAAGTTTTTTCATCGCCAAAGAATGACAATCCCATTCCGTAATAAGCTTCGGCATAATTGGGATCAAGGGCAATAATTGCCTTGTAAGCATTTTGCGCAGGAAGTAATGCACCAGCAATGCGGAGAGCCTCAGCCCCCTTGAACAGAATTTTCTTTTTCTGTTCCTGATCGTCAGTCATGTCCGCCATCACCATGTAATCTTTGTTGGCAGCATCAGCCATCGGCGCATCAAAAAATCGCTCGCCGATTAATCCCGCAGAATCAGCCCGGACTTTCAGGTAAGCAATTTTGTTCGTCTTGTTCGACGCAGCCTTCGTGGCATCTGCCGAGCTACCTGCCGTGACAGAAGCATCAAGCAATGTGATTGATTTTGTTGCCGCTGCTACCGCTTCAGTGAAGTCTGCTTTGGCAGGGTCACGCTTGGCAGGGTCTTTCAAACTTTCGTTCAAGAGCGTGACGCCCCGGTTATAAAGCGACAATCCTTTGAAGTACCAGAACACATTCTGCTCAGCATCAAGGGCAATACCTTTATCAAATTCCGCCAAAGCGCCGTTGTAGTCTTTGTTATTAAAAAGAGTTTTGCCAGCCGCCAAAGCATCATTCATTGCTTTGTTATCACCTTCAATCTTTTTATTTTTATTTTCGACTTCAGCCAGTTTCTTTTTGTACTCTTCTTCTTCTTTTTTACTTTTGGCTGCCGTCGCCGCGCCAGCTGACGCTGCTACAGGTGCTGAGCCATCAGATTTCGGTCTGGCTCTGACTTCTTCAATGGTCAGACGCTTGCCATCTCCTGGAAAAAGCTTGAAAGGAGGGATTGGCTGATCGGGCTTAAATCCAAACGTGGCATCCGGTCTGAAACCATCCGCCCCAACGATGATCGTATAGGTTCCGCCATACTGAATTCCCGCATGAATAAATTTACCTTTTTTGTCGGTTTTCAGGTTCGCGCTCCACTTGATGTCGTTGCGATGAATTTGAACATCAGCGCCAACAATTGGTGCGCCCGCATCAGTAAGAACTTCGCCTTCCATGCGTCCAACTTGCGCCAGGGCGCTCAGTGCCATCATTGCTACCAGAGCAATAGTGGTGATTAGTGATTTGATCTTCATAAAGTATCCTCCGTAAGCTCGTCGAAAAATGTAAAACTCGAAAATTGCATGGCACTCAACATTTCTGCTTTGCCTGAATGCTTGGATGTTTACCGAATATAAAATGGTTGCGTATTGAGAAAGTAATTGTAATGCAGTCGGAAAGGATATTTCAACTGTAGCAAATCGGATCAGCGATTCCTGCCTCTTTAAATCCTCGCAACCGTAGCGCACAACTGTCACAGTTTCCACAGGCTTTTTCCTGCGCTTGATAACAAGACCACGATAAATGCAGGGGAGCATTCAATTCAAGACCGCGCCGAATGATTTCGCTTTTTTTCAGCCTGATAATTGGTGTCGTGATGACAATCTTCGTTTCTGGCTTTGTTCCGACCTCAATCAAACGATTGAAGGCTTCATAATATTCCGGGCGGCAATCAGGGTAGCCGGAACTGTCTTCGGCGACGGCTCCAATATAAATGCGCTGCGCTCCAATCACTTCTGCCCAACTGGTCGCAATCGAAAGAAAATGTGCATTGCGAAATGGCACATACGAAGTTGGGATTTCTTTGGATGCAAGATTCGCCGCGCTGACTTCGATATTTTGGTCGGTGAGCGAAGAGCCGCCAATTTGGATGAGATGCGCAATGTTCGAAATCAATCGTTGCTCAACGCCGTAGTAATCCGCAATATCATTGAACGCCTGAAGCTCACGAGCCTCGGTGCGTTGCCCGTAGCTGACGTGCAACATTGCAATTTTATCTGATTCATTCGCAGCAATAGCAGCCGTCACACAACTGTCCATCCCGCCGCTGGCTAATACAATTGAGAGCATAATGTATTAGTTCAGAGTACCGACTTTAGTCGGGTTATTTTATTCAGAAAGCTTTCGACTAAAGTCGGTACTCTGAACTTACCTTCGTTGGATCGGATCACGCCGTCCTGTGTTTTCTCTTCCACAAGTTCCCTGTGCCAATCTCGAACTGGAATTCTGCCTGATTGAAGTTGCGACTAATTTCAAATACGCCGCCTGATAATAAATCGCGGGTTCCGTAATTGACCACGAATTCTGAGGATAGCTGGTGTTCCAATCTTTATAGGATTTCTGCACCGGCTGATTCATTGGAGGCGTAATCGCTGGCCCAGTGTACGCCGCATCCGGCGCATAACTGCGGTTCGCTCCGCCCATGACATAACCATGAGGCGGCCCCTTAGGCGAAGTCAACGCATTATCAAAGTCGGTATTGTCCCCGAACCAGCCGTGATACATTTCGTTCGCGGATTTCTCTGCGCCGAGGTTGTTCATGTTCGTCAGATAAACCATCCCCAGCGGATTCACGCCGTGCATATAATGCACAAACCCATCTCCGGCATTTTTGTAGGCAACTGAATTGTTCACATCAATTCCATACACCAATTGATTCAGAAAAATTGTTCCCATCTGCGCCTTGACCTGACTGCTGCCCCAGACGTAATCCACATCTTTGAGATAAGCCCGATAAGCATCAGTTCCGCTGGTATAGGCAGGAAGAAATTCTCCGCCATTAATTGAATTTTGCTTGTTGGTACGAATCGTCGAGATAACATTGGCGCTCACATTGGGTAACGTCGTCAAAAATAATAACGTATCCTGCACCGTTCCTTCATACGGATACCAATACGTCCATTGCAAAGCATGAGCGCTGCTATAATTACTTTCGGCATACGTTTTATAAACCTGATCCTGCGTGGCGTTATACAAATAAATCGCCGCCATTAATTTGTACATCGAACGACCATAATCATCCGTCTCAGAATTCGCGCTTTGAAATCCGGCATTGGTAAAAATCACACTTGGATTCGCATCTGCCCACGTCCAGGCTTTTGTAGCGGCATTTTTTAAGGTCGTCGAATAGGCTGAATTGAATTGCGAAAATAAGGGAGCAGCGTGTGCAAAAGACATTGCGGCCGACAACGTTGACGAAGTGCTGGCAGCTCCGTAATAACGCGCCGCCGTGTCTGCGCTGGGAGGCGAAGCCGATTGAAATTGCGTCACGGAAACTTTGCTGAGAACTGAGCCGTCGCCATTCTGCATCTTCAGCAACCAATCCAATTCAACTTTAATTTCATCCAAGATGTCCGGCGTTCCATTGCCTGATTCAGGAAGGCCAAAATCATCCGTCCAGATGGTGGGGGTGTTTTGATAGGCGAACATGAAGTCCGAAAGCGTCCCCGTCGTGAAATTCACATACTTGTTATGGTCGCCTGCGTCGTGCCAGCCACCTGATACATCTTTTTCTGTTCCGGCGTCACTGGTAGCTGAAATCAACCGACATTTCGTATCCTGATTCGTTCGCAAATGACATGCCGTATCCGTCCATTTACTGTCGGCGTATGGTGTTTGTCGCGGGACTCCGCATCGTTGATAAAAGAACATCCGCGTTGCGTGCTTCAGCACTTCTTTGTAGGCGTTGATACTGATGTCAAAGACATAAGACCGACGATCATTCACCGGATCGTAAAGATAATAACTGCCCGGACAGGTTACTGCCGAGAAATCAAACCACCAGACTTTATCGCCTGATTGCGCGTGCGTCGCTCCGGCGTTCCAGGCTGTAGCGTCACCTGTCAAGACAAGGTCATTGCTGCCCCATTTACGCACTTCTAATTTGGCCCCAGGAAGGTAATTATCAGGCGCATTGAAACCCGTTTGTGGGCTGTTGATAATGGCAACTTTGTTCATTTCCGGCAGGTAGCCGAATTGATCCAGCGCGATACGCTCGGTCACTTGTCCGGGCGGAGCCGCAGTCACTGCATAAGTCAGACCAATAATGATAATAAGTAATGATAACTGTTTCATTTAATTACGAAGTAAAATTTTCGCTCTGTTTCCGCGCCGTATCACCAACGCGAATTACACCGGCTTGAATGACTTTCGCATTAATGCCGCGCAGGTTAAACTGTCTGCCCACTTTTGAATTGACAAATTTCATGGCGTCCAAACCAAACCGTTCGACAAATTTTTTGCAGCCGGTATGAGGTTCAGCCGTGACTTCAATCAGAGCGGAACCGAGCGATAATTGCGTCCCCGGGGGCAAATTTTCTGCGCTCAAATCAAGGTCGAGAAAAAGCTGATCCCCGGCTAATTGCCAGCGATCTTTTTCCTGTGCAATCAGCGCGATCACGCGGGAATTCATGAGATTAAGTTGCATCTCAGGATGCGCCAAACCATCGGCGCTTCTGGAACTTCCTCTGAATCGCCAACTTTCTCCGGCGAGACCTTCGACCAGATTTAATTCACCTTCGGATAAAATTTCCCGCTGATTGGAGCGTGGTCGCCGGACAATCAAATCCAGAGTGCCTGCATCTTTCGGAGATTGTCGAATCTCACCTAATTTCGCTTCAAGTTGTTCCGTCGTTAAATGTGTCATAGTGTTGTAAGGCAAGCAGCTAAACTCCAATGACATCTGCGCCCCAAATCAATTTATGCATTTGTAATTGCATTCGTGCGCGGATGCCTGAATTTAAAATCCACGCCGCTAAATCTTTCCATTCAACTGCACCCCAGACCGGAGACATCAGCACTTGCGACACACGTTGCTCAAGCGAATATTTTGCAATTATTCCCAATGAAAAATCGAAATCGGCACGGTCTTGAATCACGAATTTGACCTCATCCAGTGGATTCAGGTTTTCCAGATTCGACCAGATATTACGTTCGGATTCTCCGCTGCCGGGACATTTGACATCCAGGATTTTAATCGCTCGCTGGTCTAAAACCGTCGCGTCTAATCCGCCTCCGGTTTCGACTAAAACAGTGAAGCCTTCATCGCATAGTCGCGTCACCAATTCGCAGCATTCACGCTTTTGGACAAGCGGTTCTCCACCTGTGACTTCGACTAATTTGCAATTGTAAGCACGGACTTTTTCAAGGACTTCATCCACCGAAAATTCTTCGCCGCCCTTGAATGTGTATTCGCTGTCGCACCACGTACAACGCAAATTGCACCACGTCAGCCTGACAAACACACAGGGCAAGCCCGCGTATGAAGACTCGCCCTGAATGGAGTGAAAAATTTCTGTAAGGCGCATTGAAAAAAATCAAAAGTCAAATATCAAAAATTAAAAGTCAAACAGCATCAACTTATGGTCAGCGCTTCTGGTTTAAAAACCCCACTTTTGATATTTGCTTTTTGCCGTTTGATTTTTAGAATAATTTCTCTGGCGGCGGCTTCATACTTTTCAACCGCAGGTAAATTGTCGTCTGCGCGCGATGATGTGTTTGATGCTCAAACGCCTTTGCCAGCGCTCCGCCACGTGTCGTAGTTTGTCCGAAGACTTTGATTTCTTCACCTAATTTCTTTGCATCTGCGCCTTTGATCGCGTTAATGACGAAATCATAACTTTCCATCACGGCAGTCATGGCAGCCGCTTTAGTTTTCATTGAGTCCGTTTTTTCCAGATTCACTTTATTCGTGCTGGCGACACCGGTAGCTGCCGCGGCAAACGCATAATTCGCATTCGCCAGATGCAAAAATTGTTCGGCGAAGCTGCGAATATCAGGCGTTGGTTTGAAGCCATAACCATCGTCCGGCATCGCATCCATATATTCTTTGGTGTAATCGCGCGCACGTGTCCAGTCCGCCACCATCATCGCAATATGATCGGGGGCGGCGCTTGGCATGGCAGCCATTTCTTTCTTTGCCGGCGTCGCGGTTTGCGCTAAGCCGACCATAGAACAAGCAATTGAAATTGCCATCGCGCTAACAAAATAGCGTAAGGCGTGAATTCGATGTTTCATTATTTTCTCCTCAAAAAATTGTTACTGCTCCCAAAACATAAGAGCGACACTTATCGTAACAATAACGAAAGCGCAACGCCAACGCCAATCACAATCACCGTCCATCGCACAAATTTTGCACCGAGCTTTCGCGCCAGCCCCGCGCCAAAATATCCACCAAGAATAGCGCCAAGCATCATGACAAAAGCTTCATTCCAATGGACTAAACCCGCCCACATAAAATACAACGCCGCGACTAAATTGATCGTCATTCCTAAGACATTTTTCAGCCCATTCATTTGATGAATGTTCGCAAAGCCTAATAAACCCAGGGTCGCCAGCATCATGATGCCCATTCCAGCTCCGAAATATCCGCCATAAATTCCGGTCACAAATTGCACTAAAGCCGCCACCAATAACCAGTCTTTGGTAATTTCCGGCTCACCATTATCTTTCTTTCCAGCTTGTAATTTTTTCTGGATCGGAGCCTGTACCATGAACAAAATTGTGGCGAATAAAATCAGGAATGGAACGACCGCTCTGAAGATCGGAGCAGGCGTTAGGCTCAATAAAATTCCGCCCAACAATCCACCAAAAAAACTCGGCACTAATAACCAATAATGACGCGAATCAAATTCGCTTAGTTCGCGGCGGTAGCCCCAGGCGCTGGCTAAAGCTCCCGGCACTAATGCGACAGTATTTGTGGCGTTCGCTGGAATTTCTTTGAGGCCGATGAAAAGCAAAGCGGGAAAGGTGAGCATCGTCCCGCCCCCGGCTACGGCGTTCATCGCTCCGGCGACAATACCTGCACCGAAAATTAAAGCTGCTTGCGCTGAGGTCATAGATTAGTTCACCGATAAATTTGATAATTGCCCATCTTAATGAACAGCCCTCAACAATTCAAAGCCGCTGTTGTCATAGTTTAGTTTTCCATTAAAAAGGAGGTAGGCAAAATACGTTAATAAACAGTGACCAAATCCTTAAAAAGAGGAAAAGCTTGACATTCAGGAGCGGTAAATTCAATACTCAACATGACAATCCTGTATGACACTTCCACAGGATTTTGTGCCTGCGATCCTTCAACAGTAATTAGGGAACGGCTTTTCTCCCAGCCACAGTGATTATTGAGATTGTTTTTTACAGTTCGAGCGCTCGCTTGAGAATGAACTCGTTATGCCAGAAACTCCTCTCTGTTTTTTCATCCTACAGCTCAGCTTGATTGTCATTGCCGCTGCCCAGGCTTTCGCCCAACCGACAGTTGATTCCGCTCTAAAACTTAACTTTAACGAAATCATCAAAGGCGAACTCAAACACTCTGAGCGTCATTTGTATGAGCTACGACTGAATCAAGGACAGTTCTTAAAAGTCACAGTCGCCAGTCAGAATGTGATGCCGATTCTGACTTTAACGAATACGGAAGGGAAAAATCTGCTTGCTCAGGAATTTATGAAATTGCCAGTCAATGGCAAGATGTTGTTTCAGGTTGAGCAAGCCGGAGCTTACAAAATCGCAATAAAAAGCGAAGAGGACTTAGCGGAAACCATTGGTCATTACGAATTAAGTGCGAGCGTCATTGCCCAACCCGATGCCAATGATTTCGCCTATGCCAAAGCACTTTTGTTACAAGATCAATTCCTGCCCTTGCTATCCAAAGATACGCCGGAGTCACTGACTGAACTCCTGAAAATTGCCAATGAAGTGACCCGCATCGGGCGTTCATTGAACGAACGTCAATTTGAAATTAATGCTTTGACGTTCACCGCCCATGCCTATCAAGCCAGAGAACAATTCGATCTGGCGCTGGAAACTTTCAATCAGATACTCCCGTTAATTCGTGAGATAGATGTTCCTTCTCGCATTGCCGGGGTGCTTATTCCAATGGGACAGATTTATGCCGCAAGGAGCGATTATCCTCACGCCCTGGCATATTATCTGGAAGCTCTGCCTCTGTTTGATGAAAAGAAATATCCCAATATGGTTGGCTGGAATCTGGCAAATATTGGACAGGTCTATAGTGCGTATGGTGAATTGGCAAAAGCGCTTGAATATTATCAGCGTGCCTATGTTTGTTATGATCATTACGAGGGGATTGTTGATGAGAAACATTTCGGAATGGGTGTCGCGCTGGGAGGCACAGCAAGCATTTATCTTGCGCTGGGCGAAAAACAAAAAGCGATTGATAACCTCAAGAACTCTTTAGAATAATTCAAAGTGGGGCATAGTCCGCGTGACGAAAATCTTGCGTATTCAAGATTGGGTGAAATTTACACTTCGCTTGGCGAGTATGGTCAAGCCGAAAGTTATCTGGAAAAAGCCACCCAATATTTTCGACAAGCCGGAACTCTTTATGAAGCGAGAGTCTTGAGTGTTCAGGGCAATTTTTATCAAGCCAAAGCCGAGTACCAAAAGGCGTTGGAATCGTACCAATCAGCGCTCAAGATTCGTCGCAGCCTCGGAGACCGTCGCGGGCAGGCGCAGTCCTTAACCAATATTGGCGCGGTTTACGCTTTGCAAAGCCAGCCGCAAAATGCGCTGCATAGTTACACGGAAGCGCAAACGCTATGGCAGGAAATCGGTGATAAATATAGCGCCGGACGCACGCTGAATTATCTGGGGCTGGCGTATTACGAACTCAAAGATGCAGCGCAGGCGCGGGATTATTTTACTCGAGCGTTAGCCTTGCGCCGCCTGACCAATGACCGCGAAGGCGAAGCCAATACGCTCTATAATCTGGCGCGGCTTGATTTCGTGGCGGAGAATTTTAAAACGGCGCGACCACAGATCGAAGCGGCGCTGGCGATTACGGAATCTGTCCGCGCTACGGTTGATAGTGAGGAGTTACGCGCTTCCTATCTGGCGACAGTGAAAGATTACTATGAATTTTATGTTGACCTGTTGATGCAATGGCATCGTCGTGAAGCGGCGGCGGGACACGACGGCGAAGCCTTGCAAGCCATCGAAATGGCGCACGCTCGCAGCCTGATTGAGACCTTAGCCAATACTCGCCGGCAACTTCGTCAAGGGGTTGCGCCTGAACTGCTCAAACGCGAACTTGAATTACAGCAACGGCTCAATGCCAAAGCGGAATATCAGCGGAAAATTATCAGTAATAAAGCCAGGCCGGAATTGTTGAGCGCGGCAGGACAGGAAATTCAGGCGCTGACTGTTGAGTTGCAGGAACTGCGCACCACCATCCAATCGAACAGCCCGCATTACGCCGAACTCGCACAATCGAAACCTCTGACCGTGCGGGAAATTCAGCAAACATTATTGGACGAAAACACTGTTCTTTTGTCATATACGCTCGGCAAAGAGCGCAGCTATCTGTGGGCTGTTTCTCAGAACGGGCTGAATAGTTATGAACTGCCGAAAGGCGAAATTATTGAAGCGACGGCGCGGCGCGTGTATGAATTACTGTTAGCTAAAGATGGTGAGACAACTGCGGTCAA
This sequence comes from Blastocatellia bacterium, assembly GCA_043775925.1. GTDB lineage: Bacteria > Acidobacteriota > Blastocatellia > RBC074 > RBC074 > JAFDVL01. The sequence continues at coordinate 14,472 of JAYVRW010000275.1, forward strand.
TGCGGCACTCTCCGAACTGAGTCAGATAGTCCTGGCTCCGCTGACTGGAAAGCTGGGACAAAAACGATTACTGATTGTAGCGGATGGAGCTTTGCAATACATCCCGTTTGCGGCGCTCAGTTTCGAGTTTCCGGTTTCGGGTTTCGAGGTGAATTCCGAAAACTCGAAACTCGAAACGCAAAACCCGAAACGATTGATAGTGGATCATGAAATTATTAATTTGCCTTCAGCGACTTCATTGGCAGTCTTGCGGCGCGAAATAAAAATGCGCCAGCCCGCCGCAAAAACGATTGCTGTGTTTGCTGATCCCGTGTTTGCCGCTGATGATTCGCGCTTACTCCACAACGCCAAACGAAAAGGGCAAAGCGCCGTCACTTCACCTGATTTAGAACAATCGTTGAGAGAAGTTCGAGATGTTGGCGAAAACGATGGCAGCCTGCGCCGTTTGCTCTACACTCGCCGCGAAGCCGAAACGATTATCAATCTGGTTCCCGTCAAAGAACGTAAGACCGCCCTTAATTTCGCCGCCAATCGTGCCAATGCGCTGGATGCAAATCTTGGCGATTACCGCATTCTGCATTTTGCTACACATGGGATATTGAATAGTATTCATCCTGATTTATCGGGCTTGGTGCTTTCGCTCGTAGATGAAAAAGGGAAACCGCAGGACGGTTTTTTTCGCCTGCACGAAATTTATAACTTGAAGCTGAAGGCTGATCTGGTAGTGTTGAGCGCGTGTCAGACCGGACTCGGCAAAGAAGTCAAAGGCGAAGGTCTGATCGGGCTGACGCGCGGATTTATGTATGCTGGCGCTCCCCGCGTGATTGCCAGTTTTTGGAAGGTGAACGACAAAGCGACAGCCGAGTTGATGAAAGTTTTCTATCAGGAAATGCTGGGCAAAAATAAGCGCAGTCCGGCAGCCGCCTTACGCGCCGCACAGGTCAGTTTATTACAACAAAGGCATTGGGAGCATCCCCGTTACTGGGCTGCGTTCACGCTACAAGGCGAATGGAAATAACCTTGTAGAAGCCCGCACGAAGTAAGGGCGCTACAATTACAGAAGCTCGAACTCAGTAAAGGCGCGCACACTTACTTCGTGCGTGTTTCTGC
>JAYVRW010000276.1:0-15471 GCA_043775925.1 Blastocatellia bacterium
GGTCACAACGTCCATTTTCTGGCGAACGTGTACGGCTATCAGGGGCGTTACCGCGATGGCATGCGCGTGAGTCAGGAATTGCTGGATGCCGCAAAACCAGTGGGCGAAGAAAAATCCCGTGCCGGATTTGAAGGGCGCCTGGCACGCCTGCGAATCCTGACGCGCTTTGAAAAATGGGATGAAATTCTGGATGGAAAATCTTTGCCGGACGAAGGCAATTACGAAATCTTCAAGGCGTGGCGGCTTTACGCTACGGCTCTAGCGCAAATTGGCAAAGGTGAAATTGTTGCTGCAAAAATTTCACTCGACGCGATGGAGCGTGAAATTGCGTGGATGAGAGACAAGCTGGCGAAGGCAAAAGATTTGCCGCAACTCGGTCGCCAAAAACAGCAATTACGCGCCCTTGGCGTAGCCCCTATCGAAATCAAAGCGCGACTTGCCGCTTACGAAAATAAAGCTGACGAAGCGATCAAATTGTTGCGCGAAGCTCTCGAAGAAGAACTCAAACTCGGCTATTCCGAACCAGCGCTCTATCCACAACCAATGGAAGAAGTCGCGGGCAAAGTTTGCCTGCAACTAAAACGCTACACCGAAGCCGAAGAATTTTTCCGCGCCGCCTTAGAACGCGATCCCGGCAGCGGACGCGCCTATTTCGGACTAATGCAAGCCCAACAAAATTCCGGCAAAACAACCGAAGCGCGAGAGACCTACGCGAAATTTATGAAGGCGTGGAAGCAGGCAGATGAAGATTTACCGGAGATGAAATTAGCGAAGGAAAAGGCGGCGGAATATGGTGTGGCGAGTAATGCGAAGTAACACTGCAAAGCAAGGGTGAGGTCAGGCGTTGGTTGTTTGCGTCGGTTTCTTTTTTGGTAGCCCGACCTCCCGTAAGATTTGATTTGCCTTGTCCAATTTCTCCTGGAAAAGAATTTGGTCTTTATATTTTTCAAGCGATTTGTTTATCCGAACAGCGGTTCGTGTCGTTTTATTTGGCTTTGTCATAATTCCTCCACTACTTTCGTCTAACCAAAAAAGCTTCGTAATCAATGCCTTTCCTGAATTCTTCCCATTTTCCAACTCTCAACCCATATAATTCAAAATCCTGGAGAATCTCGGTCAGATTATTCGTAATTCCAATTCGATAGAGTCGAGTACGCGCGCTCGTACTCCCTGTTGCAAAGATCCCAATATCAGGATACTGCTCAGTAAAAGTATAAACGGTTTCAGCAACAGTAGCCAGAACCTTCTGGCTATCGCCATTATTAGAAATCACTTTGTCATCCAAATTGCCCGTCTCCAGATTCTTATCACCAAAACCAAGATTGTAGATATTCTTCTTTTGTGTTTGAGAGTACTGTGCAAGCTTTGAGATTTCGCCTTTTGAGCCAATGCTGATGAATTCAAACACCATGAAAGCATCATCAGCATCAAGAGCGTAACGTTCCTGTTTCTTCATATATTTTCCGAGCACAAGAGCCGACTGGAGCGCAAGCATCCCCGCTTGCTAACATCGCGGGAGCGGCGTAAAAGATTGCGCAGGAAACAGTTTTCAAGAACCGCATGACGCTTCGCTTGGAGCAAGCGGGGGACGCTTGCGCTCCAGTCAAAAATAGGGCTGCGCCTCTATCTCGGCGCAGCCCGGGGAAAGCTCAGATGTCTTTTATTTTACTTGGTATTACGAGATGCCGCGATGCGGTCAGTTAAGGCTTTGAATTGAGCGCTGCTCATTCCTTCGCCCTGTAATTCCAGTTTGTATTTGTCGCCACGAAATGGAGCGATTTCAATAATGTAAGCACTTTCCTGTTTGATTTCCTTGATGTCCTGATAGCTCCAACGTTGTGAACGCTTGATGTCATTGAGGCTTTCAAAAGCGATTTCTTTGTCGCTAATCACCAGCTTGCCATCCGTGCTACCCACTGGAAAACGCTTCTGACGAGCCTGATAAACCTTGGCGACAGCGGTGTCAGATGACATTCCCGAAGATGACGAAGTGGTAGTCGTCACAGTTTTGGTATCGCTGGAATCACTGTTCGACTTGACCGCCGCAACTATCGAAGCCGGGTCTTTGAACCACGCCGCCAAGCCTGCGCCATTGCCTTCGCTCAAGCGAAACGCCAATTTATTGCGTTCGCCGGAACGGTCTTTGATCGGACGATTGGTATCAATCGTGATCACGCCATCCTGTTCGGAAAAATTACGAATTGTGGCTTTCTCAATTGAAAACGAAGCATCCGGGGTTTCTTCGTCTACAAAAACCAACGTGTTTCCAACGGCGATCAGCTTGCCCTTGACGACTCCAAACGGAATCGAAAGTTCGGCTTTCTGCACCTTGACTGGAGCCTGCGCGAGTGCCGCAGCCCCAATCACTAAAACCATCAAAGTAATACTAAATAATTGTGTAACCTTCATCCTGATAATCTCCTTCTTAAATAAATAATCGTTCCTTGAATCGCCTCATAAGCGAATCCAGTCATCCTTTTTGCCAAGTTACGAGCTATTTTGCAAGTAACAGGCAGTGAGTTTTTCAACGCAAAGGGTCAAAGGAACAAAGAATCTTTAGAGATTGATCTACTTTGTCCCCTTGATCCTTTGCCCCTTTGCGTTAATTTCTATTTGCTTCCTTGTCCGCTTGTCATGCTTTGCCTTATGATGCGCTCTCTATGAGCAAAACGAAAACGACTCCGGCGCAGACGAAAGATTTGCCATTAGGCGAAGACATTCACCGATTAGGCGATTTACTGGGCGAAACCCTGAAACGATTAGGTGGCGAACGATTATTCAAGATCGAAGAACAGGTGCGGGCGCTGTGCAAAGAATTGCGCGGCGAACATTCTCCGGCAGCCGAAAAAAATCTCAAAAAATTACTAAGTGGTTTAAGCCTCGACGAAGCTATCGGTGTCATTCGCGCATTTTCCGTTTACTTTCAGCTCGCCAATATTGCTGAACAATATCACCGGATTCGACGCAAAAGATTTTACGAATTGCATACGCCTGAGTCACCACAACGCGGTTCACTGGCGCATACCTTTCAGACGCTCAGCGCTGCTAACGTTGAAGCAAAAGAGTTACAGCGTGTCCTGGATAAATTGGAAATTCGCCCCGTCATCACGGCGCATCCAACCGAAGCGGCGCGGCGGACAATGCTGGAAAAACATCGGCGCATTTCTGATTTGCTCAACGAATTTGACACACAGGAAATTTCTGCGAAAAAATTAACTGAACTCAACACACGCCTCGCGGCTGAGATTGAATCGCTCTGGCAAAGCGATGAAGTCCGTCACGTCAAACCTACGGTACTGGATGAAGTTGGCAATTGTTTGTATTACTTCGACGCGACTTTATTTGAAGCGTTGCCCGTGATGCTCGACGAATTAGAGCGCGTCCTCGCCAAACATTTTCCCAAGGTAAAATTGCAGGACGGAGCTGCGCCGCTGCGGTTCGGGTCGTGGATTGGCGGAGACCGTGATGGGAATCCGTATGTCACGCCCGAAATTACCTGGGAAACCTTACGTCTCATGCAACGGCAGGTACTACGCAAATATGAAGCGGCAGTCAGCGAATTAGGGCGGCGTATCAGCGAGTCTTCGCGGTACGCGCCAGCGACGCAGGAGCTATTGGATTCGATTGAGCGCGATAAATTACTATTCCCGATTACGGCTTCGCTCGTGTCTGAACGAAATGCGGAAGAACCATATCGCCAGAAGCTTTCTTATATTTTTGCGCGGCTTGAAAACACGCTGCGCCGCAATCAGGATTTAGCGACGGTCATCAATATTGAAAAGCATCATCCGTTAATTTCTACACGTCCGGGATTGCCGATGCTGGCAGCGGTTCGCAAAACTGAAATGCTGCCTCCGGCGTATGAAACGGGATCGCAGTTGTGGACGGATTTAAGCTTGGTGCGTGACAGTTTGCGTGCGAGTAAAGCCCTGCTCGCGGCGCAATCTATAGACAAATTGATGCGGCAGGTCGCCACGTTCGGATTGCATCTGGCGCAACTGGATTTGCGCCAACACAGTGACCGCCACGTTTCAGCCCTAAATGAAATTACCGTCGGACTTGGATTCGATAAAAACTATGCGCAGATGAGCGAAGTGGAGCGTACTGAATGGTTGACGACTGAGTTATCTACGACTCGCCCATTGGTCGCGTTCGATGCGGAATACAACGCCGAAACTATCGAAACACTCAATGTTTTCAGAGTTGCGCGTCGTGCTTTAGATGAAATCAGCCAGCGCGGATTGCACACTTTTATCGTGAGTATGACCCGCGATGTCAGCGATTTGCTCGCAGTGTTAGTGCTGGCGAAAGAAGCTGGGCTGATGAGATGCGATGGAGAGAAAAATTCTTATTCACGCCTTTCTGTCACTCCGCTTTTCGAGACGATAGATGATTTGCGGCGTGCGCCTGATGTGATGAAAAGGTTGTTTGAGCATCCGATTTATTCACAGGTTCTGGCGGCGCAAGGCAATTTGCAGGAAGTCATGATTGGCTATTCCGACAGCAGCAAAGACGGCGGAATCCTGACTTCAAGCTGGGAGCTTTTCAAAGCGCAGGATGAACTTTGGAAAGTGGCGCGAGCGCACAACATTGAGCTGAGATTATTTCACGGGCGCGGCGGAACCATCGGACGCGGCGGCGGCCCGACCCACGAAGCAATTCTGGCGCAACCAATTGGAACGGTTGCTGCGCGCATTAAAACTACGGAACAGGGCGAAGTGATTTCAGGGAAATATAGTTTGCCGGATATTGCATTGCGGAGTTTGGAGCTGACGACAGGCGCGGTAATTGCTGCCAGCGTGAATGGTTTTGTCAAAACCGACGAAGCAAAAGTGACGCAGTGGAAAGAAATCATGGAGGAAATTTCTGAAGATGCTTTCAATGCCTACCGTGAATTTGTGCGTGAGACACCGGGTTTTTACGATTATTTTGTGAGTGCCACACCGGTCGAAGAATTGCAATATATGCGGATTGGCTCACGTCCGACGAAGCGCAAACAAGGTTCCAGCAGCATGGATGATTTACGCGCTATTCCGTGGGTTTTTGGCTGGATGCAGAGTCGTCATATTTTGCCGGGATGGTTGGCAGTCGGGACTGCGCTGGAAAAATTCATCGCGCAAAAACCTCGTGTAAATTTGCAAATTTTGCGAGAGATGTACGAGCAATGGTCATTCTTTCGCACGACGATTTCCAACATTGAAATGGCGCTGGCGAAAACAGATTTTCAGATCGCACGACAGTATGCAGATCGTCTGGTCGAACCCGAATTAAGCCAACGTATTTTCAGCTTACTGGAAAAAGAATATGAGCTGGCTTGTCACGTCGTCGTCCAGATTACCAACGAAAAACACTTGCTGGAAAAACAGCCTGTGCTGCAACGTTCGATCACGGTTCGCAATCCGTATGTTGATCCGATGAGTTATTTACAGGTGGAATTACTGGCTCGTCTGCGAGAGCAGAAGACCAAAGTTGATGAAAGGGATCATTTACTGTATGCCATTTTACTGACGATCAATGGCATCGCGGCGGGAATGAGAAATACGGGGTAATAATAGTTCGCAGCAAAGAAAAGTTCGCAGTTCGCAGTAAAAACAGTTCGCAGTAAGAATCCTGCGAACTGCCTTTCCTGCGAACTGCGAACTTTTTCTTACTCAAAACTGGCAACACCAGCATCTTCGGTATCAAAAATATCGAAAACGGTGTGCAATTTGGTAATGGTCATCAAATCTTTGATGCGTGATGTGACGCCTGATAATCTCAAGTCACCGCCTTCAGCCTTCATGGTTGAATAGCTGCGAACGACTTCGCCTAATCCGCCGCTGTCCATATAAGGAACATTCGCCAGATTCAGAAGAATCTTGCTTTCTTTGCGACTCACAAGGTCTTTAATCTTTTTGTTAAGCTGGACATCCCCTTCACCTAACAGGATTTTTCCCTCAACGTCTAAAATCACAACATCGCCGTTCTTACGTTCGGTAATGGTCATACTGTGCCTCCGAAAATTATTTGGTTACAATAGTTAAAGTGTGCGGAAAAACAAATGAAAGCTACCACAGGCTTTTTAGCTTGGCAAGTCGTAGCGTTATAAGTTTTTCGCGTTTTCAATCTTTACTGGTTCAAGACTCAAAAAATCTCTAAACCTACGCGAGTTTTACGAATTATTTAATTTCGCCATCTTCATTTCCAGGTCAGATAACACATAATTTCCCTGCGCTGGCATCTGCGCAAATCCTTCCGCCACCAGAGCGCGATTCCCAAGTCCGGCATCAGGACGTGAAAGCCCGGTCGCTTTGGCTAACTCTCCCATGACAGTCATTCCGGCGGAATGTAAAAAACAGCGTGCAACTTCGCGTAAAGCTTCTTCGCGTTTGATCCTGGCTTTAAATGGATCAGGGAAGCGAATTTCCGCCAGTGTCCAGATATAGGTAAATTTTGGTGCGTACACAACTTCGCCGGGGATCACAATCATCGCGGATTGCAATTCGTCCATCGCTTTATTGAAGCGCACACGGTCCTCAATCCCGGCGTCTTTACGCAGATCAATACTCGCGGATTCGTATTCTTTCCGAAGAATTTTGAGAACAGCTTGAGCCGTTAGACTGAGGCGGGATTTTTCTTCGACTTTGCGAACGCCAAATAAAGCATAAAAATATGGCAGCATGCGCGGAGCGACAAACATTGTTCGCCCTTTGGCTAATTTTCCGTAATAAACTTTTCCGCGCTGAATAATTTCGTCCTTGAGAACCCAGGTCAATGAGGTTTCCGGGTCTTTCTGAACATTTTTGGGCATCCTGACATCGCGTCTGCCACAAACAGAGACATAGAGCGAGGCTCCCGGTTGCCGCGCATCAGTCAGCGAATTAGAAAAGCCGACGCTTTTAATGAAAGCTTCGGCTTGATGCGCATTTTCGATGCGTTGCGTTTCTTCGCGTTGCCAATGATGGTCGCGGTAGGCTTCGATTTCTGCTGAAAGCTGTAGCACTATCATCGGCGTCTTGGTGCAAGTCTGCGCTGCGGCGTAATTGTAGGTTGTGAGCCGACAGTAGGTTGCGACCCAGCCACAGGTTGCGGCGCGTAAATATTCATCAGGATTGAATAGAGGTAGTATTTTCCATCAAGATTGGCAGGGATTAAAGAAAAAGTGTAAGTCTTATCGTTGGTGCGGTGTTTATACCATTTATTCAAAGATGCTGGCGGAATGCCCTGTACTTCAACAACTTTTTGCGGAGAGTCGTAGATTTCTTTGGCCAGCTCGCCGATCTCGCCACCATTCGCTCTATTGCTCATGGCTTTAGCTAATAATTCATCATAATGCTGCTTACGACCTGCTGCGACCTGAGCGCGTTTTTCAAGCTCAGCCGTCTTCTTTTGTAATTCTTCGTTGATTTTACGAAATTTATCCTCAGAAGCAGCAATTTTTGCGTCCGCACTCGTAACCGCCATGCGTCCTGAAACGTACAAGTAAGCGAAGAAGGCTGCCAGCGCTAGACAGACACCACAGGCGATTGAAGTAGCAATCGCAATTGTCCGCATCAACGCTCTTTTTTCGGTTTCGATCTGGATAGTTTGCCGTCGTACCATCTCAATTTCTTGCTGGTTATACATACTGTTCTCGTTCTCTCCGGCGCCTTCTGGATACTATTTTCAGGTTTTCTTCCACTGCTCTTGATGGATAAGCCAGGAATTAATTCGTTGATTGTTGCACAAGATTAAGCGCACACGTATCTTACATAGGTGTTCGGTAAGTGCAAGAGTTATTTGAACACGATATAATGCACCTTCAATTTTTTCTTTTAAACTATTTTTTTATTGAACATAATGTCCCGATTACTTAACTTCTTAACAAAATTCTCAAACTTACTAATGCTGTCTTCGCTTTTTGTCAGCTTATGCTTCATTTCAGCTTGTAAATCCGGTGCTCAACCAGCGGGGAAAGGTGGTCCACCGGCAGGTGGAGGTGGTCGAGGTGGTGGAGAGGGGGGCGGACAGCCAGTGAAGGTTAAACTTGTCACAGTCAGCGATCAAACATTGACACAGGTGGTTACAGCCACCGGTACGCTTGCAGCGGATGAACAGGCTTCGCTCAGTTTTCGCGTCGCCGGACGGCTCGCCCAACTCTCCATTGATTTAGGCTCTGTCGTTCACAAAGGTCAGCCCATTGCAAAACTCGAAACACTTGATTTCAAGCAACGTGTGGATGCTGCCGAAGCGGCCTTACAACAAGCACGTGTTCGATTAGGATTAGCAGCTAGCGGCGTTGATGACAAAGTCAACGCTGAAAGCACTGCACTGGTACGTCAGGCTCGCGCTCTGCTGGAAGAAGCCCGCGCCAGCCGTGATCGCACCACGCAATTAGTCAATCAGGGAATTCTTTCTCGCGCAGAACTTGATCGCGTGGAGTCAACTTACAAGGTCGCGGAAAGTCGCTATCAGGACGCCATCGAAGAAGTCCGTAACCGTCAGGCGGTCTTATTGCAGCGCCGGTCAGAACTGGAATTAGCGAAGCAGCAATTTGCATACACCACACTTTACGCTCCCTTCGATGGAGCGATCCGCGAAAAGAAAACGGTTCCTGGAGAATACCTTGCTATCGGCACTTCGATTGCCACGCTGGTCAGGTTGCATCCGCTTCGCTTAAAGGTTGAAGTTCCTGAGCGGGAATCTTTTGGCATTCGTCCCGGTCTCGGCGTAAAAGTCACCGTCGAAGGTGATAGTAATGTTTATTCAGGTCGCGTCGCACGACTAAGTCCGGCTTTTCAGGAACAAAGTCGCACGCTCATAGTCGAAGCCGAAGTCGAAAATCAGAACGGACGGCTGCATCCCGGATCATTCGCCAAAGCTGCTCTGCAAACCAGTTCCAGCAAATCCGTCGTGACAATTCCACCTTCGGCGTTAGTAACTTTTGCCGGCATTCAGAAAATATTTTTTGTCAAAGATGGTAAAGCCATTGAGCGCAACGTTGAAGTTGGACGGAAGGAAGCTGATTGGGTTGAAATTACTGAAGGACTGCAATCTGGTGAAATGATTATTGATTCTCCGCTACCCACGATGGTGGGAGGACAGCCTGTCGTTGTTCAGCAATAATTTTTATTTTTTTATTTTTCCCCAGCTCGCCACAAGGCGTGCAAGCACAGAGAAGTTATGCAAAAGCTCGCTGAAATTTGTATCAAACGTCCCGTCTTCGCGGCGATGATTATTTTGTCCATGGTGGTGGTCGGAGCTTCGAGTTATTTCAAGCTTGGCGTTGACCGCTTCCCTTCCATGGATATTCCAACGGTGTACGTGCAAGCATCGCTCCCCGGCGCATCACCAGAAGAAATGGAAGCATCGGTCGCACAGGTGCTGGAAGAAGTTATCAATACTGTTGAAGGCGTCGAACAAATGCGTTCTATCTCACGTCAGGGCATGTGCTTTGTGCCAGTAACTTTTGACCTGAGCCGCAACATCGAAGACGCAACGCAGGATGTCCGCGACCGCGTGGCTACCGTCACACGACAGCTTCCACCGGGAAGCGAACCTCCTATCGTCCGAAAATCTGACAACGATTCTTTTCCTGTCATGACGATTTCTCTTTCCGGCAATAGATCGCCACGTGAATTGAGAGAACTTGCTGATAATCGCGTCAAAGTTGAAGTTGAACGCGCTCTCGGCGTCGGAGAAGTTTCCGTCGGTGGCGGCTTAAAACGTGCCATCAATGTTTGGGTAGATGCGGATCGTCTCGCCGCGTACAAGATTCCGATTACGATGGTTCGACAGGCTCTCCAACGTCAGCACACCGATATTCCAGGTGGAAACGTAGACACTGGTCGCCGTGAGCTTTCCCTCAGAACAATGGGAAAAGTTTTAGACGTGAAAGAGTTTAATGAATTGGTCATCACTACGGTGAACGGCTTCCCTGTGAAGTTCAAAGATATTGGCTCGGTTGATGATGGATCAAAGGAACAACGTTCATTGTCGCGGCTGAATGGTGTGCCTTCCGTCAGTATTGGAATTATTCGTCAATCAGGGTCAAACACCGTCGCCGTGATTGAAGACGTGAAGAAAAAATTAGAACGCGTCAGAACGCAACTGCCGTCCGACCTCAAGCTGGAAGTGATTCAGGATCAATCTCGTTATATCAACAGCGCCTTGCACGAAATCAACGTCCACTTAGTACTGGGAAGTATTCTCGCTTGTCTCGTCGTCTTACTTTTTATGCGTTCGTGGCGTTCGATGCTGATTGCGGGTATCGCTATTCCAACCTCGGTTATTTCTACTTTCGGAATGATGCGCGCGCTGGATTTCACGCTGAACAGTGTGTCAATGCTCGCGTTGGTCTTAATGGTCGGAATCGTCATTGATGATGCCATCGTCGTGCTCGAAAACATTTTCCGCTTCGTTGAAGAAAAGAAAATGGAGCCGATGGAAGCCGCCAAAGAAGCGACCCGCGAAATCGGGCTGGCAGTTCTGGCAACTACGCTTTCATTGGTCGTCATCTTCCTGCCCGTCTCATTCATGTCTTCGATTTCGGGACGCTTCCTGCGACAATTCGGCATCACCGCAGCCGTCGCCATTCTGGTCAGCTTATTGGTCTCTTTTACACTCACACCAATGATGAGTGCGCGGTTGCTCAAAAAAGACACGGGAGATCACGGCGACACTTCACGCAAAGGTTTTTACAGTTACATTGATCGTTCGTACACGTGGTTATTAAAGCTTTCCATGCGGCATCGTTTGATCGTTGCGGGACTGGCGTTAGCTGTTATTTATTCTTCGGTTCCACTTTACAAATTAGTGCGACAGGAATTCATTCCGTCCAACGTTGATGAAGGTGAATTTTCAGTCGGTCTCAATGCGCCGGAAGGCACTAACCTGACTTCGATGAATGAGGCGTTGCAGGCAGTCGAAGGAGACCTCCGAACTTTTCCTGAAATTAAATTAATGCTTGCTTCAGTCGGAAGTGGCGGCGGCATGATGAGTTCAGTCAATCAGGGTGAAATTTATATTCGGATGGCTCCACACGCAGAGCGAACCGTTAATTTTGAAAAATTCTGGGCAGCACTGAAGCGTGGAAAGCCAATGGAAGTTTTTCAAGGTAATTACAGTGCCCGCGATCTCATGCAAAAGATTCGCGGCAAGCTCAGAAAGTACACCCATCTGCGTCCGAGTGTGCGTAATCCTCAATCTATTAATCTTGGGACGGGACCTTCAGACTTTGACTTTAGTCTGCGTGGACCTGAATTACAGGTACTTTATGACAAAGCAATGTACCTGCGCGAATGGTCCTCCAATAATGGCATCCTTGACCCTGATGTTTCCCTCAAGCTTGATAAGCCGGAACTCCGCGTCAAAATTGACCGCGCTCGAGCCGCTGATTTAGGGGTAGATACAACTGATATTGCCACCGCTTTACGCTTAATGGTCGGTGGAGACGACCGGGCTGGACGCTTCTACGATGCTACGACCAATTTTGATTATGATATTGAATTGCGCTTGAAAAATGGTGATCGGAACGACCAGCAAACAATTGAAACTCTGTTTGTGCCATCAACTAAAACTGGTATGGTCAGACTGGATAATTTAGTAACGCTTGAACGCACGACGGCGCCATCGCGGATTGACCGAATGGATCGTCAACGTGTTGTGAGCGTTCGTGGTTCAGTAGCTCCGGGCTTTGGTCTGGCGGATCGCATGACCGCCTTCAAACAGGAATTTGCGAATCTGAAATTGCCGGGTACCTATTCTTTCAGCATTGGAGGACGAGGACGCGAACTTGAAAAAACCTTTACTGAATTTATCGCGGCGTTCATTTTGTCCGTAGCCTTTATGTATATGATTCTGGCTTCGCAATTTGAAAGTATTATTCATCCGATTACAATTTTGATCAGCTTGCCGCTCTCAGTTCCATTCGCCTTGCTTTCGTTGTGGTGGACAGACGGGACTTTAAATCTTTATTCAGCTTTGGGAATCCTGGTGCTGTTCGGTGTCGTCAAAAAGAATTCGATTCTGCAAATTGACCATACATTGAATTTACGACGACAGGGAATGCCACGCTATGACGCCATTATTCAAGCAAACCGTGACCGCTTGCGTCCGATCCTGATGACGACGCTGGCGTTAGTCGCGGGAATGTTACCACTCGCAGTTGGCTCCGGCCCCGGATCAGAAGAACGGCGATCTATTGCGACAATTGTCATTGGAGGTCAATCGCTTTCGTTATTACTGACGTTGTTGGTAACGCCTGTAGTGTATTTGTTATTTGATGATTTAACAGAAAAGGCTTGGCTGAAAAATATTTCTGGAATTTTCAAACGTAAGAAAGCGCCAGTGCCTACTCCAGAATTCAAATCAGGCGATTGAGTCAGGATAGGCGTCCCCGCCTGTCCTGACTCAATAAAAGAGCAGGATGAAGAAATTTTATTCTTCATCCTGCTCACTTCCATCCGTAGATTTTTAATCTCAACTCATAATTATTCAGGCTTAAATTTTCGGGAGCGCGTTTGGCAAAAATGGTGGCTGCATCAAAGATCATCGGCACTCCACCGTGTGTCAATTTCAAACCGTAATGACGATTCGTGAAGACCGTTTTCAAGCGTGGATTGGGAGGTTGCGAAATACCGTAGCGCAACGAATGAAGCGGTAATTCCGGCTCACGCGAGGGATTGATAATTTCAAGACTGTCATCGTAAATATTTATTCGCGCCGATTTATCAGTGACGCTCCAATCCCGATGAATAATAGAATTTGTCAACGCCTCAATCACCGCTTCCCGATGATAATTGGTGCGGCTGAATTGTTGCTCTTCTTCGGTCAGAGCCTTGCGCGATGGACGCATTTCCCACAGGTCAACATAGCGCTTGATGAAATTCATTGAGCCATCGTACAACCGTAATAAATTTCCCTGCAAAACAGTTTGCTCAATGATAGGAGACGTATTTTTATTGCCTCCAAACCGCGTCAGCGTAATCGCTGCCTGCGGGAGCAGTGATACGACTTTCTCGTGCTTTCCAAATAACAGAATGCCACCCAAAGTAATGATGATTTGATCGTTAATTTTCGCCGCCAGCCCCAGATCAAACATCATCTGCGCCGTTGGAAACCCCTTGTCATTGTCCGCCCAATCGTCCGGGCAAATCCCGCGCACAAAGCTCCAGAATAAGGCTTCGTCAACATCGCTGAGTCTGGCTTTGAAAAGCGGATTTTGCTCAAATCTCACGAAGGGAGATTCACCATAAATCGTACTTAATTCTTCCCGCGTAGCCTCGCGCTTGCTTGATCCATCACGCACAAAAAATTGAAAATTCTTCGTGTGATGCGGGCGACGATGCGCTTCAATTTCGAGGATGACAATCCGGCGACCGTTATCAAACGCGACTTTTTTAAGGTAGGGAAAAACCGAAGGCTGAATATGTTGCGAACAAATTTCGCGCAAGTCAGATTCAATTTGTTCAGGATCGTCTACGCCTTCAATGCGGAGCTGATCGTTGACGCCAAAAATAAGTGTGCCCCCGTCTGTATTCGCTAAAGCAATAATTTCGGCGGTCAGTTTCTCGACGTTACTGAATTTAACTTTGAGTTCGAGATAAGTGTCTTCACCGCCACGAATCAACCTGATAAGTTCAGCGCGTGAAGTATTGGGCGCAGGGACTGAAGATAAATATTCGTGATATGACCGCTCTGTCGCAGGTGGAAAGCGACGCGTGTGGTGCGAGCGTTTGCGTGACATGGCAAAAAGAAAGAGGCAAATATCAAGCGGTTAAGTAAGGTTCGGACTGTTCAGCCCTTATTGACTTGGTGATATTTGCCTTGGAATATTCTTCGCCCAACGGCGAGGTATAATTACAAAAAATTAAACGGAGGTTTTCTTTTTCTCAGCTTCCGCTTCAGCAGCATCATCGCCTACTGCTTTTTTGAAGTTACGAATACTCTCGCCCATTCCTTTGGCCAGAGATGGTAAGCGCGAGCTTCCAAACAGCAACAGGACGATAACGAGAATAATGACCAACTCTGAAGTACCTAGTCCAAACATATACTTGATCTCCTTTAGGCTTTCATTCTACGCACGCAGACGAAGGGTGTCAATTAGCGTACAATAACCACTTCGTGATACAACGAATCACGGTCAATCCCCATCAAAAGTGCTGTCATTTGAATCATTAAGATGCTATATTCCCGATTCTAAATTATTAACCCCGTGTTCTTTCGAGAACACTCCAAAAAAGGAGTTGAAACAATGGCAGATGACAACAACAGCGGAGATAAATTCATATACCTTCTGATCGGCGCCGGCATGGGCGCGATTGCCGCCTTGCTGTTTGCTCCGAAAGCAGGCAGTGAGTTACGAGCAGAACTCGCCGATGCTTCGCGCCGTAGTGTTGACCAGGCCCGCGATCAAGCGCGGCAGGTCGGCGAACGTGCCTCTGAGTATTATCAGAATTCTTCTGAATACGCGGCTGAAATGGCGGCGAAAAGCAAAGAGACGCTGGCTGATCTTAGTGACCGTAGCAAAGACGCCATCAATGATTTAACTGAGCGCAGCAAAGAAGTCATCAATCGTCAAAAAGCTTCTGTTACCGCTGCCATCGAAGCGGGCAAGCAAGGCTACAAAGAAGCCAAGCTCAACGATATTGCTAAATCAGCAGCTTCGTCCGGCGCTGCCTACGACGAAAATTAATTCGTAAAAAGTGTCAGGTGTCAGGCTTTATTTTCTGACACCTGACACCAAATACCTGACACCTATTATTTCTGTGGAAACTTATCTCATCGCCATTCTCGTTATCGTCACGCTTTTATTGATCGTGCAAGCCGTTGTTTTTGTGGGCTTCTATTTTTTGGCGAAACGAGTGGTCGAGCTGATTGAAAAGGTCGGGCAATTACAAACGCGTGCTGAGTATTTATTAAAAAATACTGAACCGGTCTTACAGTTGTCAAAACAGGTAGTAGGTGAATTTAAAGACGCTGCCGGGTATTTTTCACAGGGCGCACAACACCTGACGGCGATAGTTGAGATGGTCAAAGACGAAACTGCTGATGTTAAGTCGCTATTAGGTGACACGACGGCGATGGCGCGTCGTGAACTCGACAAAGCCCAATTCCGCGCCGATCAAATTCAAAACACACTCGCCATCACGACCAACCAGTTTCAGCGCACTGCCAATATCGTACAGCACAGCGTACTCGAACCCGCCCGCGAATTCTCGTATTTAATGGCTGGACTCAAACGTGCTCTTGAAGTTTTCACCGCTAGTAAAAGCCTCCCCGTTGACCGCGTTTATCAGGACGAAGAAATGTTTATTTAAAAAGAATTATTGTCAGCTTTGCGAAAAATTCGCCGAATTTTTTCATTTCTCAAGTGCTTCAATCCATTTGCTTCCCACCAAAAAATAAAATTTGTAAAAAATATCTTGACAGAAAAAGTCAGGTATAGCATTCTCCGGCTCGCCATCAATATTTGAATACCGAATAAACAACCAGTTATTTTCTGAGCGTGAC
>JAYVRW010000277.1:0-15418 GCA_043775925.1 Blastocatellia bacterium
GCTACGCTGTTCGGTAAAATACGAAATAATTAATCCAAAAAATATAACTATGAATATTCCGATGAGAACTTTAGGGAGGACGGGCGAAAATGTTAGCGCCATCGGCTTTGGCGGCTACCATCTCGGCACGATCAATGATGAAAATGAAGCGATTCGATTATGTCAGCAATCAATAGATTCAGGCATTCGGTTTATGGACAACGCCTGGGAATACCACGACGGACGCAGCGAGGAATTAATGGGCAAGGCGCTCGAAGGTCGCCGCGATAACGTTTTCCTGATGACGAAAGTTTGTACGCACGGACGTGATAAGCACGAGGCGTTGCGACAACTGGAAGATTCGTTACGACGCCTTAAAACAGATCATTTAGACTTGTGGCAAATTCACGAAGTCGTTTATTACAACGATCCCGAATTGCATCACGCCGCCGATGGTGTACTGGAAGCCATGGACCAGGCGAAACGCGACGGCAAGATTCGCTTCACTGGATTTACAGGTCATAAAAATCCCGACATTCATTTGAAAATGTTGGCGTATGAGTATCCGTTCGATACGTGCCAGATGCCTTTGAATATTATGGATGGGACGTTTCTGAGCTTTGAGCAAAAAGTTCTCCCTGAATTAATCAGGCAGGGAATCGCGGCACTTGGCATGAAGACTTTTGCGGGGAATGGGAAGATGGTGCGTGAAGGCGTGTATACTGCGGAAGAAGGTTTGCGCTATGCAATGAGCCTGCCGGTGGCAACAACGATTACAGGCATTTTGAATACCGATGATTTACATCAGAATGTCAGAATTGCCAGTGAATTTATTCCAATGACCAATGATGAAATGGAAGCTCTGCGAGTGCGTGTGGCTCAAGCAGCAGGTGATGGTCGCTATGAGATTTATAAAGTCACTGCCAAGCACGACGGCCCCGTCGGACGCGAGCAGCACGGTTTTCCCAATTTTGCAGAAGTGCGGTTATGAAAAATTATAGTCGTTCAATCAAATTAATTTCCTTGCTTTTGTTATCCGCACTGATGGCAGCCTCGATTTTTCTTTCTCGCGCATCGTCTGCGCAGCAGGCTCCGATAGATTTCAACCGTGACATTCGACCAATCCTTTCCGATAAATGCTGGGCTTGTCACGGCCCGGATGCTCCCGCGAAAAAATTGCGTTTACGGTTGGATTCAGAGACAGCAGCACTGATGGATTTAGGCCAGGGCAGCAAAGCGATTGTCCCGAATCATCCCGAACAAAGCGAGATGATTCGCCGTATCAATTCAACCGATCAGTACGAACAAATGCCTCCGCCAACTTCTGGTCGAAAACTTTCAGATCGTGAAAAAGAATTATTAACTGAATGGATTAAACAGGGCGCGAAATGGCAACAACATTGGTCATTCGTCACGCCAACTCGACCTGCTTTGCCCGAAGTGAAAAATCAAGCCTGGGTCAGAAACGGAATTGATAATTTCATACTTGCCCGCCTCGAAAAAGAAGGACTGCAACCTTCGCCAGAAGCCGACCGCGCAACATTACTGCGACGAGTATCACTTGATGTAACTGGCCTGCCACCGACAATTAAAGAAATTGAATTTTTTAAAAACGATGCGTCTGATAACGCATACGAGAAGGCTGTAGATAAACTGTTGGCGTCTCCACGATTTGGTGAGCGGATGGCGTATCGCTGGTTGGATGCAGCGCGGTACGCCGATACTAATGGTTATCAGGTTGACGGCAATCGTGAAGCGTGGCGCTGGCGCGATTGGGTGATTGAGGCCTTCAATAGTAACAAGCCTTACGATGAATTTACGATTGAGCAGTTGGCCGGAGATTTGCTGCCGAATGCTACATTGGATCAAAAAATCGCTACGGCATTTAATCGTAATCATCGGATGAATGCTGAGGGCGGGTTAGTCCCGGAAGAGTATCGCAATGAATACGTCGTAGATCGTGTAGACACTACTTCGACTGTGTTTCTGGGGGTGACGCTGGGTTGCGCCCGATGTCATAATCATAAATACGATCCGTTTACACAAAAAGAATTTTATCAATTCGGCGCTTACTTCAATAGCATTCCTGAAGACGGGCATTCGTTCGATCAGGGAAATTCTCCGCCGATAATTCAGGCTCCGACGCGACCACAGCAGAAGCAACTGCAACGGTTGAGAGATGAAGTCAAAGTGCAGGAAACGGCAGTCAAGCTGTTAATGGATGTGGCGCAGCCTTCACAGCAAGCGTGGGAAAAGACGTTGGCGAGTTCTTCGATCAAGCATTGGTTTCCCGAAGATCAGTTAATTGTCAGGCATTCGCTGGATGAAAATAGCGTTCCGATTTTTAATAAATCCGAACGCGCTTATCACGAGACATTTGACAAGAAAAAGGATGAGCCAGAGCCAGTGTTTCCCGTTGAATGGAAAAATGGTTTGCCGGTTTTTGTGAAATCTCCATTGGGGCAGGGAGTTAATTTTGACGGGAAATTATTTTTTGACGCTGGGATTCATGCGGATTTTCGCTACAAAAATACCAGCAGCGATTACAAGGAACGCTTCACGATTTCGACATGGGTTTATCCTGAATCGGAACAGAGCGGTTCAATCGTAACCAAGGTGAGTGATGCGCCTGCTGAAAAAGAAAATGGCGTCCCGCGTGCTGAAGGCTACGGCATCTATTTTTTGAATGGAAAAATAAATTTCAATCTGGTGTTTCGTTGGGGCGAGGATGCTTTCCGCATTGAGACTGAAAACAAATTACCACTCAAGCAATGGTATCACGTCGCCGTTACTTTTGACGGTTTAGCCCAAAACGAAGATCGCGTAAATATTTACGTTAACGGGGAAAAACAACCACTAAATTTTATTCAGCGAAGTTTTTTCCTGTCGTTGTGGGGCAAGAATAATACGCTGAAAATTGGAGCGGGTGGAGGTCCTGATTTTCGATTTAAAGGCGCACTTGATGAAGTGCGGATGTACAGCCGCAAGCTGACCGAAACTGAAATCAGAACGCTGGCGTGTGCGGATTCATTGGGTGAAATTGCGGTTATCCCAGAATCTCGACGTACAAATACTCAAAAAGAAAAGCTTCGTCAAGCGTATTTGGCACTCGCCGCAAGTGAAGATTTACAAAAAGAATTTCAAAAATTAACAGAGAAAAAACAGGAGCTACAAAAGTTTGAAGATGGCTTACCAACTTTGATGGTGATGCAGGAATTGTCCGAACCGCGTCCCGCATTTTTGCTCAAACGTGGCGCGTATGATGCGATTGGTGAGCAGGTCTTTCGCACGGTTCCAGCCGCGTTACAATCTGCTCAGCAACTAACATCAGCTCCTTCAAATCAGACCCCAACCCGATTGGATTTAGCGCGTTGGATTGTGAGCGAAGCTAACCCCCTGGCTGCGCGAGTAGCTGTGAATCGTTTTTGGCAAATGATTTTTGGTACAGGAATTGTCAAAACTTCTGAAGATTTTGGTTCGCAAGGCGAATTGCCTTCGCATCCTGAATTATTGGATTGGCTGGCGGTCACGTTCCGTGAGGGAAGTTCGCAGTTGGAAGTTCGCAGTTCGCAGAAAAGCGGTTCACGGTTCGCAGATAGTTCGAAGGAGAAAACTGCGAACCACGAACTGCCAACTGCGAACTGGAGCGCCAAAGCGCTCCTCCGCCTCATTGTCACTTCCGCGACCTATCGTCAATCATCAAAACTGACGTCAGAATTACTACAGCGTGATCCAGAAAATCGCTTATTGGCGCGTGGTGCGCGGTATCGTTTATCCGCCGAAATGATCCGCGATCAGGCTCTTTTCGCTTCGGGATTATTGGTCGAAAAACTTGGCGGGTCTTCGGTCAAACCGTATCAGCCTGACGGACTTTACAAGGACATGGCTTTTGGCGGAATGACCGGATACGAGCAGGCGAAGGACGATGGATTGTGGCGACGCAGCCTGTACACTTATTGGAAACGCACGATTTTATCTCCGACGATGCAGGCATTTGATGCTTCAGCGCGGGAATTTTGTACGGTGCGCGACACACGCACGAATACTCCGT
This sequence comes from Blastocatellia bacterium, assembly GCA_043775925.1. GTDB lineage: Bacteria > Acidobacteriota > Blastocatellia > RBC074 > RBC074 > JAFDVL01. The sequence goes on from JAYVRW010000277.1 coordinate 4,031, forward strand.
TGCAGTCACTGAATTTGATGAATGATGTCACCTACATCGAAGCCGCAAGGATGCTGGCAGAGCGCAGTTTGAAGCAAAATGGTAATATTAATTCTCAATTGAATTATGCTTTTTATACCGTGACTTCGCGTCAGCCGAACGAGCCGGAATTAGCTTTATTGGTTAGTTCCTTCAATAAGCAGCGTGATTATTTTAAAGCGAATCCCAAAGAAATCAGTAAGTTTTTGGCAGTGGGTGAAAAGCGAAATTCAAGCAATCTTAATCAATTAGAACTTGCAGCGATGGCTTCGACGGTGAGTTTAATTTTCAATCTTGATGAAGTAATTACGAAGCAATAAGGAAAATATGAAAATAGAAGGTAAAGCAGCAATTGTGACCGGAGGCGGTACTGGCGTTGGACGCTCCACGGCGCTGGCATTGGCAGCGCAGGGATGTTCAGTATTGATCAATTATTCTCGTTCCAAAGACGATGCCGAAAAAACGGCGGCGGATGTTTCTGCGTTAGGCGTCAAATGTCTTGCCGTCAAAGCTGATGTCGCTGACGACGCGGCTTGTCGTTCCATGGTCGAAACGGCAGTCAATGAATTCGGGCGTTTGGATGTGCTGGTGAATAATGCTGGCGTGACTGCCTTCATTCCGCATGATGATCTTGAGGCCGTCGCTTTAGAAGATTGGCTGCGACTTTATCAGGTCAATGTGGTCGGCGCATTTCAATGCGCACGCGCTGCACGCGCCGCATTGACTGCCAACGGTAGCGGCGAAATTGTGAATGTAACCAGCATCGCAGGCGTCGCCGGAACGGGCAGCTCGATTCCGTACTGTGCTTCGAAGGCGGCGTTTAATAATTTGACTGTGACACTGGCTCGTGTTTTTGCGCCTGATGTTCGCGTCAATGCTATCGCTCCCGGATTTATTGATACGCGCTGGCTGCGCAATGGTTTGGGAGATAATTTTGAAGAAGCGCTACAGGAACGAGCTGGAAAAATGCTGCTCCAAAAAGTTCTGCAACCTGAAGATGTGGCGATGGCAATTTTGGGAGTCGTCACTGGCTCTGATTTAATGACTGGGCAGGTGATTGTTTTAGATAGTGGAATGTTGATTTCAAATTTTGCGACGCGCTAGAAAAATCTTTTTACTGATAGGAATTACCAATGCCATCTGAATTGAATCACCTGATTATTGCTGCTCACGACAAACAAGTGTCTGCTCGTTTTCTCGCGGAGATGCTCAATTTAGCGCAACCTGTAGCAGCGGGTATGTTTCTGGTTGTTACACTTGATAATAAAGTTTCGTTGGATTTTGTAGAAACTCCCATTGAATTCCCACCACAACATTATGCTTTTTTGGTTAGCGATGATGTGTTTGACTCTGCTTACTCGCGTATCCGCGAGCGTGGCATTCTGCACTGGGCTGATCCTCGTCGCACCAAGCCAGATGAAATTAATACCAATGACGGCGGGCGCGGCGTGTATTTTCTCGATCCTTCTGGTCACTACCTGGAAATTATTACACGTCCGTATGGTGGCGGATCAGGGCTTGAAAGTGTGAGTGCCGAATCATAGAAAGAGAGTGGAATATGCAGCCGATAGAAACAGCGAAACTAAATCTCACGCGCCGTACATTCATTCAAAAAATGGGAGTCGGCACGGCGGCGTTGACTTCGCTTTTGCAGGCTGATGGCTTCGCGCAATCTTCGCCGCTTCCACATTTTGCGCCGAAAGCGAAACGGGTAATTTTTCTTTTTCAAGCGGGCGGCCCAGCGCAATTAGATTTGTATGACCACAAGCCGTTGCTGAAAAAAATGCGGGGCGAGAATCTGCCGGATTCAATTCGCAATGGGCAACGTTTAACTGGAATGAGCGCTCATCAAACCAGTTTTCCGGTGGCTCCTTCGATTTTTAATTTCAAGCAGCATGGTAAATCGGGAGCCTGGGTTAGTGAGTTATTGCCGAATATTGCAAAAATTGTAGACAATGTTGCCTTCATCAAATCAATGAATACAGAGCAAATTAATCACGATCCTGCCGTGACATTTGCGATGACTGGGTTTCAATTGGCGGGGCGTCCCAGTCTTGGTTCGTGGGTATCATACGGCTTGGGCAGCGAAAATAAAGATTTACCAGCGTTTATTGCGATGGTTTCCGTTGGAAAAAATGGCGGAGATCAGCCGCTCTATGATCGGTTGTGGGGCAGCGGATTTTTACCTTCGCAATATCAGGGCGTGAAGTTTCATAACGGAGCCGATCCGGTTTTATTTCTTTCCAACCCTCCGGGGATAAGTAAATCTGCGCGACGGGAATTTTTAGACGACCTTGGCGCGTTAAATCAATTGAACGCGAAAGAGTATGGCGACCCTGAAATTACAGCGCGCATCGCACAATACGAAATGGCTTTTCGGATGCAATCCTCTGTGCCTGAATTAACGGATTTGTCGAAAGAGAAGCCCGCGACTTTTGATCGCTACGGTGCAGATTCTCGCAAGCCCGGAAGCTTTGCGGCGAACTGTATTCTGGCACGCCGATTGGCGGAACGCGGCGTTCGCTTCATTCAATTATTTCATCGTGGCTGGGATCATCACGGCTCTTTGCCGAGCAATATTAAAAAAGTTGCACCGGATGTAGATCAAGCTTCGGCGGCGCTGGTATTAGATTTAAAAGAGCGTGGTATGTTGGATGATACGTTAGTAGTCTGGGGCGGGGAATTCGGTCGGACGGTTTACTCGCAAGGGAAATTAACCGACACTGATTATGGACGCGATCATCATCCGCGCTGCTTCACGGTCTGGATGGCTGGCGGCGGCATTAAGCCCGGTATGACTTACGGTGAAACAGATGATTTTAGTTATAATGTTGTCAGTGATCCGGTTCATGTGCATGACCTGAACGCGACGATCATGCATTGTTTAGGCATTGATCACACACGCCTGACTTATAAATTTCAAGGCCGATACTATCGCCTCACCGATGTGCATGGAAATGTCGTCAAACCAATTTTAGCTTGATGTTAAGTTCTCGTTTTTTGATGATTCCTTTTGTCCTGCAAGTCATTTGTATGGCGTTTGATGAATTGTATTTTCATCGTCGCCGGATGTTAGGAAGGTGGGAAAGGCTTGGACATCCACTGGATACACTCACGGTTTTAATTTGTCTGGTCTGGCTTTTAATTTCTCAGCCGAATTCTACAAATTTGCTGGTCTATGCGATACTCGCAATCTTCTCAACGATCTTTATTACCAAGGATGAATGGCAGCACCAGAAATATTGTCAATCCGGTGAGCATTGGTTGCATGCCTTGTTATTTATCCTTCATCCATTGGTGTTTATCGCGGCTGGCTTGCTTTGGTATGCCGATTACCCCGGCCAGCTTCATCAGCTCATTAGCTATGAAGGATGGGAATTTTATCAGCTCCTGACGGGCAGTCTGATGATTTTTGGTGGTGGAATTTATCAGTTACTTTATTGGAATATCAAATGGTAACCAGCGACATAAATCAGGTAAACAACGAGATTTATCATGAACTCGGTGATCGCTGGTATACGGCGAAGGATGATCCGATAGCACTTTTACGGGCAGAATCGCGGGCACGAAACCCGTGGATCATTTCAGCAATTCGAGCAACATTTCCGAATAAATCTCCCAATGTGCTTGATCTTGGTTGCGGCGGCGGATTTCTTTCCAATGAATTAGCCAAACAGGGATTTGATGTGACCGGGCTAGATGCTTCTGAGCAGAGTCTGGAAATTGCGCGGCATTTTGATTCGACGGGAAGGGTTCATTATTTGAAGGGTGATGCGTTGGAGCTTCAGTATGCCTCGAATAGTTTTCAGGTCGTGACGGCGATGGATTTTCTGGAACACGTAGACCGCCCTGACTTGGTGATTGAGCAGGCTTCCAGGGTTTTGATTAAAGGTGGCATGTTCTTTTTCCATACCTTTAATCGTAATTTATTTTCGTGGCTTTTCGGAATCAAGGGTGTCGAGTTGATAGTCCGAAATACACCAAAGAATTTGCACGTCTATAAAAATTTTATTAAACCTTTTGAGCTGATTAACTATTGTGAGCAAAGCGCATTACTCGTGAAAGAAATGCGTGGTTTGACGCCAGTCATTGCGCATCGGTCTTTCTGGCATTTGCTTGACTATGGGGAAGTCGAAGACTCTTTTCGTTTTAAGTTTACCCGTTCTCGGCTCATCGGTTATCTCGGTTACGCTATTAAACAATAATGAATAGGGCTTATGAATAAATCGTATCAATGTTTTTTATTTTCTAATACCAGTCCGGCTGAAGTTTTTACCCGCGAAGATTTAACGAAGCAGCAGCGCATGATCGGTGAAGTCACGTCCGAGTTTATGCGCCGGGAAGTATTGCCCCGAGCCGATGAAATTTATGGCAAGCAGTGGCAGGTCACACGCGATTTACTGCGTCAGGCGGGCGAGCTTGACCTGCTTCGAATTGATATTCCTGAAAAATTTGGCGGACTTGGACTCGACAAGGTTAGCTCCGCTTATGTGGGTGAGCAAATCTCGTTGATGCCTTCATTTGGAGCCAGCTTAGGCGCTCATACCGCGATTGGAACTTTTCCGATTTTATTTTTTGGAACCGATGCGCAACGCGAAAAATATCTACCAAAAATCGCCTCAGGCGAATGGGTTTCCGCCTATTGTTTGACCGAGCCTGATTCCGGTTCGGACGCGCTGGCGGCGAAAACGAAAGCGGTGCTTTCAGAAGATGGCCAGCATTACCTTTTGAATGGTCGTAAAATGTGGATTACGAATGGTGGCATCGCGGACATTTTTACCATTTTTGCAAAAGTGGATGGAGAAAAATTCACTGCCTTTATCGTTGAAAAAGATTTTGGCGTTGAGAGCGGTCACGAAGAAAAAAAATTAGGCTTGGATGGCAGTTCAACCACTGCGCTGATTTTGAATGACTGCAAAGTCCCGGTTGAAAATGTGCTTGGCGAAGTCGGTCAGGGTCATATCGTCGCTTTCAATATTTTAAATCTCGGACGCCTGAAGCTGGGAACGCGGAATCTCGGATCAGCAAAAATCGCCTTGAATACTGCGATTGAATACGCCCGAAATCGTCATCAATTCGGAAAACCCATCGCCTCATTCGGAATGATCCAAAAGAAAATCGCGGAAATGGCCATGAAGATTTATGTGGGTGATGCGATGGTCTGGCGGACTCTGGGAATGGTAGACGATTCACTCAACGCCATCGAAAGTGAAGATTCAATGGAAGCTCTGAGGGTCATTGAACAATATGCGGTCGAGTGCTCAATTATCAAAGTCTGGACGAGTGAAGCGCAGGGTTTTGTGGTTGATGAGGCATTGCAGATTCACGGCGGCTATGGATATTCGGCTGAGTATCCGATTGAACGGGCTTACCGCGATGCGCGGATCACCAGAATTTATGAAGGGACGAATGAAATTAACCGCACGATTATTGCCGCGAGGTTACTGAAATATATTGGTAAGAGCGGGATTTCTTTAGAGGAATTAGCGAGCAACTATTTACAGCAGGATTTTTCAGCCTCAGTGAATCCGCCAGACGCTGATTTCGTAAAAAATGTCAGTGAGCGCGTCAAGGCGCTCGCCGTCATCTTACTTTCATTAGTTGAAGCAAAGCTGGGAGCAAAAATTCGTGAAGAGCAGCAGGCCGCCGCCGCACTGTCAGAAATTATCATGGAATTCTTCGCCATTGAGAGTGTCAATCTTAGGATTGAAAAAAATAAATCAAGGGAAAGTCTTGAGTCTGATAACGCAAAGAGGATTGCTGTCCTATACGTGGCTGATGCTTTGGCGAATATTGGAAGAAACTTAAACTCTCTGATTGCGTATCTTCAGCTTGATGCTACTTTGCGGCTTCGATTAAAAGCGATCATTGAAACTGAGGAGGTGGATCGAATTAGCCTTTCTCAGGAAATTGCTGAACGGGTCGTCAGCGCAGGAAAATATCTCTGGTAACGTAAGTATTGAAGAAAGAAAAGGCACGACAAACTAAAAGTTGATCGTACGTCAGAGGGTGAATGCAAAATTCAGAATCATCAATAAATCAGGGATTATTCGCAACCCTGCGTGAAGCGTTGATCGGGACTCATCGTGACTTTACTGAAGGCAGTATCGGGCGGGCGATTTTTCTTTTATCAGTGCCGATGGTACTGGAAATGGTGTTGGAGTCATTTTTTGGCGTGACGAATTTATTTTATGTCGCTCGCGTCAAAGAAAATGCGACTGAGGCCATGGCGACGGTTGGAATTATCGAATCTTTATTGGCGATAGTCTTTACCATTGGTCTTGGTTTAAGTATGGCGGCGACGGCGATTGTCGCCCGCCGAACAGGGGAGAAAGACGAAGAAGGAGCCGCCCACGCTGCCGCTCAATCCGTCTGGTTAGCTGTCCTGACTTCACTCCCGATTACTTTCTTAGGATTATTTGCGACTCCCTTGTTGATGCGATTGATGGGAGCGGAGCCAAAAGTTATCGCTGTTGGAATGAATTATGGGGTCATCATTTTTGGCTCAAATGTTCTGATCATGCTGCTCTTCATTATCAATGCCTGCTTTCGTGGAACGGGTGATGCGACGCTGGCAATGCGCTCTTTGTGGATGTCCAGCATTATCAATTTGATTCTTGATCCCTGTTTTATTTTCGGGCTTGGGCCGTTTCCTGAATGGGGCGTGACCGGATCAGCCGTGGCTACCACGATTGGAAGAAGTATCGGGGTCACCTATCAGCTTTGGAATTTGGTGAATGGGCACGGAAGGTTGAAGCTTCGCGCTGAACATTTTAAGCCGGATTTTAAACTGATGAAGACGATGTTCTTACTGTCGTTAGGTGGAATGTTTCAGTACTTCATTGGCACCGCCAGTTGGATTGCGATGGCGCGATTGATTTCGCAATTTGGCAGCGCCGCCATTGCCGGATATTTCGTCGCCTTACGTGTCATCATTTTTGCCATCTTGCCTTCGTGGGGGATGAGCAATGCCGCAGCGACTTTAGTCGGTCAAAATCTAGGTGCCGGGAAGCCAGATCGGGCTGAAAAATCAGTTTGGTTAGCAGGCTTCAGTAACATGATTTTTCTGGGTTCCATCGGATTAATTTTTATCATCTTTGCGGAGCCTTTGGTTCGTGTCTTTACGAGCGAGCCGCACGTTACACCCTTCGCTGTCCAATGCCTGCGCATCGCCAGTTATGGTTATATTTTTTACGCCTGGGGAATGGTGATGGTGCAATCATTCAATGGTGCAGGTGATACGTACACGCCGACGATTATTAATCTTTTCTGCTATTGGCTGTTTCAAATTCCGCTGGCGTATTGGCTGTCAAATAATTTTGGAATGGAATCGCGTGGCGTTTTCTGGGCGATTCCGATTGCAGAATCAATGATCGCCATCGTTGGAATGCTTGCCTTTCGCCGGGGAAAATGGCGAGAAGTCAAAGTGTGACGGCTGACCCATGCAACTGTCTACCATAGAATTTGTTTCTTAATCCATTCATCAATTATCTGATAGGCAGCGCGCGGAACTTTATGACCATTATCAAACATCTGTAATTCAACTGATTTTGCTCGTACTTTTAAGGCTTCTCTGAAATTTTTGATCCTCTCAGGCGTATAAAATTCATCTCGTTCAGTCCCAATATAAAGCACCTCTAAGTTGTCTCCGCTGTACTTACCTTCCGTTTTCCAATCCCCTGGAATTCCCCCACAAATTGCTACCACTCCGCGCAACAGGTGCGCATGCGTGAAAGCAAATCGAAAATTGACGCCGACCGCTTGAGAAAACCCCAATAGAAAAATATTGCGCGAATCAGCGACTCCCTGCGTTGTTAAAGTCTCAATAATCCCGGAAATGTTTTGATGGTGCATCGCCACAGATGCTTCGGGCTTGAAATTGGTGAGCCAGCCAAATCCGATTCCAGGTTTATCTTCCGGTGGAGGCAAGATCATGTGCTGATGCGGTCCTTGTAAACAGGCAATGACGTAATCTTTTTCGTTAATACTGCGCATCATTCTCATCATCGAAGTTTTGTCTCCGCCGTAGCCGTGAAGCGCAATAATTAAAGGCTTCGGCTGTGTTCCTTCGGGGATATGCACATCGTAAAATGACGTGAATGAATGTTGGATTTTATGTTCTGTTGGTTCTGCCATATATCAGCTTGCGGATAAGCGCAACGGTCTAGTACGGCGAGCGATAGCGAGCCTCCCCACAGCCGACCAGCTCGCCGTACTGTACCGCTTACACAACCTTTGCATTGAGCCGTCGCATGCCCCGAATCCAGCGATCATAATCAGTGGCTTTGCGGAGGAAAAATTCTGCGACTTCGGGATGGGGAAGAATTAAGAATTGCTCCGATGCGATTCCAGCGACGACCGCTTCTGCCACTTCTTCGGGGGAAACCGAACCTGCCAATAAAAAGCTGTCTTTGTCTCCGTCATCCCCCAATAACATTTTAGTCCTGACCCCTTGCGGGCAAAGGCACGAAACTTTTATTCCTTGATCCCCATGCGTAATCGAAAGATATTCCGCAAAAGCAACAGCGGCATGTTTCGTCACCGCGTAGGGAGCCGAGCCGATTTGGGAAAGTAATCCCGCTGCCGAAGCCGTTTGCAAAAGGTAGCCTTCACCGCGTTCGAGCATTTGCGGGAGGACCGCGCGAGCCGCATAAATATGCGCCATGACATTGATGTCCCAAATTCGTTCCCAGTCTTCATCCGGCGCTTCTGCCCCACCCATTGAAATAATTCCCGCATTCGAGCAAAACAAATCAATGACGCCAAATTTTTCATTGGTAGCTTTGAGGAGAGCCGTAATATCAGTTTCAATGGCTACGTCGCATTTGATAGCAGTCCCGTTGATTTTTGCTGCTACTGCTTCAGCGCCAGCAAAATCAATATCTGCGACGATAATTGCTTTGGGCGATTCTGTCGCGAAGCGTTCACACAAGCTGCGTCCAATGCCTGTAGCTCCACCTGTGACGACGATGACTTTATCTTTTAGGTTCATGTGATGCTCGATGATTTCTCTAGTAGCAAAATTTTTACCACGGGAGATAGGTTTGTAATTGCTTACTGATTAGTTGCTGATCGTTGAGCGCAATACTTCCTATTTTTTTGATGATTAGCCTTAGATCTATAGTGAAAGGTTGAAGAGCAGCTTGAGATTTTTTAGAGGGCACTGAATGCCTCCTCATTAGCATCGCTGGCTCATTCATTGAGCGTCTGCGAAAGGGCGCGATGAAAATCTGCATCAAATGGTTCGACTCGTCGAGGGTGAACCACGTTGTCTTCAATTTCGTAAACAATCAGATCACCCGGTTGCGCTTTGAGCGCAGCGCGTACATCTTTTGGCAACGTGACCTGACTCTTGCTTGAAATTCTACTTGTTTGCATGATTTACTCCTTTACGGCTTACCGTAAAAATAGCAAGTTGATGTAAAAACTGTCAACCTTTGAACTTTAGAAGTTTCCAGAGTCACCTTTCTAAACCAGGCATTTCTATTATATATTGCTGTTTTCACTCCGATTGAAATCAATGAGCAACACGGGATTATTGCATGTCAAATTTACGCGAATACAGCAAACTTTATATTAGCGGCGAATGGGTCGCATCAAACGCTGAAGGCTTTATCGAAGTCTTCAATTCGACGACGGAAGCGGTCATGGCGCGCATCCCTGAAGGCGATGCAGCGGATGCGGTGAATGCTGTTACGGCGGCGAAGGCGGCGTTCGATGGGTGGTCTTCGTTGTCTATTTCCGAGCGTAAGGATTTCCTACAAAAAATTCTTTCGGGGCTGGCAGCGCGTCAGAGTGAAATAGCTGATGTCATCGCGGAAGAAGTGGGGATGCCGCTCCCGCTGGCTACGCACGTGCAAGCCGGATTGCCGCTGACTACTTTAAAATCCTACATCGAACTTGCCGATAGTTTTTCCTTTGAAGAACAAGTTGGAAATTCGTTAATCGTCAAAGAGCCTGTTGGCGTCGTCGTTTGTATTACTCCCTGGAATTATCCGTTGCATCAAATCGTAGCGAAAGTTGCGCCGGCTTTGCTCGCTGGCTGCACCGTTGTTTTGAAGCCGAGCGAAGTCGCTCCGATCACGGCTTTTATTTTGGCAGAAGTGATTCACGAAGCAGGCTTACCAGCCGGAGTTTTCAACTTAGTTTCAGGTACAGGAATAGTCGTCGGAGAAGCGTTGGTCGCACATCCTGACGTTGATATGGTGTCGTTCACTGGCTCAACACGAGCCGGAAAGCGGGTCAGCGAAATCGCGGCACAGTCAGTTAAGCGCGTCGCTCTGGAACTCGGCGGAAAATCTGCCAATGTAATTCTCGACGATGCAGATTTTAAAAAAGCGGTCAGCAGTGGCGTAGCGAATTGTTATTTCAATTCCGGTCAAACCTGTTCGGCTCTAACGCGCATGCTGGTGCCGGCGGATCGCCACGATGAAGCCGTAGAAATTGCGAAAGCGACAGCGGCGAAATTTGCTCCATCCGATCCAAAATCCGAAGGTTCAAGAATGGGGCCGCTGATTTCTTCGGCGCAAGTGGACCGCGTCCGTGGCTACATTCGCAAGGGAATTGAAGAGGGCGCCACGCTGGTGTGTGGTGGAGCCGAAGCGCCGGAAGGCTTGGAAACAGGCTACTTCGTGAAGCCTACGGTGTTTGCAAAGGTGAATAATAAAATGACGATTGCGCAGGAAGAAATCTTCGGGCCGGTACTATCAATCATTCCGTACAAAGATGAAGATGATGCGGTGAATATTGCTAACGATACGATTTATGGCTTAGCCGGAGCCGTCTGGTCGGCTGATGTTGAAAGAGCCAAGCGCGTGGCGCGAAAGCTGCGAACCGGGCAGGTTGATATTAATGGCGGCAAATTTAATGCGGAAGCTCCGTTTGGCGGATACAAGCAATCCGGGCGCGGTCGTGAATTCGGAAAGCATGGGCTGGAAGAATTTCTTGAAATTAAAGCCTTGCAGTTGTAGCGTGAAATGTGAGTTCGCGCAGCTTTACTAAATTTTTTTGAATATTTACGATCCAGCCCTTGACACACATCGTAGCGGTTGTGCTAGATTCCGCATCGTCTTAAAAAAAACAATTTGTTGCCAGAAAAGTTGTATCCAGTAGCCAATTTTTGAGACACGCTCATTTTTATCACCTCGTAACTTAGGGATTTTAGAACGGGAGTCCTTGATGGTTTCGTCAGAACGAACGAAAACTTCATCGGTAGTGTTGCCTTTGCGCTGCAAACTGCAATCTGCAATCTGCAAACTGCAAACTGCAAACTGCAAACTGCAATCTGCAATCTGCAATCTGCAATCTGCAATCTGCAATCTGCAATCTGCAATCTGCAATCTGCAATCTGCAATCTGCAATCTGCAATCT
>JAYVRW010000278.1:0-15359 GCA_043775925.1 Blastocatellia bacterium
GGTAGCCTTGCCACGTCCGCGCTGAATATGTTCAAGCTCGGAGGGTGAAACAGATTTGTGCTGCTCTGGTTCATCACGGAACCACCAGTACCACGTCGCTGCCCAGACAAATCCGACCATTCCAAAAACAAGGAAGACGCTGCGCCAGTGCATCCGTGTCAGCATCCACGTCACCAGCAACGGAGTGATGCCGCCCGCCAGATGCGCTCCCATAAAAAAGATGCCTTGCGCCCTGCCACGCTCCGTCACCGGAAACCAGCGCGAAAATGTTTTCGCCGCGTTCGGCCATGCGCCTGCTTCGCCGATGCCGAATAAAAATCGAATCCCCAGTAGCGAAGCATAGCTGAACGCTCCGGCAGTGAACATTGTAAAGCTCGACCACCAGATCACAACCCGCGTCAACACTCGTCGTGTCCCAATCTTGTCGCCCCACCATCCCGTCGGGATTTCAAATAATCCGTAGGCCAGTGTGAAGGCACTGAACACGAAGCTCATTTGCACTTTGCTCAAGCCTAAATCTTTCATCATTGACGGAGCAGTCAGCGAGATGCAGACGCGATCCAGATACGTGATTCCGGCGAGTAAGACAGCTAAAGCAAGAACGCGATAGCGAATTTTAGAAACTGTGTGGTTATTCATTTCTGTTGAAGCAAAAAGAGGGTTAAGAATTTTCAGGCGGATCAGTTTGTGGCGCACTACTAAAATAAAGAAACAGTAGCGTTGTGACCCAGATCACAACTGCAAGAGCTTTGCCGTAGACAGGCGCAAACGCTCCACTTACCATTAATGTCAGAGAAACAAGTCCTGCGATGCGCCATTTTTGCGCACGGGTTAAACCACTCTTATCTCGAAAAGCTAAGATGTATGGACTCAGGGTAGGATGTGTCATCAACCAGCGATGCCAGCGTTCACTGCCGCGTGCGAAACAAAATGCTGCCAACAATAAAAATGGCGTAGTCGGCAATAATGGCAACGGAATTCCCGCAATGCCTAACGCAACACTCACAAATCCGGCTGCAATATATGCCCTTGACTTCACTCCCATACGAATCACTCTAAGCTACAAATCATGTTTTGCCAACCGCCCGATTTATGGCTTCTCACAATGTCATTGAGATTAATCGTCACCACCATTAACAAACAATTGAGCTGTAGATAAAATATTTTTTCACCAAATACGGACGTGAATCTGTACCTCTGCTGGATTCTTGTCATACTATCGTCTCGTAAAACCCTAACTGAAAGTGAGTCCCTATGAAATTCTTGCAAGGAATGATTCTGACGCTCTTGTTCGCGCTGCCAATTTTTGCGCAAACACCTGATAAACCGCTGCGCTCCGTCACCGATCCCGGCATCGTCACGACGCGACAAAATATTACGCCCGCAGGCGTGCAAACCATTTTGGACGGGCGCGTATATGGTGTGACGTTCGGCGCGTCGGCGAATGAAATTTATGCACTGACTGCACGTGGGCGCGTCAATCAAACGAATTTCATTAAGCTGGATTGGAAAGCCAACACCGTTTTGCAGCGCATCCCGCTCAAGGAAAATCCGGGTTTGCAAGGCCTGCTGTTTGATGCTGTCGGTAAGCAGGTGCTCGTGAGCGCGGCCTTTCCTGAAAAAGAAGGCACCGCTAATGCTAAAGGGCGACAAGCTTCGCCTGTAGTCCACCCCGACGGAACGCAAACTTTTATCGAATTAACCGGCGGCGCACGGTTGCTCGCGGTCAATGAATCCGGCGTGCGCAGCGTGATTGAAGGCGTCGGACATTTCATCACGGGCGCTCCAGCACTGGCAAACAAGCCGAATCCACGCGGGCAACGACTCGCCGTGCTGCCGTTGATTTACAACAATCAACTGGCTGTCATTGACCTGACCAGCGGCAAACTCGTAGGCCGCCCAAACGTCGGCATCGCTCCATTTGGCGCGGCGATCAGCGCGGATGGCACAGTTGCTTTTGTGACGAATTGGGGCGGACGTTTGCCGAAGCCCGGCGATTTGACTGCGACAACGGGCTTGCAAGCGAATGCCGATCAAGTAGTCGTTGACGCACGTGGCATTGCTTCAACAGGCACAGTCACACGCATTGATCTGATGACGATGAAAGTCACAGACACCATCGCCGTTGAATTGCATCCGACTGCGATTGTGTGGGATGAAACCCGCCAGCGCCTGTATGTTACCAACAGCAATAAAGATTCAATTTCGGTGATTGACACGACCAGCAATAGAGTCATTCAAACGCGCACGCTTTCGGGGCAAGACACCAAAGGCTTTGCACCAACCGCATTAGCATTAAGCCAGGACGGCAAGACGTTATTCGCGGCGTGTGGAGGATTGAATGCGGTCGCCGTGCTTGAAACAAAAACCATGACAGTTGCCGGTTACATTCCGACGGGCTGGTATCCGAATACGCTTTCGCTTAGTCCTGACAGCAAACAACTCGCTATTGGCACGCTGCTTGGCCCCGGCTCAAGTTGGCGCGAAGCTCCGAACAAGCGTTTTGTACATAGCTATCGCGGTAGCATCAGCGTTGTGCCTGTGCCTGATGAAGCGCAACTGAACAGCTACACCGCAGCCGTTTGGGAAAATAATCATCTCGCAAAAATTGCGACAGGAATTTTACGTCCAACGGCGAAACCCGCTCCGTTGGCTATCCCTGCGCGCGCTGGCGATCCGTCGTTGATTGAGCATGTCGTTTACATCATCAAAGAAAATCGCACGTACGATCAGGTACTCGGTGACATGGCGAAAGGTAACAGCGACCCCTCGCTGGTAATGTTTGGTGAAGACGTGACACCCAATCAACATCGCCTCTCCGATCAATTTGTGTTGCTCGATAATTTTTATGCGACAGGCGGCAACAGCGCCGACGGGCATCAATGGGCGACGCAGGCGAATGAGGTTTCGTATTGTCTCTGGCCTGGTTATGCGGGGCGCAGCTATCCGTACGACGGCTCTGACCCGATTGCTTACGGTGATGGCGGATTCATTTGGGATGCGGCATTGAAGATGAAAAAATCCGTGCGGATTTATGGCGAGTTTGCCGGAAACATGAATGCCGTTCAGATGCAATCGCGCACAAAATTATTTGAGCGCTGGAAGGCAGGTGAAGATTTCAGCAACGAATGGAACGTCACCGCGCCGATCAAGCCAATGAATAATATTCTCGCTAAAAACTTTCCTAGTTATTCGACCAATATTCCCGATGTCGTGCGTGCGCAAATTTTCGCCAAAGACCTGAAAAAATGGGAGTCCGAAGGCAAAATGCCTAATCTCGTAATTTTGCAATTGCCCAGCAATCACACCAACGGAACGAATCCTGGCAGGCATACGCCGAAAGCGATGGTTGCCGACAACGATCTTGCTTTGGGGCAAATTGTCGAAGGCTTATCAAAATCTCCGTTCTGGAAAAAGATGGCAATCTTCGTCGTTGAAGATGATGCGCAAAATGGCGTAGATCACGTGGACGGGCACCGCACCGTCGCACTCGCCATCAGCCCGTACACGCGGCGCGGTCACGTAGATTCAACCTTCTACGCGCAACAAAGCATGCTGAAAACAATTGAATTGATTTTAGGGTTGCCGACGCTTTCGCTGTTTGATTTGATTGCGAATGATATGCGTGCCAGCTTCACGAACACGGCGGATTTCACAGCCTATCAGGTGGTCGAGCCAAAACAATCTTGGTACGAAATGAACCCGCCATTGACTTCGCTGAAAGGGCAGGCACGGCGTGATGCAATCGCTTCGATGAAGATGCGCTTTGATGTGCCGGATGCCGCACCAACTGAAACGCTCAATCGCATCGTCTGGCGTCAAGTGCGAGGCGCAACCGTGCCGTACCCGCGTGTCAAGCAATCCGTCTTTGCCCCACTCGCGGTCGAAACGGACGATGATGACCGATAGAATCGTAGCGTAAATGGGAGGCAAACCCCGTCGCTACGGCTCCGGGTACTGTACCGACTAGCTCTCCCTTACACTCACTCGTCAACCGCTCTATTTTCGCGTTTTTCCAGAGGTTGTTTCGCTGCGATAGATTTCTAAGGCATCACCAAAACGCAGCAGCGAAGGCCTCACCTTTAATGGCAACGAAATTGATGGCGCAAATTTTTCAGTAAGCAAAAATATTTTATTGATTGTCTCAATTGCGCAGGTCGGTTCAGGTTTGAAATCCTGCTTGCGGGCTTGCGTGTCAGGCAATGCTTCGCAGCGCACTACGATTTGTTCGATCTGAGTTGTATTGCTGATTTTTGGCAGGCGTACTGTTGAGCGAAACCAGCCGCTGCGATCAATGCGAAAATAACTGTGGCCTAAATCGGACGCGTACCATCGTGCATCACCTTTTAGTTTCACAGAAAAACTCAATGCCGAATTCACTTGCGTAGACGCTCCATCAAAATATAAATAACGGCGCGGATCAAGCATTTTGATACCGAGTCCGGCGGCTCCGATAACTTCGGCATCCGTGGCAATTTTTCCTTCGCGCAACATTTCGTCATACATCAAACGATACGTCCACGGATTTTGATCCATCAGAACTTCGCGCGAATTGTTTGCCGTGTCGAAAGCGACAGGCGCGAGTGCGAACCGTAAGGTGGGCAGCGTTTCCGGCAATTGATCGGAAAAATTATTGTTGCGCGAAGCCACGATATACACTGGATGCTGCGCTTCATAGTGGCCTGCAAAAGGCAGCGTGCGATGATTTGTGCCTTGAAAAACTTTGCTGAGAATTTTCCCCTGCTCATCAAATTTAATTTCGCAAATCCATTCGATGTCGGTCACTCTACCCCACCGCGCCATCAATGCCGCTGTCTGCGTACCGCCGTCTTCATTGGTGAAAATGATGCTGTAGCGAATCGTATTCGTCGCGCCTTCGTGAATAATTTCGTACCACATCAGCACAGGCACGTCGCTGAATTTTCCGACGGTATCAGGGCGCACATATAATATCGGCGCGTGAGTCATCGCCAGATTTTCTATTTGGTTGGTTGATAAATTTGGAGTAATCGTTGCAGTGCTGACGACTGCTTTCCTGGCGTTTGTCGCGGATTGCGAAGCATTCAATGCAACACGTAATTGATGTTCACCTGCGGATAATTTTCCCAGCAATACGCGATAGTCAAAATTTTCTGCGCCGCCAAAAAGAATCACATCCTGATTATATTTGCCGTCCACTTCGAGTGTGACAACCGCCGCCTCTGCGTCTTTTGTCGCCCACGCAGCTCCTGGCGATGAAGCTTTTAAATTAAGGACAGCTTCAGCTTCGGTGTCAAATTTGAAAGTCTTTTCGATGAGCGTTTGCGCACTCGCAATGTTTGCGCATAAAACAACGACGAAAAATAAGGCGAAAGGAATTTGAGAAATGTTGCGTTTCATTTTGGGCGAATTCATTTGGGTATCGAACATTTTCAACGCAAAGAGACAAAGAGACAAAGAGGCAAAGGATCAAAGCGACTGCCGCAATGGCTTTCCTTTGCCCCCTTGATCCTTTGTCCCTTTGCGTTATCAACGCTTATTTCCTGGGGAAGTTCGGATCAGCTTTCACTTCCAGAATTTGCAGCGTATGTCGTTCGCTATGTCCTGCTAACAATAGCAACCATTGATACGCATCAAGCTCTTTGAAAGCCGGATGAGGACTAATATGTGAGCGCAAATCGTCCTGCGTCGTCTTCACATATTGTTCTGTTTTGTCGCGGCTGGCATTGAAGGCTTTGACCAGTTCTGCCTGCGTAGCCCATTTATTGCTCGGTTTCAATGGCTCTGGCGCCTGTCCTTTCTTGCTGCGATCTGTAATGTTTTTGCGCAACATTTCGTCTTTACCTTTGGTCAGTTCTTTCTTTTCAGGATTCGCAGGCGAATTCGTGAGCTTCTCCACCATGCCAAAAATCAGGTCTTCGCTGAGGGCAATATGTTCGGAGACTTCAGCGACCGACCAACGATCCGGCGCGGATTTAAATTTCAATTGCGCCGCGCTCAGTCCTTTGACCGAAGCCAGAAATTTCTTGCGCGTATCTTCCAAATATTTGATGGCGTCGGCGCGTTCCTGTTTGGTCAGCGTAGCCTTGGCTGCGGCGGGCGTCTGGGCATTCGCCGCGAACGAAACCAGCAGGCACATCAGAGCGAAGAGTAAAGCAAATCGGGATTTTCGGGGAACTAAATTTGTAGTCATAATTTCCTTTTCGAGTTAAGTTGAAGAATGGTTTTCCATTCACTTACCTGCACCGGCTGCACGGAAAGTCGTGAGCCTTTGCGGAGTAATTCCATTGCCTGAAGTTTAGAATTTTCTCTCAATTCATTCAATGAAAGCGGGGGTTCAAAAGCGCTGACGAATTTCACATCCACCATGTCCCATGTTGGTTTGGCCGGCAGACTTTTGGGATCATAGTGATGATCGTCAGGATCAAACGCCGTATGATCGGGATAAGCGGCGCGGACGATTTCGATGATGCCTGCAATCGCAGGAGGATTGGCGTTGCTGTGATAGAAAAAGGCTAATTCGCCGACTTTCATCTGACGCAGATAATTTCGCGCCAGATAATTTCTCACGCCATCCCAGCACGTCGTCTGCTGCGGAGCGTTCGCTAAATCATGAATCGAAAATGATTCCGGCTCCGATTTCATCAACCAATATTTTTTGGGCATAGTCTTTGTGCTTATCGTAAAATTATTTACGATAAAAGTAACGTGAGGTTTCCGTTCGCACAAGCGGTACGTGATAATTCTTTTGTTTCGGGTATGATTTAATTCATAGCAGTTTGCGGATGAGTGCGACCGGTACAGTACGGCGAGCGGTAGCGAGCTGGTTCCCTCCAGCCGACCAACTCGCTACCGTTCGCCGTACTGTACCGCTAGCGCTTCACAGGTCGCATCCACTTGAAAACCGCTATAAAGGAATGAAAATCCTGAGAAATTGGGTGGGATGGTTTCGCCGCGATAGATACAAATTAGCCCATATAGTGGAGAATCGAATGACAGAACAACGCCAAAAGACCCGATACCCGAAAAATGTACCCGGCCCATTCTTCGTCGCAAATGGTGAATGCATAATTTGCCGTGCACCTGAATATGCAGCGCCAGATTTGATGGGCTTCGATGAGGAAGATAAACACTGCTATTTCAAAAAGCAGCCTTCAACCCCTGATGAAATTATTCAAGCAGCGAAAGCTGTAGTGTCTTGTTGTTGTGAGGCTGTTATTTATGAGGGAGATGATCCCACTATCCACCAGAAAATTGTAGAAGCTGGTCTGGAAATGATTGAAAGCACCAGTAAAAAATTAGAGTGGAAATTTTGGCGATGTTCATAGTGCCAGAGGCACGTCATCTTGGTAGCAATTGCATAGGTCATAACATAAAGCTCCAGAGGAGCGACATCTGAGATGTCGCTCCTCTGGAGCTTTTTAATTAATTGTACACAAATTTTCTACCAGGATGACGCGCCTCTGGCGCTATGGTTCAGGCAGGATTCATTGCGTCGCTACTTTGAAAATTTCTACTCCCAAACGCCATTCACCAATCGCTTCACTTCAACGCTTCCCGCGCTGGATAAAATCACGGCGACACGATCTCCATCCTGATTTGTCAGGTAGAGCCAGTTCACGACACCGGGTTCGACTGCGGGGATTCCTCTGGAATTAAAGGAGGCTATGAATTGACCAGCAGTTGCTCCATTTGCGAATGAAGCGGCAAGTTTCGCATCGCTTTTTTGACCAGCAAGAGAATTGCTACAGGCGGATTGAATGATGGCAGGAGCGTCAATGCTACTCGGCAACGCTTCAAATTTTACATTGGTCGGTAACGTCGAAGTGACTCCGAGGCTGCTGACAAAAGAATTTGACGTGGTATTGATCGTAACAGTTTTTGAGGAATTGCTGCCGATGGCTTTGAATTTTGCCGCTTGTAACGCCTGCGCAATTTCACGGGCGGATGATTGCAATTGATAGCCGCGATTCGCTTTAATCAGGCTGGGTACGGACACCGCACAGACCACCATCACGATGCCTGACACAACGATCAATTCCAACAACGAAAATCCTTTAGCAGTTCTCATGGGTTCTCCTTATCACGAGCAAGCTTGATTGCCTGCTTCGTGAAGGAGATAGTGCGAATGCCTGTCACAATCCACCACCAAATCACCGATGAATGTGTCACAAAAATCGTGGCATAAACTTTCAGTTTGTGCCACAGTCAAACCACTTACTGACTACTGAATTTCACGCCGTCGAGTGAAACATTGTGCTTCACTTCGGTGAATTTGCGTGTTCCGGCGGCGCCGGGTTGGACGGAAGAGGTACGAATCGTCATTGGCAATTTCACACCGTCTACGTCTTTGTAATCTTCAAAATCGTATTGCGTCGGAATGCCCCCGAGGAAAGTTTGGAGCACATCAATGCGCCGCAGCAACAATCCGGTTTCCGCATCAAAAAACATTTGCGAGCGAACTTTGCCTTGTTCAAATCGTAAGACCAAAGCTTCGCGGTCGCCGATTTTTGTTTTGCGTCCGGTTTCTAATTTTGGATACGGCTCACTCAATTTGGTCGCTGACAAAAGCGATGAAAAAGCTTTTACGTCGTTGATGTCGCCTGCACTCAACGCACGAGTTCCGGTAGCATTTTTCATCCAACCGCTCGTGCCATCAAAGCCCATCAAGGATTCTTCGCCTTTGTCATCCGTGACTACGGAATAAATTTTGCCGCCCTGCGTTTTGAGATCAAGGCTTAACTTCATTCCATTGCCGCCTTCAAAACTACCTTTAAAGGAACGATTCGCAGCTTTGGCAATCGCTTCTTTTCCGCCTACTGCCTGCACATATTTTTCCCAGACCTGATCCGCAGTCGGCGGCGCAGGTGGAGGAGTTGCAGGTGCGGCTCCAGGTGCAGCCGGGGGACGCGGAGCCATTCCTGGCGCTAACGGAAATGAAGGGACAGCGGCTGGAATCGGGCGCCCCTGATGGCAGGTCTGGCAGGACACAGTAACTTTTCCCTCGAAAGTGTTTTTGTTAATCTCCTGCACCATTTTGATCATGTTGCGAGCAATCCCTTTATGTTCATGCTCGTCGCTGACAAAATCCATTTTGCCATCTTTTTGGACATGGCAAAAATTGCACTGCACACCAAGCGCAGCATTGAAATAATTCATCATCGGGCGAAATTGAGAATCGGGCATGCCCGTCAGCGCCTTAATATTTTTATGCGTTTGCTCAGCCGTTTTTTCTTCCTGCGAAGTTGTTTGCGAACTGACGATTCGTTGTGATACGAACGGAAACAGCGCACATCCTGCTACGACTACGAGAAAGCCCCGTTTGAATTGCTTTAGTTTCATGAAATCCCTCCTGTTGAAAATGGTGAATGGTTGGCACTTTACCGCTCGACGTTAGAATCTACAATGCGGTAAGGTACGCTCAATGGTGTAGCGAAAAACAAATGAACCAGAGATTACAGCTTAATTCACTTATTGCCCGTTTTCATAAAATTTATGGAGACGGTAAAACCCGTCTGTTACGCGCTCCGGCGCGGATCAATATCATCGGCGAACATATTGATTATGTCTCGTATCTGCCAACCGCTTCACTCCCGTTTGGTTCGCACGAACATGCGATGTTCATGGCATTTCGTAACAATAATTTAGGCGTCATTCGCGGGGCTTCGATGAATGAACATTTTGATTCGTTCAGTTTTGAAATTAACGAAGGCCTTGATGCCATTGGTCAAACTTGGAATGAATATGTTTTCAGCCGCCAGGTTCCTGCTTCGCATTGGAGCAACTATGTCAAAGGCGCAGTCTTTTTCACTCTCACTAAAGACGTTCAATTACCTGTACAAGGTTACGATTTTCTGCTGGATTCAACGATTCCTCCGCAGGGCGGAGCCTCTTCGTCGTCAGCCTTAACTGTACTGACAGGCGCAGCGATGCGGATCGTGAATAATATTGAATACACGCCAGAATCTTTAGCGCAGGATTCAGCGCAAGCCGAATGGTTCATCGGCACGCGGGGAGGCAGCCTTGACCACACCGCGATTTGCTTATCAAGGCGTCAGCACGCCGTTCATTTAAACTATTCAACAAACCAAACTTCGACGATAAAATTGCCGGATAACGATGTTCGCTGGGTCACATTTTTTTCGCACTCCGCTGATAAAGGCAAAGAAATCATGCTGGAATACAACGAACGCGCCGCTGTCTCACGATTGATTATTCCGGCGCTTCTCAACGGAGATTCATCGGAAGAAAATATCAACAATCTTCCAGAAGTGATTTCGCTGCAAACAGTACAATCACGCTTCCCTGACATTTTCGCTCAATGTTTACAAGTATTTCCTTCGTTAGTCGAAGAACGCTTCACACAAGAATTGAAAATCCGTTCACGCGCTTTGCATCACTTCGGCGAAGTTCAGCGCGTCGAACGAGCTGTAAAAATACTTCGAGAAAATTCGCCAGGTGCGATGCAAAAACTTGGGGAATTAATTACCGCTACCCAGCGCAGCCTGCGCGATTTATACGAAGTCAGCACTCCTGACGTGAATCGTCTGATCGAAACTATCAATGAGGATTCTAACGTTTATGGAGCGCGATTAATCGGTGGAGGCTTTGGCGGAAATGTTCTGGCTTTGACCAAAGCAGCCAATGTTGAGGCATTAATTGAGCACGTCCAAAATAAATATTATGCGCCGCAACAACGCGATGGGCTGACAGAAGGCGCAGTCATGATTTCGACTCCGGGCGAGGGCGTTTCTGAGTTGACGATTCCGTAAGCATCCAGCATTATCGGGTTCCAAACAATAACCATTATTAAGGAACAACTCAATATGAATTTTGAATACTCGCCTAAAGTCCAGGAACTACGCCAGCTCCTGAACGAATTTATGGATGCTCACATTTATCCCAACGAAGAACTGTACGAGCAACAGCTCAACGAAGGTGATCGCTGGCAGCCGATCCAGATTATCGAAGACCTCAAACCCAAAGCGCGCGCCGCTGGTTTATGGAATTTATTTTTGCCTGAAAGCGAACTCGGAGCCGGATTGACGAACCTCGAATACGCTCCGCTGTGCGAAATCATGGGACGCTCAAAAATGGCGTCTGAGATTTTCAACTGCTCGGCCCCTGACACGGGAAACATGGAAGTCATCGTTCGCTACGGCAATGACGAGCATAAAGAAAAATGGCTGAAGCCCTTATTAAATGGCGAAATTCGTTCGTGTTTTGCGATGACAGAACCGGAAGTAGCGTCTTCGGATGCGACGAATATTCAAACCCGGATCGAACGTGAGGGCGATGAGTACGTCATCAACGGGCGTAAATGGTGGACTTCAGGCGCAGGCGATCCGCGCTGCAAAATTGCGATCCTGATGGGAAAAACTGATCCGTCTGCGGCGAAGCACAAACAGCAATCTATGGTGCTGGTTCCCATGGATACGCCGGGAGTCACAGTCAAACGAATGTTGAGTGTGTTCGGTTTTGATGACGCTCCGCACGGGCATGCTGAAGTCTTATTTGAAAACGTGCGCGTTCCTGCCAGTAATATTTTATTAGGTGAAGGACGTGGCTTTGAAATCGCGCAGGGACGTTTAGGCCCCGGCAGAATTCATCATTGCATGCGCCTGATTGGCTTGGCTGAACGTGCGCTCGAAGCCATGTGCGAGCGCGTCAAAACGCGGGTCGCGTTTGGAAAAACCATTGGCGAACAAGGCACGATTCGTCATGATATTTCTGAATCACGCATGGAAATTGAGCAGGCGAGATTGTTGACGTTGAAAGCGGCGTGGATGATGGATACGGTCGGCAATAAAGTTGCGCGTTCTGAAATTGCGATGATTAAAGTAGTCGCGCCGAATATGGCGTTGCGCGTCATTGACCGTGCGATTCAGGCACACGGCGGCGGCGGCGTTTCTCAGGATTTCAAACTCGCTCACGCCTGGGCAGGAGCGCGAACGTTGCGTCTGGCTGATGGCCCCGATGAAGTCCATCGTGAGACCGTTGCAAAATTAGAATTGAAAAAAGGGGAATAAGTGAATTGGGCTTTGGTTTTTTGGGCTTTGGTTCTGTCTGCCAAAGGTGAGCACTGGCAAAATATCACTTCTCACTGACTAAAAGCCAAGCCCTCCTATCCTAAGCCTCCAAAGGCAGCAGGTTTTAGATTGTCCATACCCAGGTAATCGCGTTAAGATGATCTTTTACAATTAATTAACATCTATTTTTTAAGCAAAATAATGAAGAAACAATCTTACTCCGCTAAAGTTGTCGATTTGTTTTGTGGAATCGGCGGATTGACGCACGGTTTAGTCAGGGAATCCCTTAAGGTTGTAGCGGGCTATGACGATGATGCTACTTGTGAATATGCTTACGAAGCAAATAACAAGGCAGTATTTATTGAAAAAGACATGTCCAGGGTTAGCGGTCAGGAAGTTCTAAAACATTTTGGCAATGTTGATGTAAAAATTTTGGTAGGCTGTAGCCCCTTGTCAACCGTTCTCTACTTACTCATATAAGAGCGAAGATAACGACAAATGGAATTTGTTATATGAGTTTGCCCGCCTAATTGAAAAGGTCAAGCCAGAGATCGTTTCCATGGAAAATGCCCCAAGACTTGCAACTTTTACAAAAGCCAGTGTTTTTAATGATTTTTTGAGTGTTTTGGATAAAAATGGATACTTCCCTGACTACGAGGTAGTCAGCTGTCCCGATTATGGAATCCCACAAAATAGAAAAAGATTAGTTTTACTAGCTTCAAAATGTGGAACAACTGTGAAAATTCGTGATAGCGCAGGTGTCGAGAGAGCAGCGCCACTGTTTTTGTGTCTCCGAATCAAGTGAACTATCAGATTCCAAATGGAACCGCTACGGGTCAGGCGACTGTCACGATTACAATTGAATTCGGAGATATTTCAATCGAAAATATTCAGGTGACGACCATAAATCCAGGATTATTTTCGGCAACGTCCGATGGTGTAGGCTATGCCGCTGCCAATGTGCAGCGTGTGCGCGGCGCCGTCTCCACTTTTGAAGATGTCGCACGCTACGATTCGGCGTAAAGTAAATTCGTACCAGTGCCAATAGATTTGGGACCAGCAAGCGATAATGTGTATCTGGTGCTGTATGGCACGGGCATTCGCAATCGCAGCGATTTAACGAAAGCGCAAGCGACCATCGGCGGTGTAGCTTTACCTGTTTTATATGCAGGGCAACATTGCTGCTACATCGGCGTAGATCAGATCAACGTGCAATTACCACGTAGTCTGGCAGGGCGTGGCGATGTAGATGTGACTTTGAACGTAGATGGCAAAGCCGCGAATACTATCAAGGTCAATGTGAAATAGAACGCGGTGGAGTGCGATGGCTCGACATCGCTTTGGCGTTCGTCATCAAATTAATCTGGTTGCTGCAAAGATTTTGTGCGACGAACGAAAAGCGGCGTCAAGCCACCGCACTCCACATCATTATCTTTTCTTTTCGGGGAGGGCGAACGCAATAAACATGCTGCCTTTGGGTTCGCCGTTTCGTGCTTTGCCTCCCGTAGCGTGAACAACGACGAATTGGCGTCCATTGATTTCATACGTCGCGGGCGTCGCGTTGCCGGCAAATGGCAGCGTTGTTTCCCACAATAATTTCCCAGTCGTTTTATCAAACGCGCGAAACTTACGATCAAAATTTGTCGCGGCAATAAATACTAATCCGCCTGCGGTCACGACTGGCCCGCCATAATTTTCTGAACCAGTATTTTTCATTCCTTTCGCCGCCAGTTCAGGATATTCGCCGAACGGAATTTTCCAGGCGTATTCGCCTGTGTTCAGGTTGATCGCGTTGAGCGTTCCCCACGGCGGCGCGATGGCGGGATAGCCTTCGGGATCAACAAATCTTTTATAGCCGGTGAAGCGATATTTCGGCAGCTTGCTCGCCGTCGCATCGCTCACGAGTTCTTTGCTTTCGCCGCTTAACAAAAATTCCACCAGCGCAGCTAAATCCTGTGGCTGCAAATTCGGAAACGCAGGCATGCGTCCTGCGCCTTGTTTGATAATTGTCGTCAGTGAATCGGCTTTGAATTTTTGATTGATATTCACCAGCGAAGGCATTTGCGGCGGCGAACCTGCGAGAGTGTCGCCGTGGCAAGTCGCGCAGTTGCGCATGTAAATTTGTCGTCCTGAATTCCCGCCCTGATTTTCAGCGAGGCTCATGCGCCACGCCATTTCGTTCGCGTTCACGTAAAGCCACCCGGTTTCAGGATCGAACGCCGAGCCGCCCCATTCCGCGCCGCCATCAAAGCCCGGAAAAATAATCGTTTCCGGGCCAACCGTGATGGGCAGGAATTGTCCGCCCACCTTGAATTTACGAAATTCATCCAGCGCCCATTGATGTGCTGCGGGTGTGCGATTCGTGAGTAAGTCTGCCGTAAGTTCCTGCCGCGAATACGGTGCAGGTTTTGTCGGCAGCCCTTGCGTTTCCGCCGCAATTTCTCCCTCAACCGTACTCGCCGGATATTTTTGCGAAGCAATTGGAAACAGCGGTTTGCCATTCGCACGATCAAATAAATAGACCCAGCCCTGCTTGGAAGTTTGCGCTACGGCGTCAATGGTTTTGCCGTTGTGCCTGACCGTCACGAGCGTTGGCGGCGACGGAAAGTCACGATCCCAGATGTCGTGCTTGACGGCTTGAAAATGCCAGATTCTTTTTCCAGTTTCAGCGTTGAGCGCGAGCAACGTGTTCGCGTACAAATTATCGCCTACGCGGTCTGCACCATAAAAATCACTCGCCGCAGACCCTGTCGGCACATACACGATGCCGCGCTTTTCATCCACTGCCATGCCCGACCAATTGTTCGCGGAGCCGGTATATTCCCACGCATCTTTCGGCCATGTTTCGTAACCCGCTTCGCCCGGACGCGGAATTGTATGGAAGCTCCAACGCTCTTTGCCGGTGCGCACATCGTAAGCACGAATATCTCCGGGCGGCGAAGGCAGCGCTTCTGACAGTCGTCCGCCAACAATTAATAAATCTTTGTAAATGACTCCCGGCGTAGTCAGCGCCATCGTCATTTTGTTTGGATCGCGCCCTAACCCCTCGCGCAAATCAAGGCGTCCATCTGCGCCGAAGCTCGGAATCGGCTGGCCAGTTTTGGCATCCAGCGCATAAACAAAATTCTGAACGCCGACCAGAATTCGTTGCTCGTTGCCCCTCGCCCAATACGTGACGCCGCGATTGGGGCCGCGCCCAGCGATGCCGGAATCAAAGCGCCACAATTCTTTGCCGGTGGCGGCGTCGAGTGCGATAGCTTTGTGTTTGGGAGTAACGCCGTACAAAACACCATTGACGATGACAGGCTGATTTTGCGAATCGCCGGGGCCGTCGGCTGAATCGTATTGCCA
>JAYVRW010000279.1:0-4244 GCA_043775925.1 Blastocatellia bacterium
TATTCACACCCTGCAAATTATTTGTGCCGCTATACAAAGTGTACGGACGCCCCGATGCCAACGTCGAAATGCTCGCCAATTTCCATCCGCCCAGCCAACGATTTTTCTCCTTGAAAGGAATCTGCCACAGCGCAGAAAAAGAAAAAATATGCGGAAAGTCAAAATCTGAAACGCTCCGTTCTAAGCGCAAATTATTTTCATTGAGCGCAACGGCATTCCGCTCAATCCCAACGTTCGTGGTCGGCAATACCGAAACATCATCAATAAATTTCGACCATGTATAGCCAACGCGAAATTCAAATTTACTGTAGCGCTTGGAATAAACATCCACTTGCAGCGCGTGAAAATTTGAGGAAGCCGAAGTCTCAAGCCGAGTGACTACGCCCACGCTCGCATCCGGTCGCAAAGCCTGCGGCAAATTTTCTCCACCATTCGGAAGCCGGGCGCGCGTCAACTTGTTGCCCTGTGTACCAACATAACTAATGCTCAGCGCGGAATGATGAGCGACTTCCTGCTCCACCGTAAAATTCCAGTGCTGCGCATAAGGCGTCGCTGTATTGGTAGCCGGAATGACGAGATTGTTCGGAAGATTATTTGGCACACTGCCAAGCGGATTCGACAACAACGGATTTGCCTGCGTAAAGCTGTTCATCAGCGGCGCATTAAATTTCGCCAAACCAAGAAACGACATTTCCAGCGCATTGAAAAAGATGCCATAGCCGCCGTGTAAAACCGTCTTCGCATTTTTCCCCGGCGTCCACGCAAAGCCAAAACGAGGCGCATAATTATTGGTGTCTGTCTTCAGCAAATATTTCACAGCGATACGATTTTTCGCCTCACGAGGAGCGGTATTGAGTTCGTACCGCCATCCAATATTTATCGTTAGATTGGATTTCGCTCGCCAATCATCCTGCATGTAACTGTGCCATTCCGTGCGCCGCAATCCAACGTTTGGATCACCAAAATTCCGCGCATAGCTCGCAGGTTTTCCTGCCAAAAAATCACTGATCGAATGGAAAGTAAGTTGTCCAAAAAATGTATTGTCTATCGTGCTGTCATTGATTTGAATTTTATGTAGAGACGAGCCAAACTTAAAATAATGCGCACCGCGAACCCAGGCAAAATTGTCATTCAATTGATAATTATTTTGGACACGATTTTCATTGAATGCAGCGGGGATGCCAACTTCGCTTAGACCTGTCACGCGCAGCAGCCCAATAACTCCACTGATATTTGAATTTCCAAGTAAATTATTTTGTAAACTAAGTGGCATTGCGCTCAGCCGCGAATAACTCGCAATAAATTCATTGAGTATCGTCGGCGCTGGCACATAAGTGTGTTGCACCGTAGCACTAAGATTTTGTCGTTTGTTTGAAGCTTGACTTGTTAGCAAATTGCCAGCGCCAAACAATTGCTGCTGCGTGTTTATACGATTGACGCGCATCATCAAATGTTGCTTGATAGTTAAAGCCATATCACCGCGCAATAGAATCGAAGACTGATTAAAAATGCTGGGCGCAGCAAGAGAAAATTGCCGCGAAGTCGAAGCCGGAATTCGCGGATACAAATCAACCAAAGCTTTGACGGCTGGCACAGCCAGAGTGCGTTCGCTTTCTGTCAAGCCCTGAAAATAAACTGGCGCATTCCCGCGTCCACGATTCATTTCATAATTCGCAAAGACAAATATTTTGTCGCGTTTTATTGGAGCGCCAATAGTGAAGCCTGCAAGGTTTACATGGTGTGGGGCTTTCGTCGTCTCAAAGAAATTGCGGGACTCGAGTGCGGAGTTGTTGTGGTATTCATAGGCACTGCCATAAATACGATTTGCGCCAGACTTACTAACAAGATTCAAGATACCGCCAGAATTTCGTCCGTACTCTGCCTTTGCATTGTGTGTAATGATCTCAAATTCCGCTATAGCTTCGCGGCTGTGAAGTTGTGCGACAAGATTTCCAGCAAAAGAATCATTGAGACTTACAGAATCCAGTGAATAGCTATTGTTGACGGGGCGCTGTCCACTCACAGCAATTGGAGCATTCAGATTCGAGGTCATCACAACTCCTGGAGTAATTTTCGCCTGTGCTTGAAAGCTAAGCCCAGTGGCATCGGCTTGCACAGGTATTTCATTTAATTCTTTGGCTGAGTAGGTGCGCGAAATTTTTGCTTCATCTAATTGGAGGGGATTAGGTTCGCCAATAATCCCAATATAATCAGTGGTCTCACGAGATGCCAGCTTAATATCTAAGTTCAATGTCTGTCCCGCCGTAAGATTCATTTGAGCGCGATCATATCGGGTAAATCCTGACTTCTCGATTCTTAGATTAAAAATTCCTGCCATTAAGCCACTGAATTGAAATGCTCCCTTCTCGTCCGTCTCGATTGTTCGCTGACCACCATGATCAATATCAAATAGTATAATTTGCACGTTTGGAATCACTGCTCCTGCTATATCAACTACACGACCTGAAATGGTAGACGTGGTATTTTGCGCTGAAGAAACGGTATTCCCAAAAATCAAAAATAAGATGGCTGATAAAACTAATTTTCGCATCCTGCACCTCCTCCGCGTAGTGTAAAACTAAGGCGCAACTCTTGCCAGAAGAAATCATATTCAGGGAAGATTTTCAACAAACGTGACAACTTCATGCGTAGCCATTTTCATTCCCGCAATGACGGCAACCGTTCCATTCACCGCCGCTACGGGATAAGCAATGCCTGCTTGTTCACTGCTTTTTTGCTGTACGCCTTTACTTAAATCCATCACGCCCCAGACGCTGAAAGTTTTGGCGTCGGCATCATCCCAGGTCACAAAGGCTTTGTTATTTCCAAAGCCGACAAGGTGCGCGTGCTTGCCAATTTTTTGCTTGGCGTCAACCAGTTGACGCGCCGAAAAAGTTTTCCCCTGATCGTTTGAGGCGGCAAAATAAAGCCCCGGACGCGCACCTCCACCCATAAACCAGACGACACTCGGATTGCCTGAATTATCCAGGCTCAGGCTTGGGCCTGCGACGGGACAGCCGTTGATTTCCCAACCGTCGTGACTCACAATGGTTGAAGAAAAGGTGCTTCCGTGATCGGAAGATTTGGCGACGATGATGTCACGATTCATCACACCTGAAGCGGGTACGGTGCGATACGACAGAAAAATATTGCCCTGCCGATCAAGCTGCAAAGTAGTCCGACAGCATTCGCACACGTCCGACAAAATCTTTACATCGGGTGAAAATGTTTTGCCGCGATTGGTAGAAATGCTTAGCCAGATTTCTCCGCCGCGACTCGCTTTTGTTTTGTTGCGCTCATCAATCCACGCGACAAAAATTTTACCGCTAGTATCAACGGCAATGGATTGAAAAGCATGTCCGGTAGGTGCGCCACCCGCATCAGAATTGAGCGTCAGCGCAGGCGTGAAAGTTTTTCCACCATCTGTCGAACGGGCAAAACGAATATCACCTTTCCACCGTTCGCGTTCGCTCGACCAGCAAACATAGACATCGCCGTTATTGGCAACAACAATTTTCGGAGGATTTTCATTGCGAACTGCGGCGTCTCCGGCACGGTCATTGACGCGAATTGGAGCAGAAAAATTCTGTCCGTCGGTTGAACTCCGCAGCATCACATCACAGCTTGTGCCTGTGCGTTGGATGTACACGAGGTAAAATCCGCCTTTCGGATTTGCCACGACGAATGGGTTAAATTGCCCGTCAACATTGGGGGCGGCAGGCATTGCGCCGTGCTGATGCGTTTGGGCGAAAGTGGTAGCGAATAGAAATAATGAAATAGTAAAAATTCGTAACATAAAATGTATTTCGTAGTTTTCCGTTGCAATCATTTTCAACTCTGCACTCTCAATTCTCAACTCCTTAGCCCGAAAAGTTGAGAGTGCAAAGTTGAGAATTGAGAGTTTTAATAATTCAACCGTAACCCAATCTGAATCTGACGTGGATCGGCTGCGCCTGTCGGAGTCCGAAACGTCGCCAGCGGAGTTGTTCCCGTTCCAATGGTCGCGTTTGGTAATTGCAAATTGGCGCGATTGAAAAGATTAAATCCTTCCGCCAGGATTTCAATTCCGACCCGTTCCGTGAAGTGAAGCCGACGGCTCAGCCGCGCATCGAAGGAAGCAAAATTAAAGCCTGCGCCAGCATTGCGACTAACTCCGACGGGACGATCATTGACGTTCGTATCGTTATTGCGATCAGAGCCAAGCAAAATATTGAACGGCAATGCCGAGCCATAACGAAAAATCG
>JAYVRW010000280.1:0-15335 GCA_043775925.1 Blastocatellia bacterium
CTTGTGCGTGGAGTAAGACGGGCAGCCAGCTAATGACGACCAGCAAAAAGAACCGATGCTTTACGAACGAGCGAGCCATACATTTTCCTCCTGTCCATACAAGCGCATTGCGTGATGCTTTTCCCTCAGCCGGGCTTTGCGAAAATTGTTACGGAAAAAATCCGTGCGTATTTTTTATCAATTGCCACGAGTTTTAACTCGGCGCTTCTTCAAAGGGCAGGCTTTAGCCAAATTTAGAGAATCAGCTTGCTTCCGAATTGCTTTAGCTGAAGCGCTGCGGAAAATCTGCTTCTTTTTTCGTTATTCGGCTAAAGCCTTGTTTTTCTTTTCTCTCCCCATCCACTAACTAAAGTTGGTGGCAATTGATAAAAAGCGAACGCACCCACTATTACCGCCATTCCCCTTGCAACACAAACGCCGCCCAATAATACGGCGCTTGCCATTGCTTTTGTTTCCACATTTGGACCTGCGCCGCGCGCAAGGAGGCTGCCGGACTTTGCCCTTCTTTCAGCATCTTCTGATACAACCTGGTCATTAATTCTGAAGTCGCTTTGTCATTGACGCTCCACAGGCTGACAATCACACGAGCCGCGCCAGCGTACATAAATCCACGCGTTAATCCGACCAATCCTTCACCCTTGATGTCTTTGCCGAGTCCGGTCTGGCACGCGCTCAGCACGACTAATTCGGCTGGAAGTTTTAAATTGTAAAGTTCATGCGCACGGAAAAAACCATCCTGCGCCTGGCCTTGTTCATCTACCATGGACAGCACCAGCGAAGACAGTCCCGGCTTTTCGCTATCCAGCAAACCATGCGTAGCGAAATGGATGTAACGATATTTCCCAAGCTCAGGATTTATCACCGTGGCGCGATTGGCCTGAAAATCAGTCGCCCTCAAGCTGGTAGCTTTCGGAGCCAGCGCAAAAATTTGATCTGCTTCCTGATGGGTGTAAGGCAAACGTGGGATTTTCAACCCACCAAACATTTTTTCGTGGTTGGGAGCTTTTTCTTCGGTGTGGACGATGCTGCGTGCTTCGGTGTTAGCCGTTGTTGTTCGCGCTAATTTCACTTTGCTGATTTTGGCGCGTTCATCCTCATTGCTAAAAACGGGGTCGGCGATGACCGCCAGCATTTTCGGAGCAATCTGGCGTCCCGCAAATTCCTTCCGCATCACCGCAATCGTCGAAGCGGAGGGCAGGGTGATGATTTCGTGAGCCACGATGAGAGGTGCTCGGTGGTCGGTGGCCAGTGATCGGTTGTCTTTGCCGCCCACCGACCCCTGACCACCGACCACCACTTCTGGCAAAGCTCCAAACGGCACATACTGCAACGCGCCATCGGCGACGATGACTAAGCGTTTGTTGCCTAGTTGCGCGGCGAGTGGAGCCAGTAACATTTCACTTAATTTGGTGGAAGCCTCAGAAAATTGTGTATCCGCCTGATTGATGCGTACTTGTTTCGCTTGGGGCGTTTCGACGTTGACGACTAATGTTCGCGCGGTCAGAGCTTCATAAACTTGCTGGGCGACGGGTTTGATTTCTGATTGCTTTGGCAATTCGTAACTGGTTAATGACTTATTCGTGACCGCCCACACAAAACTGCGTTCCTCGCCTAAAGCGTATTCAAGCAACAACGTATTTTCATCCAGTTCTTTTTGGATCGCAGGGACGTCGAGCGATTGCGGTTGAGTGATAGCAGCGTATCCAGGGTTTGCCTTGCGAATCGCTGCCTGCGTCTGCGCGTATTGATCTTCGAGTTCGTATAGCTCTTTATTTAAGGTCGAAACTCGATCTTTGTCATTCTTTTGCCCGCGTGCTTGCATCAATCGTTCCGCCTTAGCATTGATTTGCTGAGAGAGGGTACGTTCGCGCTGGAGCAGTTCGGCATCCACACCTTGTCGAATGTTTGCGCTGGTTTCGGAAAGAGATTCCAAAAGACTACGGGCACGGGATCGTTCGCTTACTTGCAGCGCAGCTCGGTCAAGTTCTTTGGCAGGATTCAAGCGATGCATGAGCATCAGCAAATCAATGTAAAACTCGTAAGCACTATGCTGGACACCTGAAAAAGAAGCGCGCATTTGAATGTCTACCTGACCGCGAACTGTCTCGATTTTGGCGATTGAATCTTCGATGAATTTGCGCGAGTTCTCCAGATCGCCACGTTCACGCGCAACGCGAGCCATCCCTTTAAGTACGGTTGCCTCAATGCGCTTGTCTCCCACTGCCTGAGCAGCGGTGAGCGCTTCGTTGTAAAATTGATTGGCAAGCACAAGGTCGCCTGATTGCGTATGAACGCTGCCAATATGTTCAAGCGTGAGGGCTTCGGATCTGCGGTCTTTGATTGTTCGTTGGATGTCGAGTGCCTGTTGAAGATGGGTGAGTGCTTTTTGATGCTCGCCCTGTGAATTGAGAGCCACGCCAATATTTTTAAGGGTTAGGGCTTCGCCACGGCGATCTCCGACAGTACGACGTAGCGGAAGCGCCCGATTATAATATTCTAAAGCACTAGTCAAGTTGCCTATCGAAGCATGTGTAGAACCAATGTAATTCAGCGTGGTCGCTTCTCCTCTAACATCCTTCGCTTTTTGTCTTAGTACGAGAGACTCTTCGAGATATTGCAGCGCTCGCATGTGCTCTCCCACAATTGTATAGACATTGGCAATATTACTGAGTGTAATGGCAATCGTGGCTGGATCGTTAAGTACTCGTCTAATCTTCAATGCCTGATTATAGTAATTCTGCGCTTTCAGTGTGTCGGACTGGCTATAGTATATTGCGCCAATATTATTGAGAACGTCCCCCTGTAAGCTGCGATTGTTTAGGTCATTTGCCATCGCGAGCGACTGTTCATAATATTCCAGCGCCTTCTGCGGCTCACCTAAAATGTCATATACTCCGCCGATATTGATGAGTAAAGAAGTTTCATTAGCCTTATCATCATGTTTTTTGGCGAGTGCGAGCGCCTGTTCATAATATGCAAGCGCTTTCGGTAGCTCGCTTGAAATGTGATAGATAAAGCCAGCCATGTGATAGCAAAAACGCTCAAAATTGCGATCACCTAAAGCCTGAAACATTGGCAGTACTTGCTCATATTTTTCCAACGCTTTTCGCTTAGATTCCATTTTCGGTTGCGAGAATAGCTGATCGGCGTCCCAATAAAGCTTTTCGGCAAAAGCTTGATCTCGATCTTTCTGGGTGGGGAGACGTAATGCATCCATTTTTATTTCGTAGTTCCCGGCAAACTCGTTATTATCTAAACTGATTTCGATGCGATATTCTCCCGATTCTTCTACAATCAGAGAAATTGGAACGACTCCTTTACCCGCAGTATTTGTATTCGCTTTAATGATGGGCTGACCATTGGGACTGCTCAAAGTTGCAGTAACTTCTGCCCCTTGCTTCTCAACAATGGCACGAAAATACTGACCTGCAACAAGTGAGACACGATAAAGATGAGTTGTATCGGTTTCGATCTTCCGCATGATCGGCACACCGACTTCGAGCTTTATGACCTCAGTATTTTGATGAGCATTAAGTTGTAGAATTAAGTTACGAGCTCTGGTTGAAGCATACACCGGCAAGCACATTGCAGAAAATGCAAGCAGAATTATGAGGCACCAAAATCTCCTTCGCTTCTGTTGGCAGATAATTCGGTAATATCCAACTTCATAAGTCATGACAATACCTCTTTCGATCTTGACAAAAAGTACCAGCATTAATTTGCTCAGAGGCTGTTTGAAAACTCAATGATTGTTTTTTTGTCATCATCGAAGATGACCAACATTCTAACCCAGCGAGCATCGCTGGGTTAGAAGCAAAACATCAAAGGTCGCTGAAGGCGACCAACAATCTCAACTATATATTTGTTGGTCGCCGTTGGCGACAAGCACAGAATTTCCAAACACACGCTAAGACAAATGAGCTGCCAATTATTCCTTATCAAGCATTGCTTTGAAGCCGATACAGACAACTAATAATCCTTGGTTGGTTCTGTCGCGCAAGGTACTTCAGTTTCAGCTTCTTCTCCTTCAATTGGATCACCAATTTCAGCACTCCAGGTTGGACCTGCACCAAATTCCACTTCGTCTTCTTGGTGTGGATCATTGGGCGGGGCAACAGAACCAGGGCCGGAACCGCTCGCAAAGATTGAACTAGCCTGACTCCCGGTGAAGGTGTGGGTGTTGCCACACGAACATGGGACACGCGGGGTAGTGCCTGAATTCCCAACCCCAAAACCATTAAAAGCTGCGATGCCACCTGTGCCAGGTGTGCCGTCGAGGTGTGTAAAACTAATATTCCAATTGGCCATAATTTGCTCCTTTAAGTTGTAACCTCTACCTCAGGTTTTCGAATTTCAAAAATTGATTCGTTTTCCTTGTGACGTAATCGGATGACAGAGACTTCACGTCCGAAAATTACGCCACAGCGATGACAAAACAATTTAGTTGTCAGCACGATGCTCGTGCCGGGTTGAACTACCAGCAAAATCCCGTTTCAGGAAAGTGTAATTCCTTGAACGCAAACTCAGCGCTGATACTATTGCGATTTTTTTCGCTACATCAAAGTAAGCGAAATCACAACCGAATTTCCCTCAGAAAAACAAAAATAATGACAACGTAAAAAATGTCTGGGGGGAGTGAGTATTTGAACGACAGGCAGATGTTACGCCTGTCGAGAAGGGAAGACAAGCGGGGAAGTTTGCAGCAGGAAAGTTCGCAGCAAGAAAAGTTCGCGGTTCGCAGGAAAGGCAGTTCGCAGGAATTTTACTGTGAACTGTCTTCACTGCGAACTGCGAACTTTTTTTGCTGCGAACTTCTTTAGCGATTTTGATTCGTCAATTGTAGAAGTCGCTTTTGTCACGTATTGCAACGCGCTATCCGCTACAATGAATAAACGCGTATTGCTTAATCATTATAGCAGGCTGAGTCAAAATCATTATGTTTAGTCAGTAATTTCAGCACCCCAGCTTGGACCACTAAGCGCCTTAGCAACTGATTTGTTGGAATGATCATTGTCAGGAGCCACTGAACCAAGGCCAGAACCATGCGCAAATGTTGGACTGGATTGGCTTCCGGTAAAGGTGTGACGGGAGCCACACGAACATGAAACATGTGGGGTAGTGCCTGAATTTCCGACACCAAAACCGTCATAACCCGCGATGACACATGTTCCAGGTGTGTCGTCCTCGTGTAAAAAATGGATAGTCCAATTTGCTCTGGTTTTAGTAAGTGAAGGCTCAAAACTTTTCGCGAAAAGGATTGAGCTGATCACAACAATTGATAGGACGAGAAACAATTTTTTCATAAATAATCTCCTGATTAGAGTCGCAGCACTGCGACTTGTAATGAGTGTCCACCTTGCAGGAAGCATCTTTGCCCAAGAGCAAACCCGTCGGTGTACAGATTAAATACAGACTAACATCCTTATTCAGACTGAAGCGTTTAGCATGCGTATGCTCGCTGGGGAGTATGAGTTACGCCTGTCCAGGAGGAATGTCAAGAAGGCGAAGTTCGTAATGAAGATAGTTCATGCGAAATTCTTTTATCTATGCTTGAGGTTTACTAAATCCGCTAAAATTTCGCTGCCTGTCGTGACAGTAGAATTCTCTTTTGATTCGTCCATTGTCGTCTTTGCTTTCGGCGCGTGCTCGGCGAGCAAGGCAAGAATTGCCGCGCGTTGGGTGGCGTTATTAATGGTAGGTTTCGCGTCAGTTTTGGCGGCTTCGATTTCGGCTACCGGATTGGCTGCCCAGACGATCCAGAATTTCTCCGTGCCTTCGTTTTCATCGAAAATGTAGTTGTCCGTTTGAATGGGTTGATTGGCGGTGACTGCGGCGTTGAGCTGGTTATTTTTTGGAGTTGGATACAGTAAATTCAGGCTTTTCTCGCCGCCTTTGGTCAAGCCTTCATTCAGCAGGTAGAGATAACCTGTTTGCGGACTAATTAAATTAAACTTGAACCTTGATCCGTTTGGAAAAAAGTCTCTGCCTGAGGATTGTAAAGGTCGTCCTTCTAATTTCTCTCCCTGCATCCGTTGGGCAGTCAATGACCAGGTCAATTCGCGTTTTGGTTGGCTCGGAGCTGTGACACTGGCTGAACTCAAGGCCGCAGGTTTTGCGCCAGAGAAATACCAGACTCCGGTTCCTAAGCCGCCGGCGAGTAACAATCCGGCGACGACAGGCACGGAGAATTTTGATCGCGTGGCGATGGCTGCCGGAAGCACAGTTGCTGGTGTAGCGCCCTCATCAGAGCTGAGAGGTTCTGGTTGAAGTGGCTGCGTGAGTTTCTGCGTCTCAACGTCAATCGCTTGACGGATCGTGCTTTGAGCTGTTTGTTGCGACAGGTGTTTCAGCTCTGAAGCAAATTCAAGCTTATGCCGTAGCACTTTCAGTTCCTGCCCGAATTCTCTTGCTGTGGCGTAACGCTGCGACGGGTCTTTCGCCAATGATTTCGTCACGACCTGTCTCAGTGCAAGTGGGAGATACTCAGGCAACGGAGCCGGTTCCCGATCTAAAATTGAGACCATCAAATCGGCTCGTGTGTTGCCCATAAAAGGTCGCGCTCCTGAAACTAATTCGTGCAGGACTACGCCAAGGCTCCAGATGTCGGTGCGCGGGTCTACCCTTTGCCCGCGCGCCTGTTCGGGTGACATATAACTCGGAGTTCCCATCACGATTCCAGTCTGGGTCGTCGAATCATCAGGATTGAGGGAAGCTTCGGTTAATTTTGCCAAACCGAAATCCAAAACTTTCACGTAACCATCAGGCCGCAGCATAATGTTTTCGGGCTTAATATCGCGGTGAATGATGCCGGCTTCGTGCGCGGCAGTTAAGGCGGCGGCAATCTGGAGGCAGATTTCCAACACTTCCTGTAGCGGGATATTACCCGTCTTGAGGTGTTGGCGCAGCGTGCTCCCTTCAATAAACTCAGTAGCGATGAAATGAGCATCATCAGTTTCCCCGATTTCGTAAACCGTCAGAATATTGGGATGATTGAGCGCGGAAGCGGCTTTGGCTTCACGTTCAAAGCGATGCACTAAATCAGCTTCAGCCGTGTATTTGGCGGACAATATTTTGATCGCTGCTTTACGTCCCAGCTTGGTGTCAGATGCCAGATAAACTTCGCCCATTCCGCCTTCACCAAGCAACGAAATAATTTGATAGTGGCTGAATGATTTGAGCGGCGGTTGGATTTGCGTCTCATTAAATAATGAGGTTGCTTCTCCTTCCCAGGTGGGAGCCTTCAGGAAGCTTTCGCCCTGTTCGTGGGCGGCAAGTAAAGCCTCAACTTCGGCATGTAAGTCGGAATCACCGCTACAGGCATTCGTCAAAAATGCCTCACGGTCTGGAGCGTCAAGTGCTGCATGAAAAATTTCCTCAATCTTTTTCCAGTGGTCAGGGCTGGTCATTTTTTTGTCAGCTCCTTTTTCAACCAGGCTTTGGCGAAAGTCCAGTCGCGCTCGATGGTTGAATGTGAAACGCTCATGACCAGAGCTGTTTCCTCAATGGTGAGTCCGCCAAAATATCGCAGTTCGATCACTTTGGCGTGCTCCGGGGATTGGTGCATCAGGCTCTTGAGCGCATCGTCAAGCGCCAGCAAATTTACATCAGATTGTTTGCCGAAGCGATCTGCCTGACCGAGTGAAAGCATAATTTCATCGCCGCCTCGTTTAACTGCCTGACGACGGCGCGCGTGATCTACCAGAATATTTCGCATCAGCGTGGCTGCCAGACCAAAAAATTGCGCCCGATTTTCCCAGCTAACTTTGGGCTGGCTAATCATACGGAGGTACGCTTCATGAACTAATGAAGTTGGTTGCAGCGAATGATTGGCGCGTTCGCGGCGCAGGTAAGTTCTGGCCAGTCGCCGCAATTCGTCATAGACCAGCGGCAACAATTCATTGACCGCCGCTTGATCGCCGTTGCTCCAATTCAAAAGCAATTGGGTGATTTCATTTGAAGAAGCATCCTTCATTTTTGTTGAGTATGACATTTACCGAGGCATACGCCCAGTCTCGACGCTCCCTAAATTCTAACAGAAGAACATGAGAGAGCCGAGTGACTAAGCATATTTTTTGTATTTATCAGGGGGGGAGTTCGTCGGGAAAATCCTTCACTCACGCGCCAATTAATTGAGGCAACGCTACACCAATTTCTTCACGCACCACTAAATCAGCGATCTCATCCAATGGCGTCGAAGTCCGGTTGATGATGATTAATAAGGCTCCTTTTTGTTTGGCTAACGCGGGCAGGGAAGCTGCCGGATGAACTACCAGCGACGATCCGACGGCAATAAAGACATCGCAATCGTAGCAGGATTGTTCGGCGCGGCGCAGGGCGGCGGCGGGCATCGCTTGTCCGAAAGAAATGGTTGCGGGTTTTAATAGGCCTCCACATTTCTCACATTCGGGAGCCGGATCACCAGCAGTAATTCGCGTCACGGCTTCATCCATTGAAATTCGATCACGGCATTTCAGGCATTCGACTTCGACGGTCGTACCGTGTAGTTCAATAATTTTTTCGGCGGAATTTCCGGCGCGTTGGTGCAAGCCATCAATATTTTGCGTAATCATCGCCATTAATTTTCCGCGTCGCTCAAGTTCGACGAAGGCCTGATGTCCGGCGTTAGGCTGAGCCTCGCGCATCTCAGGCCACGCCAAAGATTTTTGTCGCCAGTATTCAATCCGGTCGGCGCGATTGCTCAGGAATTCGTCAAAATAGATGGTTCGATTATTCGCCCAGACTCCATTTGGACTGCGAAAATCAGGGATGCCGGATTCAGTCGAAATACCTGCGCCGGTGAAGCCGACGATTCGTTCAGCTTGCGCTACAAAAGTAATTGCTTCGTTAAAATTCATAAAAATTAACCGGATTTATGGCAAGTCGGGCAGAACGCCGCAACACGTCAGTGCAAAGTGACATACTCCGTCAATTTTGACTGAAATGTCAATCAGGTCATTTTAGTCAAAATGGATGAAAGGCTTGATTCTATTGGCGTTGTGTTGCAAAAGTGAAATTGAAATGTGTGTGGCACGCAGCTCGCATTATATCTAAACGTAACAAGGACGCCTGGTGATTGTCGTCGTAGTTTTAGTTGGGTTGTTCGGCGGCGACGATCCGGGGCCACCAGGCGTTCTGTTCCTAAAAAATCTTACCATCTGCGCAGTATTCTTAATTTCGGTGTTCCGCCCAACGGATAAGCTCAAAGAATCGTAAAAGCGCGTACCTCACCTAATCCAAAAATCCCTTATTTCAGTTGCAGTACCTTTCAAATTCCTTCCAACCATCCCACCTTTATTTTTCGAGTTAAATGAATTCGTCCAGAGAATTGCCCGCATCCATTGTTGCATCAACGACGTTAATAATGGTAATGATGGCTTCGTTTCGGATTTATCATTTATTCAGGGGAAGAGTCGGCGATGCATATTTTTTCAAAATTAAGCTTCTGGTTGATTTTATCCGTCATCATTATCATTCCGGCTTGTCGCGCCACTGTGACGAAACCCAGCGACTTGCCGACCTCCATTGACGTTGGAAATGCAACCGCCAAAGCGGAAAGTAAAAATAATCCGGTAAATACAAAAATCGGATTTCGAACGCGCCGGAAATTTGATGAGCATTTTGAAAAGCACGGGCGTGAATTTGGCGGGATTTCTCAGGATGAATATTTGCGGCAGGCGCAGGCTTTGCGTGACGCTTCCGTAGGTGGCGATATTCTTGAACTCTCACGCAGTGATGGAACGGTGAGCCGCTTTGATCGTTCGACTGGAATTTTTGTGGCTTTTGATCAAGACTTAACCATTCGCACCTGCTTCAAGCCGAATGACGGCGAGCGATATTTTAAAAGACAGGTTAACAAGGAGCATTGATCGCAAGACCGATCACCAAAGATCAAAGTCCAAAGATCAAAGACCGAAATAATGAACGATCCAGTAATTGAATTTTTACAAAATAAAGGCTGTGGAGATCACATCCTCAAGGGCGGATTACCGGGGTTGGTTGAGACTTGGGAAAATGTTGTCGAAGCAGTTGCCGATGAATATCAGTTGGGTCTTGATGATTACTTAAATGATCTTGATTCACGCCAGCTTTTGCACGATGCGCTGGCAGTTGCTCCGGCAGCGGACAAAGCCAAATACGATCACCGCATTAATGAAGCCGATGAGCAGATGAAATCACTCACCACGAAAATTGAAGAATGTTTGTGGAGCGATGAAGTTGCCGAAGAGGAAGGTTGGCGCGCCAAAGAAAATTGGTGGTATTACCGTATACCGATCAGTGCGGGTGAAGATTTGATGGACGAACTTAACATTGAGATTCATTGAAACTTTGACGGGCAACCACTACAATCATCTCTTCATCCAACCCAAATTCTGGAGTTCTCAAGTATGGTAGCCAGCAACAATAAAAAACCACCGACAGAATATCGCATCGGCGATGAAGTTTCCTACGCCACCGGATCAGGCGTCAGTTACGGTGAAATCGTCCGTATGCTTGAAGGCGGGCAAGCCATTGAGATTTTGCTCGAAGATGGGCGACGTGAAATCAAAAAAGCCCGCGACGGAGCTGTTCGCTTATTGCGCAGAGCTTCGGGAGCAAGTGAACTACAGGAAGCCAATCGTGATCGAAGTCGCGGCATTGATACTGAAATCCGCGACGTGATGAAAAGCGACATCAAACGCTGATCGTCATTTTTATTAAATACAACTTCGTCGCTCCCTCGGTCGAAGCGTTAATGGAGATTTTTTTATGAAACAGCTTCTGACTCTTTTGATTATTACCTTCCTCAGTTTTTCACTGTTCGCGCAAACTGCTGATGCCGACAAATCCGAGAAAACATCTGTTGATAAAAATTCAGTGAATTTGCCCGATGGGACGTTGGCGAAACTCTCATTGCAAACGCCTGTCAGCACCAAGCTCAGCGAAGTGGGTGATGAAGTCAACGCCGTTCTTTACGAAGATGTTCGTGGCGAGGACGGACAAGTCCTGATCGCTAAAGGAACCCCTTTTTATGGGCGTGTTAGCGAGGTTGTCCGCGCTAAAAAAGGGCAAAAAAATTCTTCCTTAAAATTGACGTTCAGCACAATGTTGATGCCTTACGGCTCTGAAAAAATTGCTGTTACCGTGCTCGCAGTTGATGATTACGCGAACGACGAAAAATACCGCGCTAAGGATAGCGAAGGTAAAGTCCAGGGATCACGTTCCGGTGGACGCACTGCGAAAAACGCGGGAATGGGCGCTGGCATGGGAGCATTAGGCGGAATCTTCGGTATCGGCGGTGCAATTATTGGCGCCGGAGCTGGCGCGGTGGCTGGAGTCCTGATGTCCAAAGGCGGCGATTTACGCTTAGATACCGGAACCATTCTGAGAATCCGCTTTGAAAAATCTTTGAGCTTGCCAGTGTTTGAAGCTGAACGGAAAGGAATTCGGAGAGTTGAGAATTGAGATCAGCTTGTCGGACTTTTAATCAATGCGTGTAGCCATAGATGCGATTCCACTCGTGGCGGCTAAAACAGGTGTCGGACATTACACCGACGCACTGGCTGAATGGTTAGCCCGCACCCACCACGACCACCAATACGAATTGATTTCTCCTTTTGATTTCAGTTTTGATCAAACTCGATTTCAAAACCTATCAAAACGATTTACTCCTGTGCGCCCCGCTTTTCGCAAGTGGTGGTTGATGGGATTGCCTGCGTTACTGAACATCTCTCCGGTAGATTTATTTCACGGCACAAATTATTGCGTTCCTGTTTTTGCGCCTTGTCCGACCGTCGTGACCGTCCACGATTTATCGTTGTATTCGCAGGCGCTGACCCACGAAAAAAAGAATGTTGAGCGCGGCAAACGCCGGATTCCGATTATGGCGAAGCGCGCCAATATGCTGATTGCTCCCAGCGAAGCCACCCGCGACGAAATCAAAAAACATCTGCGGATTAAAGACGACAAGATCAGAGTCGTCCACGAAGCTGCGCGCGAAAAAATGAAGCCGTTGCATCTCGAAGATTGTCAGGATG
Organism: Blastocatellia bacterium; assembly: GCA_043775925.1. GTDB lineage: Bacteria > Acidobacteriota > Blastocatellia > RBC074 > RBC074 > JAFDVL01. The sequence continues at coordinate 12,015 of JAYVRW010000280.1, forward strand.
TGTTGGAAAAGCACAGCATTCAACGACCCTATTTGCTCTATACAGGAACCATTGAGCCGCGCAAAAATTTAATTAAATTGATTCAAGCCTATAACGAATTATTGAAGCACACCGATCATCGCCCGCAATTGGTTTTATGCGGCGGACGCGGTTGGTTAGATGAAGAAGTTTTTGAGCAGGTCGCAGAATTGAGATTGCAGCGGATGGTGAAATTCACCGGCTATGTTGACGATGAAGATTTGCCGTCGTTGTATTCAGCCTGCGAAGCTTTTGTCTATCCGTCGCTCTATGAAGGGTTCGGATTGCCTCCGCTGGAAGCGATGGCTTGCGGAGCGGCAGTGATAACTTCCAATACTTCCAGCTTGCCGGAAGTTGTCGGCGACGCCGGAATTATGGTAAACCCTAATGATCTGGGTGAATTAAGTGGCGCGATGGCGAGGTTGTTGACTGATCGTGAACAGCGTCAGAACTTCCGCCGCGCTGGACTCGAACGCTCAAAATTATTTTCCTGGGAACGCGCCGCCCGCGAAACACAAGCCGTTTACGACGAAGTTTTTCAGGACTGGATCAAGAAAAAGAATAAGTAATTGATCCGCAAATTTATGAATAACCTTCAGGTTTTCTTCAACAATTTCCGCCGCCTTTTTCTGGAAGATCACAAGCAACTACGTCACGTAGACGGTGAACGTCAGGACCGCGTCGAGCTTCGTCTGGATGCGGCTGAGCCGCGTTTGGATTTGTCTGAAAAAAGATTGGATTCAATTGAGGAAAATTTAACTGAAACCAATTCCCGGATTGGCACATCTGAAGCTCGCCTGGATGCTGCTGAGCCGCGACTTGGTGTGGCAGAGAAGCGCATAGATGAAGTTGAAATTTTTCAGCCTCAATTTGAAAAGCGTTTGGATGAAGTCATTGATAAAGCTGATGACGCACATCTGAAAATCCAGGCGACCAATGAAAATCTGGCAGCGCGGTTGGAGATTATTGAGCAACGCATTGAAGAAAAATTTGAAACTCTTCAGGCGCGGATCGAAGAGAAATTTACCGAATTTTCTTCGCAGTTTGGCGAACGCTTAACGAAATATGAAACAGTTATAGATGCGCGCATTGAAGAACGATTCTCGGCGATTGAAACGAATGTGACGCTGCAAAATACTACGCTTGGCGCAACACTGGCTTCGACTTTTGAGCAACGCACGCGCAGCCTTGATAATCGGATTGATGATCGCCTCGGCAATCAGGAAATCAATCTTGATCGCAGAATTTCTGCTTATGAAAAAGGCACGGAAGAGCGGTTATTTACACGCGAAAAATATGTTGATGATCGTTTGGTTCGCATCGGTGATGATGTGATTGCGCGGACTGATTTGTTGTTGCAGCATTCAGAAAAACGTTTGGATCAAATGCGCCGCGCGATGCGAATTTTGCTCGAAGCGAAACCTGTAAATTCAGATGAGGTGAGGGATCATCTAAAAAAGTTTGACGCGCTGACGGTGAGTCGTCCTGCTTTGGAAGACATCAAAGCCAATGTTGACAAGCATTTTGATGCTCATCAGGAAGATGCTAAAGCACACTACTTCAAAATTATCGAATGGAAAAAAGAAGCCATCGAGAGCTTGCAAAAATACTCCCCCGAAGATCGTGAAGTGGCAGATTACATTCTGAGTTATGTAGATGCCAAAAATTCCGATCACTTGTCGTACGCTGAAACGCATCTGCGCCGCTTTGTCACAACGATTAATCGGATTCCTCCTCCCCAAAAATCCACCGCGAGATTGTTGGAGTTGGGAAGCTGTTTTTTCTTCACCCCAGCGATCAAAAAATTTGCCGGATACCATGACATTTCTTGTGCCGATTGGAAAGAAGGCGCGGTTTCAGGAACAGTTGAACAGCGATTGACGAAGCAATACCAAGGCAACGAAGAGCATTCATTTACAACGACATTTTTCAATGCTGAGACCGAAACGTTTCCTTATCCTGACCAGCATTTTCAAACGGTGATTTGCTGTGAGATGCTCGAACATTTCAGCCGTGATCCAATGCATTTATTTTGGGAATGCAATCGTGTTTTGGCGGATGATGGATTGCTATTTTTGACCACGCCGAATATCACCAGCATCAGAGCTATCGAAGGATTGCTCACGGGCTACCCGCCGTATCTGTGGATGAAATACAATCTTAAAGACGCCGCCGAACAGCATTATCACGAGCATACGCCGGAAACGGTCAAAACATTTCTGGAAGCTTCAGGCTTTTCAGTAGTGGAATTAGAAACGGAAGATGTTTGGGCAAAATCGAATCCGGCGACGTTGGAATTATTGAAGGAATTACAGTTTTCTCCAGACCTGCGGGGCGATAATATTTTTGTGATTGCCAGAAAAACAAGCTTGCCGAAAGAGCGTTATCCGGCTTCGTTGTATGTGTAAGTAGAAAGTCCGATGAACTTCAGTTTGTCGGTTTTTACGGGATGCTGCTTACAATTCAACAAACTAAAGTTTGTTGGACTTTAGAAAAATTCCTACCGCAGCTTTAATTTCTTCAATTCCGCCATTGGCTCATCGAATAGGCTGGAGCTGAACCCCATCGCTACCTGCGTGCGCGCAAGGCTGATTTGATTCGTTGTCAGGCGATGTCTGCGCCACTGAATTCCCGTTTCATCAAAGGCAAAAGCAGCGAGGGAGGATTCTTGCAACAGTTCTGCAACCTCGCTTTCATCCGCATCAAATCTGGCTAACACGGTGGCCAGCAAAACATTCAGGAAGCCATACATGTGTCCTGAAGCACTGGAAGGCGTTAAGGTTAGTTTATAATTTCCCGTGATGGCGTGATGCAGTGCCGCCGAAGCTTTCAAGGGGATTCGACTTTGTGCACACTGACACATGAGCCGAGCCAAATGAGTAGCGTCCGGGAAGTCCTCAGTTTTAACTCCGCCGGTTCTGACTTTGGTACGATAGCCAAACCCCAGAATTGCTTCGAGCAAGTCTGCCGGATTGTGGATGATCGGAATTTCAAAATAGGTCGTTAAAGTTCGTGGGATCAAATACGAGGCGCGTTGAATGGCTTCAACGGAATCTATTTTTAATTCAATCGTATCAACAACGACGGCTCCGGCGCTTTCATCGCGGGCGTGAAAAACATTAAAGTCAACAATTTCTTCCAGATCCGAGAGCAGATTTTGAGAAGGAAGTGCCGTGAGTTTCCAGGGAAAAACGGGATTTCCTTTGGGCAGATAAGCGGCGGCGGCCTCTTCAAATTCGCGTAATCGAAAAACAGGCAGCACAAAGCGCGATAAAAATCCGGCAGAACTCCCGGACAGGTATT
>JAYVRW010000281.1:0-56673 GCA_043775925.1 Blastocatellia bacterium
GTTACCGGGAAACGTCATTTTCTTAAATCAAGCCCCAATCTCGCTGCAAACAAAAGCCTTATCAATTCGAGATTTTGAAATATCAACAGAACCTAAACAGCTGAAGGTCATCTTATGAATAAAAACTACCAAAAATTATTGATAATGGCGCTGGCGTTATGCGCTTCAGCCTGTGCGAATACGAATTTTAAAATTAATGCTGAAGCGCCGCCGCTCTTTCACGGAACCGTCGAAACACATGAAATTAAAATCGGCTCCAAAGTCGGTGGACGTGTGACGGAAGTTTTAGTTGAAGAGGGACATAGCGTTGAGCTGAATCAACCTTTAGTACGCTTTGATGTCGCAGAATTGCATTCACAATTAAAGCAGGCGGAAGCACGTGTCACGCAGCATCGTGCTCGTTTGAATCAATTGTTACGTGGCTTTCGCGTTGAAGAAATCGCGCAGGCTTCCGCCGTGACCGGAACCGCCAAAGCTTCATTTGAAGTGATGCGCAACGGCGCACGTCCTGAAGATATTGCGCAGGTCAAAGCCAATGTTGCGGCTGTCGAAGCCGAAGTTGCGAGCGCCAAAATCAGCTACGAACGATTTAATCTTTTGCATCAATCCGGCGATTTATCACGGCACGAAGTTGACAGCGCTAGGTATCGTTATGAAGCCATCGCAGCCCGCCGCGAAGCCGAAGCAAAAAAATTAGAGATGTTGATGAACGGCAATCGGCACGAAGAAATTCGCGGAGCCAGCGAACGTTTACGTCAGGCAGAGCAAGCCGAAAAAATGATGCGAGGCGGAGCGCGTCCCGAAGAAATTGCCGATGCCCGCGCGCAGCTTGCCGAAGCACGGGCGAAAGTTGACCAATTCAAGGTTTTGATCGCTGAAGGAGAATTACACGCTCCGGCTCGCGCCCGTGTCGAAGCAATTTCTATCAGACCCGGCGATGTTATTACGGCAGATCAAAGTGTCATGAAATTACTCGAAGCCGACCAGCTTTTTGTGCGGATGTTCATCCCCGAACCCGACCTCGCCAAAATCAAAGTGGGGCAAAAAGTCAGTGTCACAATAGATGCGGCGGACGAACAGGTCATGGTTGGAGTTATTGAGCAAATTAATGAGCAGGGTGAATTCACGCCGCGCAATGTGCAAAGCCGTGACGAGCGCAATCATCAGGTTTTCGGCGTGAAAGTAAAGCTGAATAATTCCGCCGGGAAATTAAAATCAGGGATGGCGGCGAAGATTCATTTAGCTGGGAGTTGAGGGAGTTTTTAGACAGGATGAACAAGATTTGTAGGCAAGATTAACAAGAAAATTCCTGTCAATCTTGAAAAAATCCTGTTCATCCTGTCTAAAAAATATCGAAAATTATGGCAACTGCAATTTCAATCAATGACCTGACGATCAAATTCAAAAACTTCACCGCTGTCAACAGTGTCAGCTTGCAAGTGCAGCCCGGAGAGATTTTTGGCTTTCTGGGTCCGAACGGTTCCGGTAAAACGACGATTATTAAAACGCTGTGTGGATTGCTGAAACCTACGTCTGGCGCAGCCGAAGTCTTCGGTTTGGATTGCCTCAAGCAAGCGGAAACGATTCGTCGGCAGGTTGGGTATATGTCACAGAATTTCAGCCTCTACGACGATTTGACGGTGCGCGAAAATCTTAATTTTTATGCGGGAATTTATGGGCTGCGCAATGGCGCTAAAAAATCTCGCATTGCAGAAGTAATCGAAATGACGAAGCTGGAACCTTATCTTGAACGTCGTGCGGGAAAATTATCAGGTGGATGGAAGCAGCGGCTGGCTTTATCATGCGCGATTATTCATAAGCCGAAACTTTTATTTTTGGACGAACCGACTGCCGGAATTGACCCCGTAGCGCGACGTGAACTGTGGGATGTTTTGTTTGAAATGTCAGGACGCGGAATTACTTTTTTCGTGACGACACATTACATGGATGAAGCCGAACGATGCAGCCGCGTCGGCTATATTTATTTGTCGAATTTGATTGCGTGCGGTACGCCGGAAGAGTTGAAAACATTGCCTGAAATTACTCCGAACGGAACGAAACGAATTGAAGTGAGTGTGGCAAACCCTGCCATTGCGCTTGCTGCTTTGAAGCATAAATCTTACGTGCGGCAAGCCACAATTTTCGGGCAATCCATCAACGCGTTGATTGATGAAAGGATCCCGATTGCGCAAATAAAAAATGAAATTTCAGGCAGCGAGGTGCGAGAAGTCAGCGCTTCGCTGGAAGATGTTTTCGTGACGTTGACAATGCAGCATCAATGACCGAGGCAGAAGCCCGACTGTTAAGGAGGGCAGTCGTACACTTCAAATAGCTTTCACTGTACCGACGCCCTCCTTAACAGTCGGGCTTCTGCCGTTCGTTAGGGAAAATTACAATGTCAGGACTTATCTCAACACATCCGATTTCCTCAACAAAAATAAAGAATTTCGTCCGTTTGCGACGCAATCCATTTTCGGGATTAGTCTCCGTGATGATCAAGGAATTCATTCACATTCGGCGTGATCCGGCAACATTCTTTTTTGTGATCGTCATTCCGGCGATTCAAATGTTGATTATGGGATTTGGCGTTAACGCCAATGTTCGCAATATTCCGACCATCGTTTACGACGCTTCAAAGACGCAGGAAAGCCGCCATTTAATTGATCGTTTTGTGAATTCCGATGATTTTCAAATTAAAAATTATGTAACTTCGGACGCCGAAATGAATCAGGCGATCATTGCAGGAAAAGCACAGGTCGCACTGAAAATTCCTCCTGATTACGCGCGAATTTTGCTCGCTGGCGAAACTGCGAATATCCTTGTTTTAGTGGACGGCTCCGACGCGATGGTGGCGAGTGAAGCATCCAACGTCGCTAATTCGATTGCCATTCGTGAATCGGCTGATCGCCTGTTAATGAAATCGAACGACAAACTTTCACTGCCAGTTGAAGCACGAAGAAAATTGCTTTTCAACCCCGATTCGCGTTCACCAAATTTTATGTTGCCGGGATTAATTGCGCTGCTGATGCAAATGCAAATCGTGACGCTGGCGGCGCTCGCCATCATTCGTGAACGCGAAAAAGGGACGCTCGAACAAATGTTCATGACGCCAGTGACGCCGCTGGGGTTAATGCTGGGAAAAATGATTCCGTACTTTGTCGTAGCCTTTATCGTGATGGCGTTTACCCTGACAATGAGCGTGTATGTTTTCGACGTGCCTATCGTTGGAAGCCTGCCATTATTGATCCTGCTGACGATCCCATTTGTCCTAACGATCATTGGAATTGGATTGTTGGTGTCACTACGAGCCTCTTCACCTGCCGCTGCGATTCAGGCTGCAATCGGAACAATTTTGCCTTCGATTTATTTGTCCGGCTATATTTTTCCTGTTCATACGATGCCCGTATTTTTTCAGTGGTTCAGCCAGCTTCTTCCCGCGACGTGGATGATTCAAGTCATGCGGGGCGTAATGCTACGAGGTGCAGGCTGGGAAGATTTATATCGAAATGCGTTGGTGATGACGGCCATGGGAGTGACGTTGATTGTCGTGAGTATTCTACGTTTCAAAAAGAGGATTGCGTAAATCCTTGCTTCAAAATTTTTTCTGGGTCATATTGAAAGCGTTCTCCCCAGAATGAATTAACAAAAAAATCAATTCGAGGAAAAGCATGAAAAAAGCTGGTTCAGGTTTCCGTTTCTTCCATTTCTTGTACGGAATTCAGGTGGTGCTATTTTTATTCATTAGCGTAGATTCCTTGCAGGCACAATCCAATCAAAATTTATCGCAAGCCTTGATTCAAGGCACTCCGATTGAGCAAGTCATTGCAAAAGGTGAAGTTCAATCTTACAACATCGCGCTTGCCGCAGGTCAATTTGTGCATGTGCGGGTCACGCAAAAAGGAACGGATGTTGCGTTGCGTTTGCTGCGTCCGAATAAAGAAGAAATCTGTTCTTTCAATTTACTCCAAGGGGCTCAGCGTCATGAACGAATGTTGGTGATTGCCAAAGAAACAGGGATTCATGAATTGAAAATTGCAATCCCAACCGGAAGCGCGCCACCGGGGAATTATCGTGTCGAGATACTGGAATTAAAGACTGCTGATGAGAACGACGAACGCCGAACTCAGGCAGAACATCTGATCGAAGAGGCTTGGGAAAGTCAATTAATAGGAACCGGGGAGTCCATTAAACTCTGTCATGAAAAAGCAAATCGGGCACTTGCCCTTTTTCAGGCAGCCAAAGATCAGGAAGGTGAAGCCTTAGCTTTAGAAGTTCAAATCACTGAGGTAGATCACACGCCACAGATAGAGCTTTCTAAACAAGCGCTGGCTATCCAGCGTCAATTAGGGGATAAGCCGGCCATTGGTTATTTGCTGAATTCCGTTGGTATGGCTTATGTGGTTACTGGTGATTGGCAAAATGGAATTGAGTATTTACAGCAATGCTTGGAAGTCGTCAGAGAACTAGATGATTGGCAGGTTGCAACCAATGTTTATGGGAATCTGGCGGTGCTTTATGGTCGAACGGGGGACGCTGAAAAGTCGGTGAATTTTTCTAAGCAATCAATCGCTATAGCAGAAGCTCATCAAATGAAAAATAGGAATATCGGGGGGTATGCTAATTTGGGAATTGCTTATAAAGATTTGGGGGAATATCAGCTTTCTCTGGAATCTTACGAGAAATCACTCCAACTCATGAAAGAGTTGAATCAAATGGATGCTGCTGGAAGAGTCTATAGCAATCTCGGCAATCTTTATCGGATTCTGAACAACGTTGAGAAAGCCAGCGAGTATTACCAATTAGCCTTAGCGCTTTCGAGGAAAAAAGGAATCGAGCTGGATGAAGCGCTCGCGCTCAATAATTTGGGGCTGACTTATTATCGAATGGGCGAATATCAAAAAGCTTTGGAGGCCTGTCGGCAAGCTCTGGTGATCAGAAAAAAGAATGGAGATTTACCGGGACAAGCTGCTGCGTATGAATTCATTGGAATGGCATTGAACAAGCTGGGGCAGTACGAAAACAGTTTGGAAAACCTGACGAGTGCACTTGATCTGCGCCGCAAAATGAATGAGCGATACGGGATCGTTTTTAATCTTCAGCATTTAACTGAACTGGAAATGGATCGCGGAAATTATCAGCAGGGATTGCCCTACATTGAAGAGGCAATCAATTTGACAGAGGCGAATCGCTCGACGATCAACGCTCCTGACCTGCGACTTTCGTATGGTTCTAAAATTCAGGAAGAATATTCAGTTTATGTAGATTTATTGTTGCGACTTCACCAACAGGAACCAACGGCCGGATACGATCAGAAGGCTTTGCAGATGAGCGAGAAAGCACGGGCACGCAGTATGCTGGAATCGCTCATTGAAGGGAGGCTTGATCTTCGTAGCGGCGTTAAGCCGGAATTGTTAGAGCGCGAAAAAGTGATTCAGAAGAAGATCAACGACAGTTCCTCGCAACTCGCTCGACAAATTTCTGGCAAGCCGGATGAAGCAAAAATCAAGAAAACACAAAATGAATTAGACACTCTGACCAAAGAATATAAAGACATTCTCACGCAAATTCGCCTTGAGAGTCCGCGCTATGCCAGCCTGACACAGCCCCAACCGTTGAGCGCAAAAGAAATTCAATCCGAGATCATGGACGATCAAACTGTCTTGCTGGAATATGCGCTGGGAGATCAACAAAGCTGGTTATTTGCTGCTACCAAAAATGGCGTGCAGACTTTCAAATTACACGGTGAGCAAGAAATCAATAATGCCGCACGAAAATTTTATGAAGCCTTAACCGCACGAGAATCCGCGACCGACCTCAAAGGAATTGATGACAAAATAAATTCGACCGGAGCCGCACTCAGTCAGTTGATTCTCTCTCCTGTCGCCAAACAATTGAACAACGAATGGAAGGGAAAACGATTGGCGATTGTCGCTTCGGGAGCGTTGGAATATGTGCCGTTTTCGGCTTTGCCTGAAATGGTAGGCAGTGATCGGGGGGCTGTGGTCGGTAATGTAGCGAATAACCGTTCACCGACCACAGCCCCCCGACCACTAATTACAGATCACGAAATCGTGAACCTACCATCTGCTTCTGTTTTAGGCGTAATTCGGCAGGAAATTTCTGCGCGTAAATCGGCTCCAAAACAAGTAGCGGTTTTCGCCGATCCGGTCTTTGAAAAGAATGATCCGCGCTTTGCGCAAGCGAAAAATCAGACTCCGAGCGAAACGCCAAAAGCGGAAGTTGCCAGCAATACCAATACCGTTTTCAGCCGCGCAATGCGGGATTTTGACAGCAAGCGCGATCAACTTGGACGGTTGACGTTTTCAAAACAGGAAGCCGAAGCCATCGCTTCGATGACGAGCAAAGAACAAAGCCTGCAACGTGTGAGCTTCGCCGCCAATCGCGCCAATGCGATGAGTGAAGAACTCAGCCAATATCGAATTATCCATTTCGCTACGCACGGAATGCTCAACAGCGAACATCCCGAATTATCCGGCTTGGTTTTTTCTTTGGTGGACGAAAAGGGCAAACCGCAGGATGGGTTTTTGCGGCTGCACGATATTTATAATTTGAAATTACCTGCCGATTTGGTAGTCCTCAGCGCGTGTCAGACTGCGCTTGGCAAAGAAGTCAAAGGCGAAGGTTTGATTGGATTGACGCGCGGATTTATGTACGCCGGAGCGCCGCGTGTGGTAGCGAGTTTGTGGCGCGTGAATGATTACGCGACCGCCGAATTGATGAAACGATTTTACGCGGGAATGCTGAAAGAAAATTTAGCTCCGGCGGCGGCCTTACGTGCGGCGCAGCTTGGCATGCTGAAACAGAAACGATTTGGTAATCCGTATTATTGGGCGGCGTTCACGCTGCAAGGTGAATGGAAGTAGTGTGAACTCGGCACACTTACTTCGTGCGTGTTTCTGCATTTTTCGCCACAAAACTAATGCTCTGTAAATTAATCCAGCGACATGGATTGAGCTAGATTCTCACTACTCACTGTAGACCATCAAAAAACTGAATGGCACCGAGTGAAATGTTTTTCTCAGAAAAGCTTATCTCTCTGGAAAGATTTTTTTATCACAAACCACCCAACTGGAGAAATATATGTCCCAAACAAAATTACGATCAGGCAAATTCATCGCCCTGGTAATTGTCGCCCTGTTGATCATTTGGAAAACAGGGAACCTGACAATTTCAACTGCGCAGGTACTACCGACCGTGAAATTTTATGACACGGTTCCGCTCGTGATTCCGATTGATACAACTGCGCCGATCCTGTTACGTGCTCAGGCTAATGGCGCTACTCGCGTCAGTTTTGAATACAATCCGAACAATTTGGCGACGGGGCAGGAAATCCCCATGCTCGACGATGGTACAGGCGGAGATCAGGTTGCCGGGGACGGAATCTATACCGTGACCTTGACACCTGCACAGGCGGCACAAGGCTTACAAACCAGTGATGTTTTCAGGAAATTTATCGGATTTATCAAACCGTTTCAGGGAACGACGCAGGGAAGTCGAATTAATACGTTTACGAATGTGATTACCTCAGACATTCCGCGTGGGACGATCAACCGTGCGGCCCCTGATGTGCAATTCACTGATAATCTGGTGAATATTGTTGATCCAACGTATGAGGCGAATCGGGATTATAGAAAAGTAGCGCGGAAATTTTTCCAGTATTTCAAAGATGAATACGATTTTTTGAACATCGTCTCAGCACAAAACACTATCGAAAACCGCTTTCATTTCGGAGTTCAGAATAGTGTTCGTGGAATTGGAATTCCACTATTTGACACGAGCCTCGATTATGGAAGTGGTGGACAGTTACTGGGAATTTCGGTCTTTCCATCGTCAACAATTTACGACGGAGCCGAAGCTGGGTATCAACATGAAACGGGTCATCAATGGGTTGAATTTCTTGATTTGCCAGCCATTAAAACGGGTAGACCACATTGGCCATATTCCAGTTTGGCCAGTGGAATTATGGGATTCTCAATTCCGGGGTCTGGCGCAGGTGGAGAATTTGCCTGCACTTTAACCCCTGAAGCTGGAGGTGTTCGCCTGACGCCGCGTGTCGGGCCACCAGTCTTTACCGATCTTGATTTGTACTTGATGGGATTATTGCCACCAGAGCAAGTCGGCGAGCATCTTATTTTTGCCGATCAATCACAAGCTCCAAGTTGTAATGGACAACTTTATACGGCAGCTATGATCAAGGTGAACATCGGGGATGTTATTGCGCAGCAAGGGGCGCGTTTTCCTGTGGCAACTACGAGTGGCAAAAATTTTCGGATCGCTACGGTGATCGTGTCAGAGAAATCGTTGTTGGATGAAAACGCGATGAATTATTTCAGCTATTTCACGAAGCGAGCTGAAGTTACGACGGATACTTTTGTACACAATGGGTTCACGAAAAGAACTGAAAAACCATTTTTCGTTTCGACGGGAGGAAGAGCTACACTGACCACGAAGGTGTCACCCATTTTCGCACCAACTCCGACTCCCACTCCAACGCCTGTACCAACGCCGACACCGATCCCCGTGCCAACTCCGAATCCGACACCAACACCTGTAGCAACCCCAACGCCGAACCCCACACCAGTGCCTACTCCAACACCAACTCCCACTCCCACGCAGGCGTGTGATTTGACGATTTGTTTTAGTGAACCGGATCGCTGGTGCAATCGGCTTGCGTCTTCCAGCAATTTCCGCAATTGGCAGGTCGTCGTGCCGGGAGTGAATGGCGGTAATCCGGTTCTTGTTTATGACTTTCCAAATGTTGTCAATCCGAATGTGAAGTACGCACTTGGATGCGGCGGTGGGAATACTTCCGCGTGGGGAGAATTGACCGAAGCCTACGTCGGAGCGCAACTCGACATTCAAAGCGTCATTCCGTATTGGTGGTCAAAAATCAATACACAGCGCATCAGTTGCCATCTGGCTCCGACGGGAATGATGAGCGTCTCACCGTTGCCATTAACGTTAAGTAGTGGCGTGACGCTGACCAAAGATTCTTCGGTTGGAGATTTATTCAACGCCACGAATTGGGTGTTGCGCAGTGGTATGGCGGAAGATCAGACGAAGCTGCTGAAGGTCTTTAGAAGTTTGAATAACTGTACAAAAAAAGATTAACCAGCGTTAAGAGTTCACGCTTCAGCGTGCTAAAAAACACCCACGCTGAAGCGTGAACTCTTAACGCCTGCTCATCCCGTCTGAAATGTTTTTTCCTTTTCTGCTTACCTGGTTGAAAGCATCAATTTTCATTGTCCAGCACACGAGCGACATGGATTCACTCGTTCTGCCACTCATTAAGTGACAACGGAAAATTGGAAGAGCTAACCCGCAAAACAAAAGAGGAGAAAATATGAAGCGAAGTCTCGCCACGATAGCCATCACGTTCGGAATTATTGTGAGTTGTTTCTTACCAGGGACACATCATTCAACCCGTGCGAAAGCCGCATTTCAGGCAGGCAGTTGGGTTCCTACGGGAGGCTTGGGACTAATAAGTTTTTACATACTGCTACTTTATTACAAGATGGTAGAGTCTTAGTTGCAGGCGGAAGTTCAGTCGCAGGAGCCAATAGCGCCGAGATCTATAATCCGGCGACAGGGCAATGGACTCCAACCGGAAGTATGAATTTTGCGCGAGCTTCATTTGCTGCCACGCTGTTACCAAATGGAAAAGTACTCGTGTCTGGCGGTGGGGATAGTACGGGAGTCCTTCAAAATTCAGAATTATACGATCCGGCGACTGGAACCTGGACGCTCACAGGTTCGCTCCAACTTTCGATGATGAACCATTTTTCCCTGTTGTTACCGAACGGGAAAGTGTTAATAGCTGGATTTAACCAGCCAGAGATATATGATCCAGCGACAGGAATGTGGACACTGACAGGCAATCAAAATGTTGTCAGAATAGGCGCTAAGGGATTTCTTTTATCAAACGGGAAAGTCTTAATGGCAGGAGGGTTTGATAATATTGGTAATGCGATTGGCAGCGCTGAGCTATATGATCCTGCGACTGGCATCTGGACAGTTACAGGGAGTATGAATCAAGCGCGTGGGGATTTTGACGGAAGTCTGCTACCAAATGGAAAAATGCTAGTGGCAGGTGGCAAGTCTTCCAATACCTCGACTCCTCTCAATACCGCTGAGTTGTATGACCCGGCAACGGGAATGTGGATTAATACTGGGAATATGAATTCAATTCGCAGCCTGTTCAGGCTCACGTCTCTTCCGAACGGGAAACTGCTTGCTTCTGCGGGGAACGACGGCACCGCTTTTTTATCGAATACCAGCGAGGTTTATAACCCAACAACAGGAGTTTGGCTGCTGACGGGAAATATGAATGTTCATCGTCAAGCCCACACCGCAACTTTATTGCCAAATGGTAAAGTGCTGGTGGCGGGAACGGGAACAATCACTGCCGAATTATTTGATTCTGCCGCAACCTGTAGTCCTGTCCTCATTTCACAAATTTCATTGCCAAATGCAGCGGTCGGCGCTGCGTACAATCAAACGCTCACGCAAAGCGGAATCATCGTAGTGCCAGTGTGGAGCATCAGCGCAGGAGCTTTGCCGAATGGTATTACACTTGATCCAGCGATGGGGATTTTGTCTGGCACTCCGACGGCTGGCGGAACCTATAACTTTACCGTGCGAGCGACAGGCGGAAATTGTTTTGGAGAGCAGAACTATTCACTGATTGTGGATAAAGTCGCATCTTCGACACAAATGACGCAAACCAAAGCCACAGCCATCGGACAATCTGTGTCCTATAGCGCAAGCGTAAGTTCGACTGCGACAGGAATACCTACAGCGACAGGAACTGTCCAGTTCAAACTGGATAACGTGGCGATTGGAAGCCCGATAACTTTGGTGAATGGGCAAGCTACTCTGACGCAAGTGGCTCCAGCGATTGGGAGTCATACCGTCATCGCCTTTTACAGTGGCGACAGTAATTATCTGGCGAGCAATGGCATTATGAAGGGTGGTATCTATAGCTTCCAGTACTCAGTGCAGAATGCAACCAATGGAGATTCTATTCTATTTAATGCAACTGCCGGAGTGATTGGCGGATATTTTGCCAGCCAGTGCGGGCTGATAACCTTTCCGCCCAAGACGACCTTTACAGGGTCTGGTACAGGGACGATAGCCATTACAGGCTGTACGACAAAATTGACCTATGTGACCACTGCCACGACCACCGCCACGATTGTTGTGACACTGAATACCTGTACGCACGTAGCCACTTCCACAAAGTCAGCAGGTGGAACGACAACGACGTTCATCAATGATGCCAATACGACAAATAATACGGCTCCCTGTTTCTAGTGATGTATGGAGTGCGGTGTTGCGCCACCGCACTCCATGGTAAAACCTGCGTCCTGTTTTTTTGAATACCCCACTCATTTGTAGCAACATATTTTTTGCTACTTATCAAAAATAATCACGTAGGCCAGAGTGAAAAAACTTTTTGCACTTTATTTGTTTGTGTCCTGATTCTGGGAACGTGCTTGCAATTCGGCAAACGTGTCGAGGTGCAGGATAATTGCCCGACGATTCCACCGGGAACGTGGGGCAATCCAAACACTCGTCCGACTGGACAGGTGTTTGTGGAATAATAGTTCAGTCAGATTCCTTGTCATTTAATCCGTGGAAATCCGGCTGATCTGCTTCATCTGCGTTCTATTCTGTTTTACTCAGCCTTCACCTGTGATTTAATCAGACAGCCCTCATATAAAATTTCACATCTAAAATTGCGTCATGAAAAATCTGATTACTATTTTTTGTTTATTATTAAGTTTGAGTTGTCTCACTGCGTGTCAGGCACAAGTACCGATCTCTGCACAGCGACATAGCGAATTACGCGCCGCTTTGGATCGTAATGATCTCACCTCTGCTGAAAAAATCCTGCGCGAATTCCAGAGCAAAAGTGCGCCAAGCTTCACGAAAAATAATTACGATTATTTGTTAGCGCGGGTTTTGGATCGCAAAGGTAATGCCAAAGATGCCGCTCCGGTGTATCAAAGAGTAATTTCACGCAATGCAATTTTTTCTGGCTACGCACTTGGACATTTAGCTGAACTTGCCAGAGATGCCAAAGATTTCAAAGGCGAGCAAAGTTATTTATCACAACTACTGGGAAAATTCCCCTCGCAACTGAACGCTGAAGCGGCGCGAAAACGATTAGGAACTAGCCATTTTCAAAATGGAAACTTTGCTGCCGCGATTTCTACGCTGCAACCAATCAGCGGATTATCCAGTTCGTTAGCGCGTGAAAGCACGGCGCGAATCGGCGAAGCGCAGTTAGGCCTGAAGCAGCATTCTGTCGCACGTTCGACGTTTGAATCGTTGCTGAATGGCGGCAAAGATGATGCTTCATTACGCGCAATTATTGGCCTGGATAAAATTGATGCCGAAGCGAAAACGCAGATTACGGAACTCGAACATTTGCGCCGCGCCCGCACTCTGCAATTCAATCGTGCCTTCGCCGAAGCCCGTCCCCATTGGCTCGCGGTTATCAACGATACTCCTGCCAGCCCCAATCGTGCCGAAGCCGCGTATGAAACCGGACGCGGTTTTCAGTGGGAAGATAAATTTCGTGATGCCGCGAAATATTTTCAAATGGCATACGACATTGCGCCGCGTTCAGAAGAAGGCGAGCAGGGATTTTATTACGTCGGGCATTGCTATCAATATTTGAATGAAGCCGACAAAGCCGTAGCGCGTTACAGTGAATTCATTCAGCTTTTTCCGCGCAGCAAATTTTTCGGCTACGCCTATCTCAACGCAATTGATTCTTTCCGCGCCGTCGGCAAAACAAGCGAAGCGTTGGATTGGGCACGGCGGGCGCAATCCGAATCTCGTGACCCGTTTATTCAGGTCACTGGATTATTTCAGCAGGCACGCATTCATCTTTCGCAAAATGATTTTAGCTCGGCGTTGGCTGACCTGACTGCGCTGCGGATGCGCAATCTGGGAGCGCGTGGACTGGTCGCTGGAACCAATGTCACCGAAGTGAATTTCCTCCGTGCCTATTGCCTGGAACAGCTTGGACGCTTTGACGAAGCCATCAACGAATACCTGAATTTTACTGAAGGTCGCAACGGAGCTACCGGATATTACGGACAAAGAGCGACGGCGCGATTGCGTGAACTGGCAGGCAATCAACGCGCCAATCGAATCGTCGCGACAAAGCTCGTCGGCTTCATCACTGCCGCCCGCGAAGCTAATAAATCAGGTGTTGCGCTCACCGCCAAAGCCGCTGCAAATCAGGCGCTGCGATTAGTTTCAGATAACGCGACGCAAACTGAAATGCTGAATATTTTACGAACGTCTTACGCAAAATTACCGGGTTACGGACGCATTCCAGTGTACACATTGACGCCAGCCGGACGCCTGAATCCGCTCAGCGATCTGGAACCTGCCGCAACCGGAAACGATTCACGAACGCTCGCCAATGAATTTTTATTTTTGGGATTGTACGACGAAGGCGCACCCGTTTTAGCCGCTTCAGGAATGGTCACGGATGCGTATTCGCTCGCCGTTTATTTCGAGCGTGGAGACAGCGCTGCACGCGCTTTAAATTTCATCGAAGGGCAATTCAACGGCATTCCCGACGATTACCGACCGGAGCTGATGCCACGCGCTACGGCAGAATTGTTGTATCCAAATCCATACCACGACGCGATGCAAAAACACGCAGTCTCGCGCAACGTGAATCCATATTTTGTGCTGTCAATTGCGCGACAGGAAAGCCGCTTTGACGCAAAAGTGAAGAGCTTCGCCGCTGCGCGTGGCTTGTTGCAATTCATCACTTCGACTTCATCGGAGATTTCGAAACAATTGAACCTCAACGATTTTGAGCAGGACGATTTATACAATCCGAATCAGGCGATTTTGATTGGTTCGCAGTACATAAAAAATCTTTTCGATGAACTGAAACATCCCGCCAACGTAGCCGCCGCCTACAACGGCAGCGAACAATCCGTCCGCCGCTGGGTCGCCCGCAGCAAATCCACCGACGTAGACCGCCACGTCATCGAAGTCGGCAAACGCGAAACGAAAGATTATGTGTATAAAGTGATGAATAATTTGTGGGCGTATCAGGCGTTGTATCGGTAGGCTGGGAACGCAACCCTGGGAGCGCAAGCAGCCTGCCTGCGAAGCGGCGAGCGCAGCAATGCCGCGCACCTCGCACAGGAATAACTTATCTTTGCAGCCAATTTTCTCACACGAGAAAAAAAGCGGCGTTACACGCGCTTTTTGCAGGCAGGCTGCCTGCGCTCCCGAGTTTATACAGTTTTTAGGGTATGGTTTTTATGGAGAAAAAAGTATATGAAATTTTAGTCTTGCTGCTGAATGCCGCCGAAGATGTACCGTATGACCTCCAACGTTTGGCGCATACCTGCTGGTCAATGATAACGGACAAAATCTCAAAAAACTGTCCCCTGAAATCATCGCGCAGGCGTGCCAAATGTTGATTGAGCAAAATAATCCGTTGTACACGATGACGTGGAATCAACTGACCTCCAATCAACAAAACACCCTGTTGCAAATTCGCCCTGAACAGGGAACCGGATTGACGACGAAACGAGTCTCAAAGCAAACCGGAACCGCTACGACGACGATTCAAAAGACGCTGGATGCGTTACGCGACAAAGGAATTTTATTTACCGAAGAGCAACCAGGTAGAGTCAAATGGCGCTTTGAAGACCCGTTTTTCGGGATGTGGATTCATTACATCTCGACGGGGTAGGTTTGTACCTCATTGATTTTCAAATTTGATGACCATCGTAACTCGTTGTTCATTTTTGTCGGAAATATGAACACGCTGTCGAACGGTTGGAAACTTGGGTAAGGTTTTTGAACCGCAAAACATAATGTATTCGGGGTCGGCAATTAGTTCATAGTCACCCATAGGTAGTTGGTCAAAGAAAAAACGACCTTGTTTGTCTATTTCAGCAACAGCCCCGTTATATCCAGTATTTCCAGGCGGACGCCCTAGCCGTTCCGCAACAATGTTATAGCAAATTCCGTCAGGTTTCGTGCCTTCGAAAATGGCTTGACCTTTAATGGTTCCTTTACCGTCAGTCAACACGATATTCAAACCTGCCAGATTCTCTCCAGCTTTTAATTGTGGAGTTTCTTCGAACACAATTCCGTTTTTTTCAAGGCGAAGGAGCGTGTATCTTTCGTCTGGGTCAGTTAAGTGAAATCTGACATCAGCAGGAAATAGTCCTTTTATTTCATAGCTCCCGTTGCGCTGTATTGTCGCCTGACTTGGACGATATGATCTAGAGATCGGACGACTTGAGGCACTGGCACTGAGAGTTAGTCGGGAGAGGTCGTTGGTTTCTTTGTTGCCCTCAACGATGATTTGCCCTCGGATCGTTAAGCCAGTATTTAATTTAAGTTCAAGCTCCTCAACATCAGAGTTTGCGACCTCGACCAACAATTGATCGCTATGTTTACCTTCATCGTATAAGTCAGCGGCAATCGAATACTTACCCGCAACTACTTCTTGAAATGTAAACTTCCCCAGCTCATCTGACTGAACAGAGTCGAATGCAAGATTTTCTGAAACCGTTCGATCTGTTGAAGTTTTTAACACATATCTGGTGTAGTTGACGGTTACATTTGAAGCAGGTTTCTTTGTCTCCGAATCAATGACAACTCCCGATAGTATCAAGGTAGAATTTCTTTCGCTTGGCGGAAAAGTAATATCGACATCGTTGCTTTCCGCTCCTTCGACGATTTCGATCATCACAGCTTTTGCAGCATCTTTGGTGGATGGGTGAAAAATTTCAGGTGCCTGATGATTTGTTTGAAGTGGTATGGCACTGACACGATATTGACCTGGAGGAATTCCGTAAATCCGATAGATGCCCCGATCATCAGTTTGACGTACCGATTGATTTCGTAATGGAGCAGTAGAAGTGAATGTTATGCCTTCCCTTTCGTTCACTCCAGTTAAAGTGATGTGTGCTTCGATGGCGGGTTTACCTGTGGAGTCTTTGACTATTCCCGTAATTACCCCGCCCCTTGTAAGCGTGAAATCAATATTGCTGATGGCGCCGCCATTTTCGATGACAACTGTTGGTCCTCCTCTGTAGTAATTTGTGTTTGGGGAGGTCATGGCAAATTGGTTGGTGGAAGCAATTTCAACGGTATAACTGCCATCCGCAAGGGAGTTAAAAATATATTCACCATCCTGATTTGTCAGAACAGTTTGAGTTTCAGAGGAGTGCGAGCTTGAAGTGTCTCGTCGAAGACCAACGACTATTCGATTGATACCTTTTCCATTTAGTGTCACATGTCCTGAAACTGAGCTGCTGGCTGATTGAGTCTGAGCAAAAGAGTTCAAGCTTGTGATGTGCAATACAAATAACAATAAAAAACAAGCTGAGATTATTTTCATTATTTCTCTCTTACAGGTACTGTTGAGGAAATAGGGTTTAATAGTTAAATTAAGAAATCCTTGTTAATTCACCAAACCCAAGTCTGCTCCGCTTCAATTCCTCTGTCAAATAATTCTGTACTCAAATTGTGAGTGTAGGGTTTGGTTGATTTTATCTTATGCGAATTTCTTATTTTTGCCGTTCAAGAATGATGATTTCGTTTTCGACTTCGGAGCAAACGACGCTGACATCATTGCGTTAGATTGGAAGGTAAAGCACTCTTCGTATTAATTTCCACTAAAAAATAAAAGCCATTGATAGAATTCAAATTCCATCAATGGCTTTTGGGTCATCCGCAGTTTTGCTTACTGTTGCGATAAATTCACATTGCAAGTATCCCCAGCCGTTGAATGCTTGAGGTTGCGTTGAATCAAATAATTCCGTAGTCCAAGTGTCACATTGTATTTTGCGCCACTTAGCAAGGTCTGAATATTTTGTCCGAACGTCCAGGCGCATTTGTCTGCATTTTCGGCTCCACCACTATCGGCCCATCCGCTACGAGGATCAGGATCAGTGGTAGCTTCTTCCAATTCGTGAGCAATGATTGAGACCATCGCATCTACGCCAGCGTTACTGTTCGGGCTAATGGTTTGTGCGGAACATGCAGATAAGCAGCGATTCGCATTGCCGACAAACGAATACCGTAGTCTTTGCGGGCCAGTCTGATACAGTGTGGATGTATGCCATCCACAATATTGTGTACAAAAACCGGATGAAGCCGTGACATCAGACGAGGTCAACAGAAAATAAACGCCATCGGGATTGAAAGGGACTCCACCGCTACTAATCGCCGTATTAATAATTTTCAGGATGTCTGCATCCCTCAAGCGTGTGCCTTTGGTGTATCCGACGCTGGTTTCTCCGCCAAAGAGAACACTGCCTGAGATCGGAAAGCTGGAAGTACCGTAAGTTGTATTAATCATGAAATGCGGCGAGCTGCCGATTGAATTTCCAAAGTCACGTAGAATTTGCTGTCCGGTTGCATTATCTGAGCCATTGGTTTGTGCCCAGTTGCCGTACCAGATGTAGTACATGACAGGTGTATTAATGAGCGGGCCGTTATGGTAAGTAATCGGCGGAGTTACTGTTCCGGTCGAACCTGCCGTGACAGCCGCAGCATCATGGGGGTTCTTTCTATGCGAAATAATTTCAGGTCCGCCTTGACCTTGTCCTTGTGCGAGTCCCGTCGTGTGAACCGTTAGTAAAACGAATAGCGACAGCGCAAGCAGTGAAATCAATGATCTTTTCATTTGAAATGCCTTTCTTTGGTTTTGCAAATTGCACGAAATAGCGGCAATCATAAGTAGGTTGAGCGGGTTCATATAATCACAGCCCTTCGTGACAGGTTATTTGATAGTGGTAGCGGAGATAGCTACCAGCGGTAGAGTTCGAGTTAATTTGTAAGGAGTTACGCCGTCTCTAAAGAGTTGTAACTCCGAAAGTAAAAATATCGTCGTTGAATCTTTGTCCTGTCTGAATTGTGGAGTAATGCCAAAATGTAAGGCTTCAAAAGCATCTACAAGATCGTCTAAAGAACCTTAGGCAAAAAACTCGAAAAAACAAATAAGATGAAGAGAGAATATAGGGCGATCAATCTGTGATGAATTGGTAGAAAATTAGTTGATCAAAGATAAATATAATCTACAGAATAGTTTCTGGCAAGATTAGCAACAGCAATATAACAATAAATTATTTTTATTACACTTTGTGGTTAACGAAGTGATTTTTTGCGTAGTCCCGGAGCATGCATTTTTGTTTCTTCGGTTGCCTGCTCAAAATTTTCGAAGTCGAGGGCTATATTTTTAGAATCAATTTTGCCGTTCAAGAATGATGATTTCGTTTTCGACTTCGGAGCAGGCGACGCCGACATCGTGGTATTTGGTCGGGTCAGTAGCGGAGGCTTCGACGAGGCGTTTGGTGAGAATGTCGAGCATTTCTAATGTGGCAGTTGGTTGTTCAGGTTTTTGGCGGAGGGCTGCGATGCGGGCTTGTAATCCGGCGATATTCGTATTGTTTTCGGTTTGTAATTTGTTCTGCAAAATCGCACGACCTGGGACGTTGGATTTGTTGAGATAAATGACGCCGAAACTGGCAAGTAAAACGATGATTCCGAAGCCGATGATGAGTTTGCGCCCGTCAATGACTGGTTTAAGATGTTCTGGTTGTAGTGGGGGAGGAAGTTTAAACGGAATTTCTGGTGAATCTTCAAGCGGTTCTGGCGATAGATCTAATTCGTTATCGGCAAAATTCTGCGGCGGAGAATCTCCAATTTCTTCCAGCAAAAAATCTACCGGAGTTGAAGGGCTGCGCTCAATCACGGCAGCTTCGACCGGAGCTTCACCAACTGGTAATTTTTGTTCGCCTGTGACTTTAATCAGAACAGTGGTGATGTTGTCTTCACCGCCGCGATCATTGGCTAAATCCGTCAAGTCCTGACAAATGGCTTCGACACTTTTCGACTGCTTAATGATTTGAATCATTTCCTCAGCGGTCATCTTCCCTGAAAGTCCATCGCTGCACAATAGGATGAAATCGCCTTCGCATAAATCAAAGCTGTTGACGACGACATCAACTTCACTGACTGCGCCGAGCGCCTGCAAAATAATGTTGCGGCGCGGATGAATGGCGGCTTCCTCCTCGGTGATTTCACCCATATCAACCAATTGCTGGACGACGGATTGATCTCTGGTAATAAGCTGAATCGTGTCATTGCGGATCAGATAGGCGCGGCTGTCTCCGACCTGCGCGAAAAATATCTGATGATCCTGAAGGGCTGCGGCGGTGAAGGTCGCGCCCATGCCACGACAGGCGGGATTGGTGTGGCTCTCACGGTAAATTGCCGTGTTGGCTTGCTCAATACTGACTCGTAATTGTTCTGCCAATGGAAGCTGCGCGTACTCTTCGTGATCTTTGAGCTGGGGCAGCACATCACTCACGATGTCTACCGCCATGCGCGAAGCCACTTCGCCTGCGAGCGCTCCGCCCATGCCGTCCGAAACCGCGAACACGATGGGGGTCGAGCCAAGTTCTATTACTTGCGCTTCAGTTGTTTCGTGGGTGACTTCGCCTTCGATCCGCGAACGGGATTCATCGGCTTCGAGATCGGCGACGAGGAAGTTATCTTCGTTGCCCTGGCGCACTTTGCCGATGTCGGTCATGGCGCAGAAGGTGAGTTGAATGGAGTCTGGGGCGTTCATTTATTTATTTTTGAGCTGGTATTGCAGAAACACGCACGCAGTAAGTGTGTGAATTTCGCCCTTACTACGTGCGGGCTTCTGCAAACAATACTCAGGCATTCTGTAACGCCTGATCTAAATCGTCAATAATATCCTCAACATCTTCGACGCCGACCGAGATGCGTACCAGTCCATCGGTGATGCCAAGTTGGTTGCGTTTTTCTAGTGGAACCGAAGCGTGCGTCATTGAAGCCGGATGCGAAATTAATGATTCGACTCCGCCCAGGCTTTCGGCTAATGAAGCAAGTTTGACATTTTCCAGCACGCCACGCGCCGCGTTCAGCGATCCCATTTCAAAGGCGATCATGCCACCAAAGCCGGACATTAACTGCTTGGCGCGTTCGTACTGTGGATGGTTGCCGAGTCCCGGATAATAAACTTTTTTTACTTTTGGATGTTCAGCTAAAAATCCTGCCACCATGCGCCCGTTCGCGTCATGTTGTTTCATACGGAGCGCGAGCGTTTTGGTTCCGCGCAAAATTAAAAAAGAATCAAACGGTGAAAGAATCGCGCCAACGGCGTTTTGCAAAAATCCAATTTTCTCGCCGTCTTCAGTGGAAGTCGTGACGACGACTCCGCCGACGCTATCGCTGTGTCCATTCAAATATTTCGTGGTCGAATGCACGACAATATCCGCGCCCCATTCAATCGGACGCAGGAAGTACGGACTCATAAATGTATTGTCCATCGCCATCCGAATTCCATTGGCTTTCGTGAGTTTTCCGATGCCTTCGAGATCGGCAATTTGCATCACCGGATTCGTCGGAGTTTCCAGAAAAACTAATTTCGTTTCAGGACGCAAAGCGGCTTCGACGTTGGCGACTTCGGTCGTGTCTACATAACTGAATTCAAGGCCGAAGCCACGCATCACACGTTCGCACAGGCGATACGTTCCGCCGTAAGTGTTGTCAGAAACGATGACATGATCGCCGGCTTTGAGCAGCATCATGACCGCATGAATCGCTGACATCCCGGAAGCAAAGCAATGCGCCTGCTGACCGCCTTCAAGGGCAGCCAGATTTTTTTCCAGCGCGAGGCGCGTCGGATTTTGCGTCCGCGCATACTCGAAGCCTTTGTGCTGTCCGAGTGCGTCCTGCACATACGTGGAAGTTTGAAAAATCGGAGTGATGACGGCTCCGGTCGAAGGGTCTGGAATTTGTCCAGCGTGAATTGCTAATGTCGAAAAGCCCATAAGTATTGATAGAAATTAGTACTACAGAAAAACAGTCGAACCAACTCGGCTGAGTTCGTGGTCATTATTCCTCATGTATAAGAAAGTTCCAAGTTGTCTTGCGCCAGAAGTCCGACAAACTTCAGTTTCTCGTTGTTTTGTAGAGGGGCATGCTCTTGAAAAGCTCAACAAACAGATGGTCGTTGAAAATTAAATTCGGCAATGCTCCATCGGAGCAGTTGAATTTAGGCAGGTCGTTGACGGCCTGTAGCGGAAAGGTGAAACCGTTACCGCGTCCCATCGGGACGCTTGATGCTCAGTCGTCCCGATGGGACGAATTGCCATTGCCTCCCACAGCAGGCCGTGAACGACCTGCCTACATTCAGCCAGCCCTCCGGGCTGATGTTCGTTGCCGGATTTAATTTTCAAAGACCATTAGGTTGCTGGATATTATTTCCCGAAATAATTCTGATAAAATTTCCCAGCTACCCGCGCCGCTTCACTGGATGATCCATCTTTCAGGAAAACTACCAAGCCGATTTGTGGATTATTGGCAGGCGCAAAACTGATGCACATCGCACTGTCTTCATTGCTTCCCAGCGTTGCGGCGACGGAATTATTACCAAAACCGGCGGCGCTCGCACTGCCGTTCTCGACGGCTTTAATCAATCCTGCTCGAATCACTGAAATAGCTTTGGCATTGAGCGGGATAGTCGGCGGCGTCATCCCCTGCGAAGTATTTAGAATCGTCGTAGACATGCGTTCACTGGTCGAAGTTCCCGCCGCCAAAGAAATGGCGAGCTGCGCAAAATGTAAATCGTTGGCTTTCATCCCCAGCCCACGCACCGCTAAACCCTGATAATCTGCGCCTGTAATATTCAACGGAATCGTCGCCGAAATCGGCTTCATGGCAGTCGCGGTTGCGCTGATAGATTCCTTGCCGTAGTACATAAATCCAATCGTCTGCGCGGCGCGTTTAAAATTTGCCGGAGGAATTTTTTTGCTGACTTCGGTGAAGAAAGAAGGGCAGGGACGCGACAACGCTTCGCTGACGCTGACTTGATCGCCTTCGTTCGAGCCACACGGAAATTTTGTAGTGGAAGTGATCGCGCCGGAATCCAATCCAGCGTAAGCCGTGATGACCTGCGCGACTTCA
Organism: Blastocatellia bacterium; assembly: GCA_043775925.1. GTDB lineage: Bacteria > Acidobacteriota > Blastocatellia > RBC074 > RBC074 > JAFDVL01. Next base: position 22,027 of record JAYVRW010000281.1, read on the forward strand.
AATGGCGAAGTGGTGAATTGCACGTCCATCCCGTGCGCGACACGTTTCAGGACGCGACCATAATGCGGATCAACGACGATGACCGATCCGGTGAGGTCGCCGAGCGCTTCATAACTGATTTGTCCGTAATCCAAAACCGGAGCGAGTGAACGTTGAGCAATAGGAGCGCGGTAACAGGAAAATAAGAGGAAGGCGCAAAATGCAAAACCACAAGCGTACAACTTATTTGCTGGGTGCATAGTTTATCTCTTTAAATTTAGCAGGGGCGAAAACCGAATTTGCAACTGCGTGGGATACTACAATAGACGCTGATAAATTGTCCAGTTTTCACAAGGCAGAAGCCCGCGTGTCAACAAGGGCGTTTTTTCTTCGGAAGTTATTTACGGTGTACTGCTGCCCTCCTTAACAGTCGGGCTTCTGCCTTTTTTCGGCTATACTCGAAGTATGAAAGTTATCGCTATCATTCCAGCTCGTTATGCCTCATCCCGCTTGCCCGGAAAACCTCTACTGGAAATCGGCGGCAAAGCGATGATCCTGCGCGTCGTCGAATGCGCTACCTCCGTGAAATCCATCAACAAAGTCATCGTGGCGACTGACGACCAAAGAATTTTTGAGGCCGTCAATCAAGCGGGTTACGAAGCTGTGATGACCAGAGCGGATCATCAAACCGGAACGGATCGTTTAGCCGAAGTCGCTGAAAAACTGGACGCGGAAATTATTGTGAATGTGCAGGGCGATGAACCGTTCATCGAAGCCGCTACGATAGAAGCTGCGCTGCAACCATTGTTGTTGGATGAAAAAATATTGATGGCGACAACGTGTGAGCCAATTGATTCCGTCGCCGATGTCATTAATCCCAACGTCGTCAAAGTCGTCCGCGACCAGAAAAATTTCGCGCTCTATTTTTCCAGGCATCCAATCCCATTTTTGCGCGCAGCCGTGCAGCAATACGGCTCCATTGAAAATGCGTTGCGCACGCAGCCAGAATTACTAAAAGCATTTTTTAAGCATACAGGGCTGTATGTGTATCGCCGCGAATTTTTATTGCAGTATGCGAAATTGCCGCTCACTTTTTTAGAACAGGCAGAGGCGTTGGAACAATTGCGAGCGTTGGAAAATGGCTTTCGGATTAAGGTGGTAGAAGTGGCGCATCGTTCGATTGGGATTGATACGCCGGAAGATTTAGAAGCAGTTCGCAGCCTGTAGTTCGCGGTTCGCAGTGAAGGAAGTTCTCAGGCTTCTTACTGCGAACTTCTTCTCTGCGAACCGCGAACTATTCCTACAATTCCGCCAGTCGTTTATCCGAATCGCCGAAGCGATCCAGTTGCACGCCCATCTTATCCATCAAAGAAAGATACAAACTACAGGCACGGCGGTTGTCGTTGCCTTTGTCGAGGTAATCAAGGACACGCCCTGTTTGTAAGGCTCCACCCGCTTTTCCGGCGAGGAGGATGGGGAGTTGATCGGCTCCGTGCGCGTTGCCGTCGTAAAGGTTCGACGCCAGCATCAGCATGGAATTATCAAGTAGCGAAGCGCCGCCTTCGTCAATCGCTTTCAGGCGTTGCGCGAGGTAGACAAATTGCTGCATGTGAAACTGATTGGTCTTGAGGTACATCGCTTCCAGCTCCGGCGCTTTGCCGTTGTGTGTGAGGTCAAGGTGCAAGGCTCCGCGCACGCCATCAATAAATTTGAAATTCATTTGCGAAAGATCGTTGTTGAGCATCAGCGTGACGATGCGCGTTTTGTCCATTTGGAACGCGAGGACTACGAGGTCAAGCATGAGCTTCATGTGATCGGGAACGTTCTGCGGAATCTGGTCGGCAGGACGCGGCAGGTTGGGTTGTTTGAGCGTTGGACGCCAACCTTCAAGGCGTTCTTCTTTCGCGGCGTGATCAATGCGTTTTTCAATGTCGCGGATGGATTCTAAATATTCGTCAAGTTTTTTGCGGTCGCCGGAACTGACTTTTGGTTGGAGCGATTTCGCATCGGAAAGCACGATGTCGAGAATGCTGCGATCAAGCTTGCGGCCTGTGCCGTCGCCGACCAATTGGTCAAAAGTGCGCGACGGATAAATTTCTTTTGTGGCAGGTCTGGTCGGAGAAGTCCACGAAACGCACGAACCATACAGCATCGAAAGCCCGTCTTCGAGGCGCAATTCGTTCGGTTCAACTCCGAGTACCAGACTTGGCACAGCGGTCTGATTTCCGATGCGCTGCGCGAGAATCTGGTCAAACGAAGTCCCGACGCGAATGTCGTTCGGGTCAGAACTGACGAGCGCTCCCGACAATAAATTCATTCGCCCCAGATGCGGGCTGGTCGAAGTGAAAGCTTTCTGATGGTACAACCCTTTCAGAAAAATTAAATCTTCACGGATCGCCGTTAAGGGCTGCGCGGAGGGTCCAAATTCCATGACCGCGCCGCTACCCTTCGCCCACCAGTTGGCAGGTTTGATGCCGTTCGACCAATAGACATGCGCAAAACGGATCGGAGGTTTATTCGCTTTGTTGTCCTGTGCAAAGAGCGGCAAAGATTCCAGCCAGGGAAGCGTAAGCGCTACACCTGCGCCGCGCAGAAAATTACGTCGAGATTTTTGGTTGGTGATTTTCATAAAATTAGTGCTTTAAATTGAATATTTCAACGCAAAGGATCAAAGGAACAAGGTGACAAGGGATAGTAGCAGAAATTCTTTGCCCCCTTTGACTCTTTGCGTTGAAGATTTTACTCACAGAAACCATCTATCGCAGTGCAATCTTTGTTTTTGCTGGTAATTCTGGTGGATTTTCTTCTCTTCCTAAACGATTTCTGAATTGCTTACTGGTTACAATCTCTGAAACCAGTTGCGAAAATGTAGCTTCGCCGCCAGCTTTCACCATCCGCTCAATCAACAATTGATCTGATGCCTGGACGGTGCGTCCGAGCGCGTAGCCGACCAGTTTATACGAAAGGGTTTTACGAATTTGTGGTTCTTTAGATTTTAAATATTTGACTAATCCGTCAATGCCAGCGATCTCGGTTTTGTCGGGGAGCGCGGCAGAATCTTCGATTTGTTTTCCGTCGGAATAGGTATCGCGCCAGCGTCCCATGGAATCATATTTTTCTAATGAAAAGCCCAGCGGATCAATTCTTGTATGGCAATTCGCGCACGACGCATTGCGTTTGTGTTGCTCCAGTTTTGCTTTCAATGACAGCCCGCCAAACATTTTTTCATCCGCCGGAAGCGAGCCAGCATCCGCTGGCGGAGGCGGCGTTGGCGTTCCCAGAATTCGTCGCAAAATCCAGTCTCCGCGTTTGACGGGACTGGTGCGCAAGGGTGCGGAAGTGGTTGTCAGGACGGCACCGAGTCGCAACAATCCGCCGCGATGAAAGGCGTTGGCTCCATCAACGTATTCGGGTTGATCGGTGGCATTGATTTCTTTTTTGACACCGTAAAATTTCGCCAAATCTTTGTTCAGAAAAGTGTAGTCGGCGAACAGGATTTCACTTACCGGACGATCTTTGCGAATCACATGCTCAAAGAACGAAACGGCTTCGTCGTACATCGCTTCTTTCACGTCATCGGTGAATTCTTTAAAGCGACCTGAATCTACGCCGGTGTATTTATCGAAATGATAGAAGCCCAGCCACTGCCCGAAAAATTCGGTTGAGAGCCGTCGAGCTTTCGGATCGGCTAACATGCGTTTGACTTGCCGTTGGATGCCTTCATCGCTCGTCAGTTCACGCGCATTCGCGGCACGTCGCAATTCATTATCGGGAATCGAAGACCAGAGAAAATAACTCAGCCGACTCGCCATTTCATGATTCGTCAGCGGTTTGACATCAGGCGCGAAAGAGACTGTCTTTATTGGTGATTCGTTCGCTGCCTGCTCGACGCGATACAGAAATTGTGGAGCGATGAGGATGCGCATCAACAACGCCCGAATTGCTTTGCTGTGATCGGGATCGGCGTTCAGCACTTTGTCGTAAAATGCCCGCAGGCTCAGCTTTTCTTTTTCACTCAACGGACGACGCCACGCACGGCTGGCGAATTCAAGACAATCGTTGATGTGTCCCGGACGTGCTGCGACCTGTGCCGCATTTACTGTGTCATATTCGCGCCGCAACGGGGTCACATACTTTTGCATCTCAGCGGGCAAGGCTGCGATTTGCGCTTTATTCATGTCGGCAATGCCTTTGCCTTTCAGGTCAAAAGAATAATGCCTGGCAAGCAGGCGCAGATAACTGTCGTGATATTCAAACGAAGCGTAAAGATCGTTCCAGGCGTGATTCAGCTTAACTTTTGTAGCTGGGTCAATGAGGTTGTCTACGACAAATTTATCATCGCGGATATATTTTACCTTCACTACGAATTCGTCGTGTTCAGGAACGTTGTAGGTGTTATCGAATGGCTCCGGCACGGGGTCTTTATCCGCTGGCGTTGGTTCGCCGTGTGTGTTTGGAGGCAGTATTGATGCGTATTCCGTGATACCTGCTCGGAAATTCTGGTAGCCTGCGCTTTTCATGTCTCCGATGAGCGCACGGGTTGGTTGTCCTCTGGTTTGCCCGTCAGCGCGGTCAGAAATTACGATGCGGACAACCTGATCCCGATTGGCGCCGATTTCTGCGTCAATGTACATATTCAGGAGGGTCGGTTTTTCCGGCATCGGAACCTCAAACATGACGGAACCTTCTGAGGCGAAATCGTCAGGGCCAAGCGGCGTACCGTCAGGGCTTTTACCAAAATTTAAGCGCTGCGCCGTTTCTGGGCTGACAATATCTTTTAATTTTTTACGTTCGCCTGGAGGCAGAATTCCACGTCGTAAATTCGCCGCAGCTTCTACGTCTTGCGCGAGTACGACGACGGATTCTCCGGCGGCGACAGTGCCGCGAGGAACGATAGGACGATACCCAACCGTGACGTTGCGCCAAATAACGACGGGCTTATCGCCCATTGCTGGATTCACGGTGGAGACATTCAAATAGATTTTTGCCGGCCCTGATTGAATTGGTCCACGTCCCGCGCCGCGCACGTAGGCGAACCGATGCGGGACTTTTACATTGAGCGTTCGATCACTGAATTCGAGCGGACTTTCGTCGCCTGCGCCACCGGCGGCGACATCTCCACGGGCGAACAACCAGCTTGGCCACGTCACCATGAATTTTTGAATTTCATCACAGCCAGCGCGAGCAAGAGCCGTATTTTTGTTGTCAGGCGGCGGCAACTTGCACCAGCGTGCAGCAATTTCTGACGACGGATATTTCAGCGCAGGATTGTTGACGACTTGCCAGATATGTTGCGCAAAGCGAAGCGAAATTCCTTCCCGTTCGGCTAGTTTTTTCAAAGTAGTGTTGGGTTCACCAAGCGCGGTGCGGTTTTTGAATTGCCACGCAACAAATAACGCTTTGCCGTATTTATCCAATCCGAATGGTTTTCCACCTTCGCCTGAAACGGTACGGATTCCATTCGCGGCATAAATATCTTTGATGCGCGTCACGGCGGCGAGTTCAAATCCGGTTTTGCCGGGATGCGTGAAAAAATCGAGCGGGCCGGAACCGATGACAGCATGGTCGGCGACAGTTTTTGCGGCTCCGAGATAGCGTTCAAGATTCGCATCCTGCATGAATTGCACGTCGCCAAAATTAGTGAAACCTTCGCCGCCGACAGAATCACTCGAAGAGTCAATCCCGACTTCCAAATCAACTCCGGTCAGGTCTTTGATGGTGTAAGCGTATTCGCCACTGGTTAATCTCCTCACGGTAACTTTGCCCGGATCGCCATCGTGTTTTTCGGCGTAGGCGCTAAGCTCTCCGCGAATCCAGGCGATGGCCTGCGCTCGTTCAGCGTCGCTGGGCTGCGGCATGGATTTTGGCGGCATCGTTTTTTGTTCAAGTGCGGTAGCGATTTTTTCCCACTGTTTGAAGCTTTCACCCACTGAGGGGGCCGCCATTAGTTTTTCGAGATTGACACCGGCTTTCGCGGCAGTTCCGCTGTGGCATTGCAGGCAATATTGCGTAAATATTGCTTGTGCGGTGGTGGGCGCCTGCCTGGCCCCATGCGTCGTTCTGACCACGCTGATAGCGAAGATCAAGGTGAGCAGGATTAAGACTGCTTTCCAGGGACGCGATTTATTTCCCGTCAACTGACGAAGAGTAAAAATTTCTTTGTTATTCTCGAACCTCATGGTGACCAATCCTCGCAATAAAATACTATTCGGAAGCCTCTGGCTCCTGATTAAATGCATTTTATACCAATTTGAAGTTGACTCTGAATCTTTGCCTTTAGAAGTGATCAAAGCTCACTTAATTTATACGATGGGTTAAGATTTTTGAATCAATCAACGAATAGAGATTTTGCGCTTGGAATTAGTTTGAGTCAACTACTAACTCAGCTTAGCTGGAAGGAAATTCATTACTCACAAGAAAATCCAATGAACAATGAGATCCGTCCGGCCTTGGGAACGTGAAATTAGCGGTTGAGAATCTTCAATTGATTATTCACTTGAGTGACCTGCGGGAAGTTGTGAACTATCTGCTCAAGCTGCGAACGGATTTGCTCATTGGCGACGGAGCCATTGAGAGTCACGACTTTATTTTTAATCTTAATGGTTATGGTGGCATTGGCGAGATCAGGCATTGACGAGATTTTTTCCTTTAAATTGGCCTCCAATTCAAAATCTTCAACATTAATGGGAAAGCTTGACGGCGATACTTCCTGATTGGTTCTGATTGCCGCCGGAAGAATACTGAGGTTGTTCGTAACGGTGGTAACCCCCGGAGTTTGAAGCACTAATTGTCCGGCTAAGTCTTTATCAATTGGCGTCGGCACTTCGCCGGTGATATTGACGGCTCCATCCTTGCATTCAACGCCGATGCTGTAACCGTGTAGCCGTTTGGATTGACCGAGCACCGCTTTGGTTCGACCCATCAGGGAAATGTCATTTTTGTAACGTTCAGCCTCGCCTGCCCTGGCAGCGGTTCGGGTGAATTTTTCCGGCAGCGGCTGACTTCGATTGACTGATAAAAAGTAATAACTGACGAGGAAAAAAAGGACGATAGACAGCGACAACGCCAGGATTCGTAATCCGATATTGATACCATGTTCATTGGGCTTTCGTAGTAGTAAGAATAATAGCTTCATCATCTTGGGACAGCAGTTTGAGTGAAATTAATTAATTTTTCGCGGGCAAATTAAAAGCTTCAGTTATGTAATTGATGATGGAAGCAAAGGTTCCATCTCATTCGTCAGTTTTGCCGGCTGGAATGATGGTTACTTTGAGAGACGCACAAAGTGTGAAGATTTTATGCAATTGCACCGATAAATGCCAGCCGGAAGCCACCGCTTGAAACGATTCGTTTTTTGACTAAAGTGCGGCGCACAGGTACTATCAGTCATCAATTTAACGATCCCTTAAACCTGACGCATGAAACTGACCTACTCAATTCCAATTCGAGCCAAATTGGTTTTGATTATTCTGGTGTTTGCACTCCTCCCGATGTTTGCCCTGACTTTGGTTTGGTATAACACGGCGGTTGGCAGCGTTTCGACGCTGGTCAGAAATTCTTTGGATTTGAGAGCCAGAGAAGTGAGCAATCAACTGACCCGTTTGAGTAAAGATCATCCGACCGAAATACGGGCTGATGTTTTGGAACATGCCGTTGGCCCTCGGACTGTCGCCTTAACAAAAAACTCGCTTCCGTTGGATGAGCAAGCGGTGCCCTCACAGCGTGAGGTCTTGATTCTTGATACGAATGAAATGGTGCTCTATGCCGGTCATCGAAGCTGGGAAGGGAAATTGGCGACAGAGGTTGCCCCGGCGAATTTGACAGGAATCCTGAACAGAATGATGCGCGGTAGCGATGATCCGCAACGATTTTTGACGTTAGTTCGTAAGGAAACTCCCGATCGTTTTTTATGGGAGGGACAGTATTGGCGGATTCGGTATTTTCAACATCCTGGAGCCGTCCCGTTATCAATTTTTGTCATTGAAAAAGACACGGGCCGGGAGCAGCTTGATCTGGCGGCGTTCAGTATGCTCGGCATTACGATTGTTCTGGCGATTGTGGCTTTGCTGTTGGTTTTTCTGATTATCAGCGGCATTACAGACTCAATCCGAATTGTGACACGGGGAGCCAAAGCGATCAGCGCCGGAAAACTTGATACCATATTGGTGGTCAAAAGTAATGATGAAACGCGGGTGCTGGCTGATACTTTTAATCGAATGGCAGGACGTTTGCGGGAAATGATTGCGCGTGAAAGTGAATTAAAGCAGTTTGAGTCCTTCAACCGATTATCGGCGGTACTCACGCATGATTTGAAAAACGCTATTCTTTCGCTCTCGTTTCTGGTGACGAACATGGAGCGCAAATTTGACCGCGAAGGCTTCAAGGAGTCTGCGATGCGGACGCTGGCTGATTCCGTGGCAAATTTGCGCAATCTGGTGACGAAACTGTCTGATCCGCGCTCAGAGTTAGGCGAAGAAAGGCGGGGCGAAAATCTGACGCGCCTGACTGAAAATGTGCTGGCTCGAAGTTCGGTAAACTCCAGTGAAAGGTATCAGATTGCCACAGAATGGAATGCACAGGTTAGCTCCATCGTGAACGCTTCAGCGCTTGAACGTGTCGTGGAAAATTTGATTATTAATGCTTTTGAGGCGATGCCTGGAGGTGGGAAGATCTTTATTAAAACCTCGCAGGAGGGCGAGCGGGCCATCATCAGTGTCCGAGATACTGGCAAAGGGATGACGCCGGAATTCATGAAGGATCGGCTCTTTCATCCGTTTGCTACCACGAAGCAAAAAGGAATTGGCTTAGGGCTTTTTTCCTGCCGCGACATTATTGAGCAACACGGTGGAGCCATCGAAGTTGAAAGTCAACAGGAGGTCGGAACAGAGTTTCGGATCGTATTACCTGCGCAAAATTTCGCCTTGTCGGCAACGGGTCAAGAATGATTTTTAATTATGGCTGATGAAGAACTACAAACCGTCTTAGTGGTAGACGACGATGAATCGGTTCGTGAACAACTCTATTGGGCGTTGGAAGATCAATATCGAGTATTGCAAGCGGCTTCACGTGCAGAGGCGTTGGCTTTTCTCGAAAGCGAACATATTGATGTCGTCCTTTGCGATTTGCACCTGCCGCCGCTCGTGAATGAAATCACGGAAGGTGTCGCTGTCCTTGAAGCCGCACGAAATTTTAATCCGCCGCTGCCGGTGATTGTTCTGACCGGCAGTAAAGAAAAAGCCGTTTCGGTACAAGTGACAGCGCGTGGCGCTTACGGCTTTTTTCAAAAGGATAATTTTTCGCTAGATGAAGTCGCCATCATCGTTCGTCAGGCTGCTGATAAAATCAGGTTAGCGCGTGAAAATTTCACCCTAGAACAGGAAAATGCCAATCTTCGGCAACAGGTCGCGGGAGGTTTTGAAGAAGTTGTCGGCTCAAATTCCAAATTACAAGCGATCTTCGCCCAGGCTAGAGAAGTTGCTTCGACCAGCGCGACGGTTTTAATTACAGGCGAATCAGGCACCGGAAAAGAAGTTCTCGCCCGCGCGGTGCATCGTGCCAGTCCTCGCGCCAACAAACCATTTGTCGCTTGCTCCATTGCGGCTTTGCCTGAAAATTTAATTGAGTCGGAATTATTCGGACACGAAAAAGGAGCCTTCACCGGAGCCGCGACACGACGGCAGGGAAGGTTTGAGCTGGCACATCAGGGAACCTTATTTCTGGATGAAATCGGCGAGCTTTCGCCGTCTATGCAGGTGAAATTGTTGCGTGTTTTGCAGGAGCGACAATTCGAGAGATTAGGCGGGAAAGACTTGTTGAGTGTTGATATTCGCGTCATCACGGCGACGAACCGCAACCTCGAAGACATGGTGAATCAGGGAACGTTTCGGGCTGATCTATATTATCGCTTGAACGTCGTAAGTTTGGAACTGCCACCCTTGCGCGAACGTCGTGATGATATTCCGTTGCTAGCGGCGCATTTTGCCCGTAAGGCGGCGTTGAAGCATGACCGCCCAGTCCCCGGATTTACGAATGCGATGATTGATGCCTTGTCCGCCGGAGCGTGGCAGGGCAACATTCGTGAACTCGAAAATGTGATTGAAAGGTGCGTCGTGATTAGCTCGGCTGCGACGTTGGATGCGGAGGTACTACCAGAAAAATATCGGCTAACGGGCGCGAGTTCAGTCGTAGCTCCGTCAGGTCTGGTAGCAATTATGGGAGCTTCGCCTGTTGTCCAATTAGCGGCAAGTTCAAATGGCGATCTGAAGACATTATTTTATCAGGAAGATTTTTCGTTCGATCATGCAATTACGGGCTACAAGCGCCAGTTGGTGCAAACAGCTTTGCGTGAATGTAATGGCTCGCGTTCCGAAGCCGCACAAAAACTTCACATCAGCCGTCAATACCTGCATAAACTTATTAATGAATTAGGCGTTTTGGATTAAGAAATTTAGCCGCGAATTAACGCGAATTATAGGGGTTTTTAAGTGGATGCGACTGTCAAGCGCCTGCGGTACAGTACGGCGAGCGGTAGCGAGTTGGTCGGCAGTGGAGGGAACCAGCTCGCTACCGCTCACCGTACTGTACCAGCCGCACTCATCCGCAAACTGCTATAATAAAACAAGAAAAATGGTTTCTTGTTTTAGAAAAATTCGTGCTAATTCGTGAAATTCGCGGCTAAATTTTCCTGACTTGCTTTACTTGACACTAATTGCCGCCGGAGTTCCCGGATTTTTATTCGTAGTTTGTTTGGTGGCAGTGGTTGAGCGGACTCCATTTAATTCCATGTCCACCATCTGAATGACCTGCCGAATCGCCAAAGCGTGCTCTTGTGGAATCGGCAAACCTTCCCTGATTGCCTTATCTGTTACCAGCATGGCTTCGGCGTAAGAATCGCGCAGTTTGACTGATTTGCTGTTCAGTTGGGTAATAGATTCCTTGAACGAATGGAGCGCATCCAATTCCTTCTCGCGGAGGTTGACAACATCGTTTGGACTTTCAGCCGTCAACAAATTTACTGATGACTTGCGCCACATTTCCAATAATTTTTTAGAGCGGTCAATCCCGTCAATTAATTCTGCTTCCGTCAGGACGATCACACTGTCAATCGCAGCAATCGAAGCCCAGCGCGCTTCGCTCAACTTCCCGTCTTTTTTCAGTTGCCCAAAATTCTCATACACATGATTCCAACTCGTATAAGCCATTTCATTGACGTTTACCGCCAATCGAAGCTTTGTTTCAGCATCATTGTAGTTAATTTTTTGGGTGGCTTGTTTTTGTTGTTGTGGACAAGCCAGCAAGAGAGCCGTGAAGCACAGGAATGAAAAAGTATAGAAAATTCGTCGCATACATTAACCATCAAGGGGCAAAGATTGAGTGAACGCAGGCTTGCGCGAGCACAAAAAAAGCAGGGTTGATTCGGGAAATCTCAGCGGTAATGGTTGGGACCGTAGTGAGTACCGCTAATGAGAGGGATTATATGGAGAATAGCCTCCGCGAGCAAGAAAAATGATTTTGACTGGAGCGCAAGCGTCCCCGCTTGCCAGTGAATTATTGGATTTTTTATTAACGTAATCTTCTGCGAGTCTGGCGAGCGGACGCTTGCGCTCCAGTCTATGGTGTAGCCTCTAACTCAAAGGTTTTACGAATCAGATCAAGAAAGTTTTTGGCAGCGTGTGAAAGCGACAATTCACGGCGGTAAATCAAGCGAATTGTTTTTTCAATCTTTAGCCCTTTGACCGGGACTTCGATCAGCTTCTGCTCAGCGAGTTCGGTTTTGACTGCCAAGCGTGGCAGAATCGCTATCCCCGCATTTCCTTCCACGAATTCCTTAATCGTTTCCAGCGTTGCCAGTTCAATTGAAATATTCAGCGGAGTGCGATTTTGCGCGAATAGATCAAAAATCCGCGCCCGTGCCGGAGTCTTGACGTTATGCGCGACAAAACTTTCCTGCGCCAGATCACGAACTGTGACTCCTTTTTTCCTGGCTAATTGATGTTTAGGACTGACGACCAGGACTAATTCATCCTTATAAATTTCCAACGACTGAAGCATCGGATGCTGCGGATCGAATGACAATAAACCGAAATCCAGATTGCGCTCTAAGACTTCATTCGGAATCCGCTCGGAGATGTTGCGGTACACCTCAATTTTTATTTTTGAATGTTGCTTGCGATATTCCAACAGCAAGGGTGGAAGCAAATATAACGACGTGCTTTCGTTTGCGCCGATGCTCAGGCGTCCACGATACATGCCGCGAAGCTCGCTGATCGCGCCCGTCGCTTCATCTCGCAAATTCAAAATGCGTTGCGCGTAGGAATGCAGAATTTTCCCGGCTTCGGTCATCGTCCCGGCTTTGCTGCTGCGGTCAAATAAAATTTCACCAAGCTCTTCTTCCAGGCGCTTGATGGTAATGCTGATGGCGGGTTGCGTCCGCAGCATTTTTTCGGCTGCCCGTGAAAAACTTTTTTCCTGCGCGATGCTCAAAAATATTTCTAATTGTGAAAAATCCATAATGAAATCAAAAGGCAAATATCAAAAATTAAAAAGCAAAAGTGAGACAATGTCACTTTCGCGTCATAACCTTTTTCATTGTTTGGTTGAGGTCGGCTTTACTTTTACCATTTGATATTTGCCTTTTGCCTTTTGATTTACTATAAGTAGTTTTTATGTTATCGTAAAAATTATAAACTTTACGATATAGCAAATGCAATGCTATTTTAATTAAATTCTGAGATTGGATTTTTTCAATCACCGTATTCTTGAAGGGAGCAACGAACATGAGCAGCGAGCAAATAGCAATTTTCGATACAACTTTGCGCGACGGCGAACAATCGCCGGGGTGCAGTATGAACCTCGAAGAAAAACTTCGCATGGCGCGTCAGCTCGAAGCTCTGGGCGTAGACATTATCGAAGCCGGATTTCCGGTTGCTTCTGAAGATGATTTTAATGCTGTCCGCGAAGTCGCCCGCGTTTGTCGTACGCCGATTATTGCGGCACTTTGTCGCACGACTACGCTGGATATTGAACGCGCCTGGGAAGCGCTGTGCGATGCGGCGCGACCGCGAATTCACACGTTCGTAGCGACTTCTGATATTCATCTCGAATTCAAATTGCAAAAGACCCGCGCTGAAGTTTTAGACATGTCGCGCAAGGCTGTACGTTTGGCGAAAAGTTTTACGTCTGATGTTGAGTTTTCCGCCGAAGACGCGACGCGCAGCGATCTTGATTATCTCTGCGAAATTATCGAAGCCGTCATTGATGAAGGCGCGACGGTCGTCAATATTCCTGATACGGTTGGCTATACAATTCCGTCTGAATATCACCACATTATTTCCACGCTCAAGCAGCGTGTCCGCAATATTGACCAGGCTGTCATCAGCGTTCATTGCCACAACGATTTAGGTTTAGGCGTAGCGAATTCGTTAGCCGCTATCGCTGCCGGAGCCAGACAAATCGAATGCACAATTAACGGAATTGGTGAACGCGCAGGCAATGCTGCGCTCGAAGAAATTGTGATGGCGTTGCGCGTTCGCAAAGATTTGATGCCGTACAAAAATAATATTGTGACGGAAGAAATTTATCGTTCGAGTCAGACGTTGAGCAATATTACCGGGGTTTTGGTGCAGCCGAATAAAGCCGTCGTTGGCAAAAACGCCTTCGCGCACGAAGCCGGAATTCATCAGCACGGAGTCCTGAAAAATCGTATTACTTATGAAATCATGACTCCCGAATCTGTTGGCGTGAAAACCAACAGCATCGTCTTGGGTAAGCATTCAGGCCGTCACGCGCTAAATAAAAAATACGAAGAGATGGGTTATCAATTGGCGCGTCCTGAACTTGATAAGGCGTACAAACTTTTCACCAAATTAGCCGATCAGAAGAAAGAAATTTTTGAAGAGGATTTGTTGGCGATTTTGCAGGACGGCATCGCACAGATTCCTGAAGCATACAAATTAAGAGCTTTGCAGGCGACGGCTGGGACGACGAAAAACGCTACGGCGCTGGTTACGCTCGGAGATGATTTGGGCGAGCGCACCGAATCCGCCGTCGGCGATGGCCCCGTCAATGCTTCGTTTTCCGCGATTGATAAAATCACGGGAATGGAAGGCAAGCTGATGGATTACACCGTCCGCGCGATCACGCAAGGCACGGATGCCGTCGGCGAAGTTTTTGTGCACGCCGAATTTGACGGAACTTCGTACACTGGCAAAGCTGCGAGTACCGATGTTGTAGACGCCAGCGTTCGCGCCTATCTGAACGCGCTGAATAAAGCTGTCTATGCGAAAGCGCGACGCAAGAGCGATGTCAATGAAGAAATTTCGGTAGCGACGCCGTTGCCGAAAGAATAGCCGCCCGATACTAAATCGTTGTAAAATACGAAAACTATGAACATCAACACGATTACAACGATTAATGCTGCGCCTATTCATGCTGATCCTGAAATTTTGAGTGGCTTGCCTGTTTTTGTGGGGACTCGCGTTCCGGCGCAAACGCTTTTTGACTATCTTGCTGATGGCTGCGACTTAGAGGAATTTCTCGATAATTTCCCGACTGTCAAGCGTGAGCAGGCTTTACAATTGCTGGCGATTGCTGCGAAAACGGCGCAGGCTGAGGCGTGATGAAAATATTGATTGATGAAAGCTTACCTCGTTATCTCAAGCGAATGCTTCCAGATCATGAAGCGCAAACTGTGCCAGAGCGAGGATGGGCTGGAATTAAGAATGGCGAGTTATTGCGGCTGGCTGAAGCTGAGTTTGAAGTTTTTTTGACCGCAGATAAAAACCTTCGTTATCAGCAAAATCTGAAAGATCGTCGTCTGGCAATAATTGAGTTTCCATCAAACAAATTAAGTATAGTCAAATCATTAGAATTAGAGCTTCAAGATTTGATTTCACAAGCCACAATTGGAAGTTATCTGACTTTAATTTTGCAAACGGATTAAATAATGGAATATAAAATCACAGTACTCCCCGGCGATGGCATTGGCGTTGATGTAACGCGTGAAGCGGTCGCTTGTCTCGAAACTATCGGTAGCACCTTCGGACACGAATTTCATTTCGAGACGAAATTAATGGGCGGAGCCGCGCTTGATGCCGTTGGCGTCCCGTTGCCTGATGAAACGTTAGAAGCGTGTCTGGCGAGTGATGCGGTGTTGCTTGGCGCAGTTGGTGGACCGCAATACGATAACAATCCGCCGAAGCTGAAACCTGAAACGGGGTTGCTTGGATTACGCGCTGGCTTGGGAGTTTTTGCGAACCTTCGTCCCGCATTTTTGCACGAAGTTTTGATTGACGCTTCACCGCTCAAAGAATCAGTTGTGCGCGGTACGGATATGATTATCGTCCGCGAATTAATGGGTGGTGCGTACTTCGGTCAGCCCCGCGAAATCACGGAAGATCGTGGCTTGAATTCGATGGTCTACACGGCGTTTGAAGTCGAACGCATTGCCCGCATCGCGTTTGAAATTGCGCGTGGACGCAAGAAAAAACTTCATTCGATTGATAAGGCGAATGTCCTGGAAGTTTCGCAACTCTGGCGCAAAGTCGTGACTCGTGTCGGCGCGGAATTTCCCGATGTGCAGCTTGAGCACGGCTACGTTGATTCCTGTGCAATGGCGCTGGTGACGAAGCCGACAGCCTACGACGTGATCGTGACCGAGAATTTATTCGGCGACATCCTGAGTGACGAAGCCGCAGTCTTAACGGGCAGTTTAGGAATGTTGCCCTCCGCGAGCATAGGCGGCAAAGTTGGATTGTACGAACCGGTGCATGGCTCCGCCCCCGACATTGCAGGCAAGGGAATTGCGAATCCGCTTGGCGCAATTGCTTCCATCGCCATGATGCTGCGCTACACCTGCAAGCTCGAAAACGAAGCTGCCGCACTCGAAGCCGCGATCAGTGAAACGTTGACCGAAGGTTACGGAACGCCTGATTTGAAGAGTCAGCCGAAGCAGGTGACGACCACTGAAATCGGCGATGTCATTCGTGCGAAGGTGGCAAAGGCGAAGGTGGCTTGATTATTTGAAAATTGAACAGGCAGGCTTGCAATGAAAGTCTACGACATTAATGACGAGCGAGGGAAAGTATTTGCCTTTGAGATTAAGAACCTTGATCTTTTGTTAGGTCGTGTTGGAGTTCGGATAATCGTAAGCCAAATTCCAAGCGTCAAAATTATTCGTGTACCCTACTTTTTTCAAATCTTCGGCGATGAAGAATTTTGTGAATTTGAAGTTGATGGTCAGCGTTTTGTAGCTTGGGAGCCGTATAACGACAACGACGTTTATTGTATCGGAGCAAAGCCGACTGGATGGTGTGAGCAATTAGAAATTGTGCGGACGGCTTTTCTGAATTATTCGCAATGGGAAAACCTGATGCAAAAGTTAAGTAGGTTATTTCGGCGATAATAAACATAAAGTCTAATTTGGCTATAAATAAAACTTATCTTACTGGAAAAACTATAGACACGCGAAATGGTAATGCTCTATACTGCACTGGTCTTCAAACAGGTATTTCATTTTTACCAGCAGCATTATCGGAAAAATCGCAATGACGTTTCGATTTACACAACTAGCATCGCTTCTCCAGCTTGACGAAATAATTCAAGTTAGCGTCGTTGTCGTAGTTATTAACATTATCGTTGTTGCGGTCGTAGTTATTACGCAAACCGCACCGCTCGCTGGCACTGCCTGAATAAAAAAGGCAAAGAGATTTAGAAAGCCCCAGCGAGCTAAGCAAGTTCGCTGGGGTTTTTGGTTTTATGTAGGGTAAACTTTTAGTTTGCTCTGTGTCCAAAATAAAAATTCGGTTGTAACGAAAGTATTAGTTAAGAAAAAAGCAAACTGGAAAGTTTGCTCTACATTGAGGCAATTTTTATGAAAATGCGTGGCGCACGAATCTTTCTGGAAGCATTACGTTGTGAAGGTATAGATGCCGTTTTCGGTTATCCCGGCGGCGCAGTCCTGCACATTTACGACGAAATTGGCCTCAGCGGTCAGGAGCTTGGGATCAAGCATTATCTGGTTCGGCACGAACAAGCTGCGTTATTTGCAGCAGCCGGATATGCCCAGGCGACAGGTAAAACCGGCGTCGCGCTGGTGACTTCAGGCCCTGGCGGTACGAACGCGATTACAGGCATCACGAATGCTTTTATGGATTCGTTGCCGATAGTCGTTTTCACTGGTCAGGTTCCAACGCATCTCATTGGGATGGACGCTTTTCAGGAAGCAGATTTGACGGGCATGACGCGCTCATGCACAAAACACAATTACCTCGTCAAACGCGTCGAAGATTTAGCGGGAACCATCAAAGAAGCTTTTCACGTCGCCAGTTCTGGTCGCCCTGGCCCTGTGTTGGTTGATTTGCCGAAAGATGTAACGGCGGCGATGACGGAATTTAGTTACCCTGAAACCATCGAAGTCAAAAGCTATAAACCGCAAATGCAGGGCGATGCCAAGCAAATCCGCAAAGCTGTGACGGCGATGATGCAGGCGAAAAAGCCTGTGCTGTATGTTGGCGGCGGAGCGATTACGGCGGAAGCTCATGCCGAAGTAAAACAATTAGCGGAGAAATTAAATCTTCCGACAACCTGCACATTGATGGGACTGGGCGGCTTTCCTTCAACGCATCCGTTGAGCCTCGGAATGCTTGGCATGCATGGTGGTTATTGGACGAATATGGCGGTCAATAACAGCGATCTATTAATTTCAATCGGTGCTCGCTTTGATGATCGCGTGACGGGGAAATTGGATGAATTTGCCAAAGGCGCAAAAATCATTCATGTAGATATTGACCCTTCAAACATTGGCAAAAATGTCAAAACTGATATTCCTGTCGTGGGTGATGCGCGCAGCGTGGCAAAGCAAATGATCGCCGAATTATCCGAACAACTGGAAGCCGGAGAAATCATCGTTGACAAATCCGATTGGCATCAACAAATCGCCGATTGGCGCGAACAGAATCCGTTCTGGTTCCATCAGGACGACGAAACGATCAAGCCGCAATTCGTCATCAAAGAATTGCATCGCTTGACCGAAGGCAAAGCTGTTGTTTCCTCTGACGTTGGTCAGCATCAAATGTGGACGGCGCAGCTTTATGGCTTTGATAGCCCGCGTAACTGGCTGAATTCCGGTGGACTCGGCGCCATGGGCTACGGATTTCCAGCGGGAATGGGCGCAGCCGTAGCGCGTCCCGGCGAAATTTGTGTTGCGGTTGTTGGTGACGGCGGATTCCAGATGACTTTGATGGAACTGGCGACGATCAAGGAATACAACATTCCGATCAAGATTTTAATTCTCAACAATCAATATTTGGGAATGGTACGGCAGTGGCAGGAACAGTTTTACGCGCACAATTATTCGCAGAGCGACATCGCTGTGCAGCCTGATTTTGTGAAACTGGCAGAGGCGTATGGCGTCCCCGCTTTCCGCGCCGAAAAAGTTTCAGAAGTCGCGGCAGTCCTGCAAAAAGCCATTGATACGCCCGGCCCGGTGTTGATGGAATTCAAAATTGCCCGTGAGGAAAATGTGTTTCCGATTGTGCCAGCAGGTGCGGCGTTGAAGGATATGATTTTGCGGTAGCAAAAAGAAATGCTTGATATTAGATGCTGGATGCTGGTTTTGTAGCATCAACGCCTAACTTCCGGCATCTGGCATCAATCATCTAATACCTATTTTTATGAGACATACAATTTCGCTGTTAGTAGCAAATGAATACGGAATGTTGGCACGGGTAGCTGGATTATTCAGTGCGCGCGGCTATCAAATTGACTCGCTCTGTGTCGCGCCGATGCTGGAAGAAGATATGTCGCGGATGACAATCACTACGCACGGCAACGATCAGATTATTGAGCAGATTATCAAGCAACTTGAGAAACTGGTTAAGGTTTATGAAGTTGATGATCTGACCACTGATCCGCACGTTGAACGCGAAATGGTTTTATTGACCGTCAATGCGGCAATGGGTGAACAGCGGCAGGAAGTCCAAAATCTGATTGACATTTTTCGCGCTAAAGTCGTAGACGTTTCGACGGATGCGTTCATCATTGAAATGACCGGCAGCGCGGAAAAAGTTGATGCGTTGATTGATTTGCTGAAACCTGTTGGCATTCGTGACATCGTTCGCACCGGGACAGTTGCGATGACGCGTGTCGCTGCCGTGAAAGCGCGACAGCAGCGCAGCGACGACGAAGCATTTTCAGAATTAACGTTGAATGAAAAAGTGTAGCGCAAGCTTTCCAGCTTGCGTTTGATAAAGAGGCAAACTGGAATGAAAGCTTATCACTCACTTGAAGAAATCACGCGCCTGATCGAAGGCTTTGAAAATGGCTCCTGGCCTGCCGCCGAATGGACGCATCACGCGCATCTCACGATGGGTTTGTGGTATTTGTCTAAGCACGATTTACCGGACGCGACAAAGCTGATTCGTGATGGCATCAAAAACTACAACGAAGCGACGGGCGGACAAAATACTGACACCAGCGGTTATCACGAAACGATCACGCTGTTTTATATCTGGTACATCAAAAAGTACCTGACGAATATTGATTCTGATCGTTCGCTGATTGAATTGACGAATCACTTTTTAGAACTTCACGGCGATAAAAAATTACCTTTTGAGTTTTACAGCAAAGATTTGCTGATGTCGGTAACAGCCCGACGCGATTGGGTTGAACCTGATCTGAAGAGTTTGAATTGAGGCAACACACGGTTGCAATTTTTACCAAAGTTATTTGCTAATTGAAGACGTAGCCCCGCAGGTTGCGCAACATTTTTAGGAGCTTTCCACATGAAAATTTATTATGACCAAGATGCAGACCCCACTTTTTTGCAGGATAAAACCATCGCCATTATCGGCTATGGTTCGCAGGGTTTCGGGCATTCCAATAACCTCAAAGACAGCGGCGCAAATGTGATCGTTGGGCTTCGTTCTGATAGTCCCAGCGTGGCCAAAGCGCAGGCTGCCGGACTTGAAGTATTACCTGTCGCCGATGCCGCAGAACGTGCCGACATCGTGATGCTGCTCACGCCGGATGAATTGACGCCGGGGATTTATGCCCGCGAAATCGCGCCGCACTTGAAGGCTGGAAAATATTTAGCAGTCGCGCACGGCTTTTCTATCCACTTCAAAAAAATCGTTCCACCTGCTGAGGTAAATGTCTTTATGGTTGCGCCAAAAGGCCCCGGACATTTGGTGCGTCGTGAATACGAACGCGGCGCAGGCGTGCCGTGTTTAGTCGCAGTTGCGCAAGACCCGGCTGGCGATGCAAAACAAGTCGCACTCGCTTACGCTTCAGCCATTGGTGGCGGACGCGCTGGCATTATTGAAACGACCTTCAAAGAAGAAACCGAAACCGATTTATTCGGCGAACAGGCAGTGCTTTGCGGCGGTCTGACGGCATTAATTCAAGCTGGATTTGAAACATTGACCGAAGCGGGCTACGCACCGGAAATGGCGTATTTCGAGTGCCTGCACGAAATGAAGTTGATCGTAGATTTGTTGTATGAAGGCGGCGTAGCGAATATGCGCTACTCGATTTCCAACACCGCAGAATACGGCGATGTGACGCGTGGCCCGCGCATCATTGATGCTTCCGTGAAAACGCGCATGAAAGAAATTCTCGCTGAAATTCAATCCGGTCAATTCGCCGATGAATGGTTAGCCGAAGCCGAATCCGGCAAAATAAATTTCAATAAAATGATCGCCGACGGCAAGAAACATCAGATCGAAGAAGTTGGTGAACAACTGCGCGGACTGATGCCGTGGCTCTCGTCCAACAAGATCGTTGATAAAGCGAAGAATTAGGGAGAGATGCTAGATGTTGAATGCTGGGCAAAGCCTAATCCAGCACCCAACATCTAGCATCTACAGCAATGTCTACACAAGCCGCGCACAATGCAGAAATTCTGGATCAATTCACGAAGCAGGCAGTGCCATTTTCAAAGCTGGCGACGCAGCACGAAGAGTTGTTGCTTGAATTTTCTGGCGTCACTGCCGATGACACAGTGCTTGATGTAGCGTGTGGCCCCGGCATTGTGGCTTGTGCGTTTGCGACACGAGCGAAACACGTGACAGGAATTGATCTGACTCCGGCGATGTTGGAGCAGGCGAGGAAGCGTCAGCAAAAATTTCAGCTTGAAAATGTAACGTGGCAGCTTGGTGATGTGCTGCCATTGCCGTATGCGGATGCTTCATTTTCGATGGTCATAACGCGGTACACGTTTCATCATTTTCTTGATCCACTGGCAGTGTGCAAAGAGATGTTGCGTGTCTGTAAAACGGACGGAACCGTGATGGTCGTGGACGGAACTCCGCCACAGGAAAAAGAAGTCGCATACAATTTTGTCGAGAAGTTGAAAGACCCTTCGCACGTGCGGGCAATGCCGGAAGCTGAGTTGTTAGATGTAGTAAAAACGGCAGGTTTACAGCAAATCAAAACACAGCGCTATCCGTTTGAAGTTGAGTTTGAAACTTCGATGAAATCATTTTTTCCAAATCCTGGCGACAGTGAAAAAATCCGCCAACTCTTTCAAGCGGATGTCGGCAAAAATGAATTAGGTTTAGATGTGCATCACAAAGGCGACGCGCTGCACTATGTTTATCCGGTCTTGATTATTGTTGGCAAAAAAGCAGTCTGAGTTTAGTAATGTTGAGGAGCAGTTATGAGCAGTAATTTGATCGAAATCTTTGATACGACTTTGCGCGATGGCGGGCAGGGTGAAGGCCTGGCGTATTCGGTCGAAGACAAAATTAAAATTGCATTTGCCCTTGACGAACTCGGCGTTGCTTTCATCGAAGGCGGTTGGCCAGGCGCGAATCCAAAAGACGTAGAATTTTTCGACCGCGCAAAATCCATCAAGCTCAAAAATGCCTTGTTTGCCGCATTCGGCAGCACACGCCGTGCGAATGGCATCGCGGCTGATGATGCTGTCGTGCAAGGTTTGCTCGCAGCAGAAACGCCGATTGTTACGATCTTTGGCAAGTCCTGGGATTTTCATGTTGATGTCGCGTTAAAGACTACGCTGGAAGAAAATTTGCGGATGATTGCGGATACCGTCTCGCATTTGAAAGCGCAGGGACGCCGCGTATTTTATGATGCTGAGCATTTTTTTGATGGCTTCAAAGCGAATTCAGAGTACGCGCTCGACACGTTGAATTCTGCGGTCAAAGCTGGCGCCGAAACGATTATTTTGTGCGATACGAACGGCGGCGGCTTGCCGGAACGCATAGCCGAAACTGTCGAAATTGTGCGCAACAGATTTCCGAATGCGAAGATCGGAATTCACGCGCACAACGACGGCGAACTTGCTGTAGCGAATTCGCTCGCCGCTGTCGAAGCGGGCGCGACGCATATTCAGGGCGTGATGAACGGCTACGGCGAACGTTGCGGCAACGCGAATTTATGTTCGATCATTCCAAATCTGGAATTGAAAATGGATCGTCGTTGTTTGCCCGATGGCAAATTGAAATTACTAACGCACACCAGCCGCTACATTAACGAAGTGGCGAATTTAGTGCCGAATGATCGCGCCGCGTTCGTGGGCAAAAGCGCGTTCGCACACAAAGGCGGCATTCATGTTTCGGCGGTGATGAAAGCGAAATCCACTTACGAGCATATTGATCCTGAACTGGTCGGCAACGAAACGCGGGTACTGGTCAGCGACCAATCCGGCATGAGCAATATCAATTTTGCCGCAAAAGATTTTGGCGAAGACTTCATTAAGAACCCCGAAGCCGGACGCCGTTTGCTGAAAGAATTGAAAGAGCTGGAGCATCAGGGCTATTCGTTTGAAGAAGCCGATGCCTCGTTTCATTTGCGTGCCCTGTCCGCGCTCGGCAAGCGGAAATATTTCTTTGAGCCACTGGAATATCGCGTCTGGATTGGCTCCGCAGGCGAACCAGAAGCCGTCGTCCGCGTGAAAATTGGAGACGAAATCATGCACACCGCAAGCTTTGGTGATGGACCTGTGCATGCGTTAGATCAGGCGCTACGAAAATCTTTGCGCGAACATTTCCCCGCGATTGAAAAATTTCACCTGATTGATTTCAAAGTAAGAATTTTAGACGGCGAACACGCGACAGCCGCGAAAACACGTGTCCATATTGAAACCAGCGACGGCGAACGTTCGTGGAATACCGTCGGTGTAGCCGAAAATATTATCGCCGCTTCGTGGCAGGCAATTCTTGAAAGCATCGAATACGGCTTGCAGAAAATCATTCAAGAAGAAAAATAATGCAGACCAAATCCGTTCATTTAGCTGTGGGCTTTTTTGTCGTTGCAGTATTTTTGCTGACGGGCTATCACATGCGCTTTCACATTCATCACTTGATGGAAGCCGATGAGCGTTTGCGATTTTCACTACGCGGAAATCACATTTATATTTTGTTGCTCGCATTGGTAAATCTGAGTCTCGGAGCATATCTGAAAGTCAGTCAAATTATCTGGCGAGCTTATTTACAACTGGTTGGATCATTAATGATTCTGAGCGCGACAGGTCTGGTCATCGTCGCTTTTTTCTTTGAAGATAAATCAAATGTCGAACGTCCATTTACGCTGATAACAATCATTCTGGTATTGATTGGAACTGTACTGCACGTCATAAGTAACGCGCAGGCAAAAGCAAAATAACCGAAAAAGTAATGGCAGAAATCGCTAACGCCCACGATAAATCTTTCAAAGAAATCTTCGGACAGCCGGAAATCGCCGCCGACTTCATGGTAAATTATTTGCCTGCTCCCGTCGTGGCGGAGTTGGATTTGTCGGCCCCCGAATTAGTGAAGGATTCGTTCGTAGGCGCTAATTTGCAGGAACATTTTTCGGACTTACTCTACAAAGTGAAGCTGCGAGGTGCGAACGCAGAGGCGTTTATCTTTTTCCTTTTCGAGCATAAGAGTGTGCCGGACGAATGGGTAGCGTTGCAGCTTCTGCGCTATTTGCTGGAAATTTGGGAACAGTGCAAGCGTGAAGGCGCAAAGAAATTGCCGCCAATTTTCCCGATTATATTTTATCACGGCACGAAGAAGTGGAGTTTTCCGGCGAACTTCCATGCGCTGATAAATTTTAGTGGACAGGAGTATTTGCAGCCCTTTGTACCAGAATACAAATATTTTCTTTGTGATTTAACCCAAATCGAAGAGCCTGCAATCATTGGTACTGAGTATTTGAGAGCCACGTTGTTGCTGATGAAGAACATTCGTCAGGCAGATTTGAAGAACCGACTTGATTACATTTGGGGAATGCTCAAAAATGCTTCTCAGGTTAAGATAGCTGATTATATCGTGACTTGTTTTCGATATATTTCTTCGTCAAATAATTGCCTGACAGCCGATGAGTTGACAGGTGTTATTAGCAGAGATTTTTCCGCCAGTGAAGGAGCAGTTATGGCACAACTAGCAAAAGATTGGATTCAGCAAGGACTTGAGCAGGGGCGTAATCTTGGTATTCAAGAAGGACTTCAAGAAGGGCGACGAGAAGAAGCAGGACGGACTGCCCTCAGATTTATTGCGCGACGCATAGGAATTATTCCTGCTACGCAGCAGGACTTTATTCGTGATTTGCCGTTGGAGCAATTAGAAACACTTTTAGATGATATTTTAGATTTCACTTCCGCCTCGGACCTCAACAATTGGTTGGCAATTCACACAACACAAAAATAAATTATGACCTTCAACCCAAAACATCAAAGTCACATTATCACTGACGGACGCGACCGCGCTCCGGCACGTTCCATGCTCAAGGCTATCGGCTTCACTGATGAGGATTTGAAAAAACCGATCATCGGTGTCGCGCACGAATGGATTGAAACGATGCCGTGCAATTTTAATCACCGCGATCTTGCTGCCGAAGTCAAAAAAGGAATTCGCGCTGCCGGCGCTACGCCGATGGAATTCAATACGATTTCCATCAGCGACGGCGTGACGATGGGAACCGAAGGCATGAAGGCTTCGCTCGTCAGCCGCGAACTGATTGCTGACTCCATCGAACTCGTCGGACGTGGCTATATGTTCGACGCGATGGTAGTAATTGTCGGCTGCGATAAAACAATTCCTGCCGCAGCGATGGCCTTAATTCGCCTCAATATTCCGAGCTTGATTTTATACAGCGGCTCCATCGGACACGGTGAACACGGCGGCGCGAAGATGACTTTGCAAAGTGTGTTTGAAGCGGTGGGCGCGAATGCCGCAGGAAAAATTTCCAATCAGGAATTGCTCGCCATTGAAGATGTCGCGTGTCCCGGCGCAGGCGCTTGTGGTGGTCAGTACACCGCGAACACGATGGCGCAGGTGATGGAATTTATTGGATTGTCGGTGATGGGAACTGCCAGCATTGCGGCAGTTGATCCGCGCAAAGATACGATTGCCTTTGAATCCGGCCAGCGCGTAGTCGAACTGCTCAATCAAAATATTCGCCCGAAAGATATTTTAACGCGGGAGTCATTTGAAAATGCGATTGCGGGAGTCGCTGCGACAGGTGGGTCAACGAATGCAGTCTTGCATTTGCTGGCGATGGCGCGTGAGCTTGAGATGCCTTTAAATATTGATGATTTTGATGTCATCAGTTCCCGCACGCCGATGATTACGAACATCATGCCGAGCGGAAAATATACGGCAGTCGAACTCAGCGCGGCGGGTGGCACGACCTTGATTGCCAAGCGGATGATGGAAGGCGGCGTGCTCGACGGTTCGCAAAAAACTGTTTCTGGGCTAACAATTGCGGAAGAAGCCGATCTTGCGGTTGAAACACCGGGGCAGGATGTTGTGTACACGACAGCAAATCCACTCAAGAAAACTGGCGGCTTAGTCATCCTCAAAGGCAACATCGCGCCAGAAGGTTGTGTGCTTAAACTCTCAGGTTTTGAGCGCCAAAAACACGTCGGAATAGCGCGTGTCTTTGAATGCGAAGAGGACGCGATGAGCGCCGTTATTAATGGCAAGATCAAAGCCGGCGATGTCGTAGTTATTCGCTACGAAGGGCCTAAAGGCGGCCCCGGCATGCGTGAAATGCTCGGCGTTACCGGAGCCATCACCGGAGCCGGACTCGCCGCTGAAGTTGCCTTATTGACCGACGGTCGTTTCAGTGGCGCGACACGCGGATTCTGTGTCGGACACATCGCGCCGGAAGCCGCTGCTGGCGGGTACATCGCAGCAGTCAGAGACGGCGACATCATCGAAATTGATATTGAAAAACGACTGCTGCAAGTGGTCTTGAGCAATGCAGAAATTCAAGCGCGCATGGCGGACTGGAAAGCTCCTGAACCACGTTATAAAACCGGAGTCTTTGCCAAATACGCCAAGCTCGTGACATCGGCGAGCGAAGGCGCAATTACGAAAGCATAATAACTCTAACGCAAAGGGACAAAGGGTCAAGGGAACAAAGACTTCATTAACGAACGTTCTTTGTTCCTTTGACCCTTTGTCTCTTTGCGTTAAAAATAATTTCAATTCAAGTACTATTATATGAAAAAAATTGTCCGTCTCTTTATTTTACTAACGCTGAGTTTCATCACGCTTCACGCGCAACCCAAACGTCAAATTGCCATCACCTTCGATGATCTGATTTTCGTGCCTGATAATGATCTTGTTCAGATGAAAGCCCTGACCACCAAATTGCTGACGACGCTCAAGAAAAATAAGGTTCCGGCGATTGGCTTTGTCAACGAACGAAAGCTATATAAACCCGGCGAAGAAGCAGCCCGCACCACCATTCTGAAAATATGGATTGATGCCGGATTCGAACTCGGTAATCACACGTATTCGCATCTGGACATGTTCAAAGCCTCCTCCGAAGAATTCCAGAAAGATTTGCTCGACGGCGAAGTCGTTACCAAAAAATTATTAGCACCCAAACCCGAACGCTACTTTCGTCATCCGTTTCTAAACACCGGAGCGACTCCCGCACACAAAGCCACCTTCGATAAAATCATCGCGGATCATCACTACACTGTCGCGCCCGTCACCGTAGACAATGGCGATTATATTTTTGCTAGTGTGTATTCCGACGCACTGAAAAAGAATGATCGGGCGATGATGAAGCGAATATCGGATGCCTATATTCCTTACATGAATTCCGTGCTGGATTTTTATGAAAAACAATCGAAGACGCTGCTCGGCTATGAGATGAAGCAAATCCTGCTGGTACACGCGAACACGATCAATGCGATTCATTTTGGCGACATTATCAAAATGATGAAACAGCGCGGATATGAATTTATTTCGCTCGAAGAAGCGTTGAGGGATAAAGCGTACCAGTTGACCGATTCATATACCGGACGCAGTGGAACTTCGTGGATTCAACGCTGGGCAATGACACAAAAACATCAGCCGACAATCAATCAATTTAAGGAAGAGCCGAACGTGCCTGAGTTCATTCAAAAAGCCTACGACGCCCGCAAGCCATAAGGCAGAAGCCCGACTGTTAAGGAGGGCAACTGTGCCAGGGAAATAGCTTTCTTAGTACGGTAGCCCTTCTTAACAGTCGGGCTTCTGCCTTCCCATGTGATAGTCTTCCCGCAGATACCACGATGAAAAAATCTACCTTTACAAAATGCGCTTTTATTGTTTTTGCGCTGAGCCTCGGTTTTATTATCAGCTTCAAAACTAAAGCGCAGGAAAAATCGCAGGAATTGCCGCGCATAGATCAATCGCAATATCTTGGCTCTGACAAATGCGCTGCGTGTCATAAAAGTCATTCGGAAAGCTGGCAGAATTCAGGACACAACAAAATGATTCGCGCCGTCATTGCGGATGGCCCGAACAAAAATATTCAGGCGGATTTCAGCAAGCCGGATACGAATCGTCCGTTTGAACTCAAGGATGTCAAATGGGTTATCGGTCATCGCTGGAAACAACGCTTCATCGGAGTCGTCAACGGTGAAGAGGTAGTTTTCCCCGCGCAATGGAGTATCAAAGATAAGAAGTGGCAAGCCTACACCGCGAAAAGTGATTGGTGGTATCCGCAACATCCCGATTGGAAAACGCGCTCAAATTTTCAACTCTGCGCAGGTTGTCACAGCACTGGCTCTGACCATTATTCTCAGAGCTGGACGGAACTCAACATCACCTGCGAAAGCTGTCACGGCCCCGGCAAAAAACACGCCGAGAGCCTTTTGAAATCCGATATTGTGAATCCCGCTCGCCTCAGCGTAGAGCGTTCCACTGACATCTGCCTCGCCTGTCATCAAGCGGGTAAGCCTGATGCAAAAGACTATGCGTGGCCGGTCGGTTATCAACCTGGCAAAAAATTATCTGATTACTGGCACGGCTTTGAGCCGGAAGCAGGGAAGCAAACGCCTGAATTCTGGAGCAATGGAACCGCGCACAAAAATCGTGTGCAGGGCAACACCTTTACGCATAGCGTCATGCATGCGGAGGGGCTGCAATGTTCCAATTGCCACGATCCGCACGGTTCGCGCTATCGTTCGATGACGATCAAATCGGCGGAGACGAATGCGCTCTGCCTCACCTGTCACGGCCCCGGAAAGTTCGTCGGGCCAAAAGTGCAAGCCATCACCGACCATACGCACCACACCGCTACGAGCACCGGCAGCCAATGCATCAACTGCCACATGCCCAAAACCGGAGAAAATTCTGTCGGCGCCGAATCCCGCGACCACACCTTTAATTTCGTCTCGCCAACTGTTTCGATTGACCAGCCAAATCCAAATAGTTGTAATTTATGTCATACGGATAAGACGCCGCAATGGGCTTTGGAAGCAGTGCGGAAATGGTATCCGAAGTTAAAATGAATTTTGCAGAGATCGCGGAGAATCTATGGATGGAGTAGGGGCGGCGGCTTGTCCCCGCCCGCATCGCGCATGGCGCGATAAACAGTTGCGAAGATGACGCCTCACAATAAAATAAATCTGTACCGAAATATGGGCAACCACAAGGGATCGCCCGTACAAAACATGTCATCTTCTTTTTTCAAAGCGAAAGGCAATTATACTTTACAGTGAAATAACAAAATTTCTTGATAGACATGCGCCCGCGAAAGTGCAGGCTAAAAGCCTGATAAAATTGGGAGCGTACTAAAAAATAGTCATACTGCGGGGTTTCTATACAGCCCTCAGTATTTATTGAACCATACAAAATGGTTATTTTGTATGGTTGGAGTTAAAAAGGGGATATAGGGGTAAACCCAACAAGGATACTGCTGGCGAACCCTTTGTTATTCGATAATTATTTCAATAGTCGAATTTAAGGTCACGGATTTTTCTTCATTAATTAATTTCGAAATAAGCGTCCTTACTTTATTTCGAGATTCCGTTAGATATTTCAGTTTTTGCTCGGAAACGGCATCCGGCTTGCCGAATCTTTCGCGGGAAGTAAAATCTTTCTTGCTATGGAAATTTATTTTACTATTCAGTAAATCTAAAAGAAGCTCCTGCGCCTCACTCGGCGTAAAAGTTCCTTTGATCAAATCTATCGTTTCCGTTTTTTTCATAGCGATATGTCAGCAAGAGTTGTAACTAGTTCAAAAATAGTGGCTCAAAAGTTTTCTCGCCGCCCGCTTGTCGGGCGAGATTGATTAATCGGCGCTGCGTTTCGTCAATTTCCGGCGGCAGTTTCTCAGGCTCGAACCACCGGGCTTCGATAATCTCGCGGCTGTTGGCTCTCGGTTCGCCCGACTCGATTTCGCAGCGGTCAATGATCTCCCAATGCCGCCCGTCCGTATAGAAAAATTGGCATTTAAGTAACCGCCGACCCGCATCGTCGCGTAAAACGTGGTCGACAGCAAAACGCGCGCCATCAAAAACGACTGCGACAGCCAAAACCGTGAAATTTGTTTGCGTCGCCCGTATAACAGTGCGCCGCAGAGAGAGCGGCATCGCCCGCCAAACTTTGTCGACGAATCTTTTCACCCGTTTGTTTTATTGTCCCTGACCAAGCGAATAGCCCAATTCACCGTCGAACGTGCAGAGCGTTTCGAGCTTGATAAATTCCAATCCGAGCGCCGTGATGCGGTTCAGCAGATTGACGATTTGGGGCGTGCCGAGCGCTCCGTCGGTTTCGTTTCCCATAAAGCGGCAGCGCCAATGGTCGGTGCAGAAAGTTTCGGACATTCCCCCGGGGAAAACTTTCACGCCGCGATTTGTAATCATCTGCAACTGAACCTCGTCGTCGTTCGCTGTTTGCAGAATAGCGCCCAAATCGTCGGGTGAACCGCCGCGCCATTCGAGGAAAATGTCAACGCCGACCGTTTCTTTGCGGATTGATGTTTCATCAATCATCGGTTTGTATTCGGTGGAAATCGTTTCGTTCAGTTGCGCGTAAACGGCTTTTTTGAGCGTTTCGGGCGATTGACCGATTCTTTGCGACACGGCTTGAGCAAATTCTATTGTGCCGACGACTTGCTTACTCGTTCTTTCCTTGAAAATGTCGTTAGTATGAATGCCGTCTTCAATCGTGCGAAGCCAGGCGTTATGGATGAGTTCGGCGATATTCGATTGTCCGATGTGGACGAGCATCATAATCGCGCCGTGCAGCAAACCCGACGGATTCGCTTTATTTTGATTGGCAATGTCCGGCGCACTGCCGTGAATCGCCTCGAACATTGCGATATGCTTACCGATATTCGCCGAACCCGCCAGACCGACCGAACCGGCGATTTGCGCAGCGACATCCGATAAAATATCGCCGTAAAGATTCGGCATCACGATGACATCGAAATCCTCCGGCGTGTCTGCCAATTTAGCCGCGCCGATGTCCACAATCCAATGCTCGTTTTCTATTCCTTCGTATTCGGCAGCGATTTCATTAAAGACATTATGAAAAAGCCCGTCGGTCATTTTCATAATGTTGTCTTTGGTAAAGCACGTTACTTTTTTGCGATTGTTCAAACGCGCGTATTCAAAAGCGTAGCGCACGATTTTTTCGCAACCCGGACGAGTTATCAACTTGAGACATTGATAAACCTGTCTCGTCTGCCGATGCTCGATTCCGGCGTAAAGGTCTTCTTCGTTTTCGCGGACAATGATCAAATCCATTACCGGATGCTTTGTGCGGACGAACGGCGCGTAGGAAACGCACGGGCGCACATTGGCATAAAGACCGAGAGTTTTTCGCACCGTCACGTTCAAAGATTTGTAGCCGCCGCCCTGCGGAGTCGTAATTGGAGCTTTCAAAAAAACTTTGGTGCGCCGCAAGCTCTCCCACGCCTCGGGCGCAATGCCGGCGGTGTTGCCCGCCAGATAAACTTTCTCGCCGATGTCAATTGTCTCGATGTCAATCCGCGCTCCCGCTTCTTTTAAGATGTGCAGTGTTGCGTCCATAATTTCCGGTCCGATGCCGTCGCCGTGCGCGACTGTAATCGGAGTTTTAGAATCAGTCATTTTTTCTATACCTGCCTTTTTAATAATTTATGAATCAATAATTTTTTAAGTTTTAGAGAGCGTCCGCACCGCAAAACACACTTCTACCCGCAGCAAAATCACCTTGATTTTGCTCGAATCAAAAAAATAACTTTTCACAAATTCTCTGTTTCCGCTACGGGCGGCTGACCATCACTTCGGTCGCTTTGAAAAGGGCGTGAACCGTCATTCCTTTTTTCAAGCCCAGCTCCTCGCAACCGCGTCTCGTGATAATCGAAACTATCTGTTGACCGCCGACTTCAATCGTTACTTCGGAAAACAAGCCTTCGGTGCTAATTTCCGTGACCGTTCCCAAAAGGCGATTTCGGACACTGATCGGCTCGTAATATGAATTCGGTTTCGCGGCTTCGATTGCCGCTTTCCCTCCGGTCAGCCGTTCGACTTCTTTGGGCGGAATCCGATGATGCCCGCCGGGCGTTTTCACCGATTCGATTTTGCCGTCGTAAATCCACTGCTTGATAGTCGGATAACTGATGCCAATCAGCTTCGCCGCATCTTTCGGCTTAAAACTCTCCATATGCGCATTTATACAATTCTAACGATTAATGTCAAAGGCAAATTGATAAATCATACGATAATATACGAATTTTATTCTTAACCCAAAATTGCGAACAGCCGATTTCGATAAAATCTATTCGTTCGCAATTTTCTAAAAGAATAATATATAGGCGTTGCCTTGCCATTTACGAAATGGTTTACGCTAAGAGATATAAAAATGTAGGTGTAGCGTAAAGCGATATTTAGGTAATGCTTTGGTAGACTTTTTTGCCATCTTTTCAATTGCCCAAGTCCCTGCCATCGCTTCAAATGTAGCGTGCCATTTCATTAAAGCCTCTGAAGACGTTGCCTCGAAAGCCTGTAAATAAAGGCGATGCGAGTTACATACAAAATTGTATGGCTTAGCGTAAACGGCTTCGCAAAAGGCAACGCTACCCCTTCTTGCTCTGAGTACGACTGTGATAATTTAACTTCAGTGGTTATTTATGAGCAGATTTTCTATCTATCATTATTACTTGAGCCATACAAAAAAACTGTAGTGTATGGTTGCTCGAACATCACTTGCTGATTTCAAAGAGGATGTCGTTGACTTAGCACCTGAAGATTGCACTGTGGTGTTCAGTTCGTAAATTTTTCTCAGCCCGTTGAGACGCTAATAACATAAGGCGGTTATTTCCTTAGTAGCCAAATATTTGTCAGACATTTTATCACTGTATTGATTAGTTGGCTTGTTTCGATAGGTTGGCACACCGCCGATAACATTCATTTTATAAAAATCCGGCAGAAAATTTTATTGCAAAAACGGATTGAGTTTTCTCTCTCGTCCGATTGTTGTATTCGGGCCGTGACTGGGGACGACTATGGTTTCGTCAGGGAGTGTGACTAATTTTCTTTGCAGTGATTCGATGATTTGTTCATACGATCCGCCCCACAAATCGGTACGCCCGATAATGCCGAAAAATAACGTGTCGCCCGCGTAAAATCCCACATTATCAGGCGTATGAAAGCAAACTCTACGGTGATTTTTTATTATTCCCAGTCTTAAAAATTAAACTTAAACCCAAGCTGGAAAATACGTGCATCCAACGCCGTTGGGCTGCGCGTGGTGAAATCGGGTAAGGCGGCGGCAAGCACTCCCGCTGCATCGGTCGTTACCGTACTGTTCAATGAGAAGATGCTCTTCTTATTGAAGACGTTGACGAATTCGCCGAAGACTTCGGCGCGGTAGCGTTCGGTGAAGGTCAGAAAACGCGAGAAGCGGACATCGGTGTTCACCTGTTTCGGCGTGCGACCTGTGTTGCGACCAATAAATAAAGGGCGATCAGAGCCGGCAATGCCGTCCCCGTTGAGGTTCAGGTTCGAGACGATATTGAATGTCTCTCCATTATTCGCTGTCGTAATGATGCCCAGTTGGTTGTCATTCACCAGACGCTCCAAAGCTTTATTCGAGACCTTGAACGTTGGCTTGCCGACGAAGCTGAACACAAAGGTATGACGTTGATCGGCGAGCGAATTCCCGCGATCACGGCGGCGATTGGTTGGATCGGACAATGAATACGCAGTGGCGGCGACGATATTTTGTTCAGGAGAATCATCAATCGAATGCGACCACGTATAGTTCAGGCTAAACTGATAACCTTCGGAGAAGCGTTTGTTCAGCGAAAAAACTCCGGCCATGTAATCCGAATTACCAACTGATTCCGCGATAATTATATTATTGAAGGCGGGGTTAGCGCGTGTCGCAGCACTTGCCGTAGTACTGTAAACAGAGCGTCCGTCAGCCAACGTTGAAGTCGGATTGATCGGATTGATGTCACGATACACCGGCAAATGATTTCCGCGTGAATGAATCGCGCCAATTGTCACCGAATAATTTTGCGACAAGGCTTGTTCCAATTGGACGTTGGTATGGAACACTGCCATGTTCACAAAATCAGGCGAAAGACCTTCTACGCTTGAGGCTGTAAAATTTGGCGTTGCGCCCAAACGATTCGGGAAAGCAGGAGCGCCAGCGGCAGTGCCTGCGATATTGAATTGGAAGAAAATCGGGCTGCCGTTATTTTGCAATCCACGACGATACATATCAATCAAAGGTGGATCGTAATAAAGTCCGGCGCTGGCGCGGATGACGGTCGGATGATTGCCTTCGCGCAAGCCGTAGACGATGCCCAAACGCGGCGCAAAATTATTTTTGTCTACTTTGAAATCACGTGAAAGCGCGAGCGGCGAAGCTTTGAGCGCATTCGGCACATTGTATAAATCGTAGCGCAAGCCGTAATTCACTTTTAAGCGCGGCGTGACTTTCCAATCGTCCTGCGCAAAGGCGTGGTAAAACTGTGTTTGGTATGCAATGAACGGATCGCCTACGGCTTCTCGGTACTGCGTGTAGCCGAACGGTTTCAGTCCGCTCTTCGCATCCAAATAGGCTTGAATATTGGCAAAAGTGTATTGCCCGAATTGGCGCGACCTGCGTTCGTCGCCAATGAAATTAAATCCACCGCCAACTTTCATCGTATGATTGCCGTGTGTCATAGTGACGTTATCAATCAGTTGATTGGACTTTTGCAGCGGCTGCACTAAATCATCAACCGGAGCGCCAAAATTCGCTACGCCAGCAATCACGAGCGTCAAGCCCTGACCGGAATTAGCGTTCGATAAATTTTGGGAATAGCGGCGTGCATACTGATAACGCAGTTCATTCAAAATCGTCGGCGAAAAAACTGAAACTAATTGCACGCTAACGGAATCTGCTGCGTCTTTGAAATCAACGCTGCGCTGCAAAGTATTGAGTCCGCCACCAATGTTGT
>JAYVRW010000282.1:0-4222 GCA_043775925.1 Blastocatellia bacterium
GACATTCCAGTAGTGTGGGGAATTCATCACAGTAATTTTGATATGAAACGCGCTAAGAAACGCACGTTGCTGACAATGCGAGCTGGAGCGTTGCTGTCAGGGCGAGTCCCGAATGACATTATTTGCTGTGGTGAAGTTCCACGCAAAGCTCACATTGGCATGGGCTACGATGCGCGAAAAATGCGCGTGATTCCGAACGGTTTTGATCTTCACGAATTTCAGCCGAACGGGCTGGCGCGGATGTCTGTTCGGAAAGAGTTGGGCATTAAAAATCATACGCCTTTGATTGGCTTGATCGCGCGCTATCATCCTAAAAAAGATCATCGGACATTTATTCAGGCTGCCTCGTTGGTGAATTTGGCGATGCCGGATGTTCACTTTCTTTTGTGCGGTGAAGGCGTCAATCAGAATAATCCTGAATTAGTGCGTTGGATCAATGAAGCTGGAATTGGTCATCGCGTTCACTTGCTCGGCATTCGTACTGATATTCCACGCTTAACGGCGGCGTTGGATCTTGCTACCTCATCGTCATCGTATGGCGAAGGCTTTCCAATTTCTTTAGGTGAAGCGATGGCTTGCGGGGTTCCTTGTGTGGCGACGAATGTGGGAGATTCATCGGCAATTGTGGGAACTACTGGAGTGATCGTGGCTCCAAAAAATCCCTTTGAATTATCGCAGGCGTGGCAGTTTTTGTTGGGGCTTGAAAATAATGCGCGAACGAAGTTGGAACAATCTGCGCGGCAACGAATTCAGGAAAATTTCAACCTGCCTTCAGTAGTTTTGCGCTACGAAGCTGTTTATCGAAAAGTGACGAATCGTGAGTAGTTTAATTATTACACCAACTACGTTGCCTGAAATTCTGGTGCTTGAACCGCGTGTTTTTGAAGATAGTCGCGGGTATTTTATTCAATCGTACAATGAACAGAAATTCGAGCAGATTGTCGGCACTGCAAGATTTGTGCAGGATAATCAATCAGGCTCGCACAGCGGAGTTTTACGGGGATTGCATTATCAAATTCAGCAGCCGCAGGGGAAATTAGTGCGTGTCGTCGTAGGCGAAATTTACGATATTGCTGTAGATATTCGACGCAGTTCTCCGACGTTTGGCAAGTGGGTTGGTGAGAAACTTTCAGTGGAAAATCGAAAGCAGTTGTGGCTTCCACCCGGATTCGCACACGGGTTTTATGTGTTGAGTGATTGGGCAGAAGTCCTGTATAAAACGACCGATTATTATGCGCCGCAATACGAACGGACTTTGCTCTGGAATGATCCGGCGTTAGCTATTGATTGGCAGCTAAGCGCCGGAGTCGCTCCCGTTTTATCCGCGAAAGATATTGAAGGGAAGCCACTCAGTGAAGCAGAATTATTTGATTAAAGCGTGTATAAGGGAGTCGGTCGGTACAGTACCCGGAGCCGTAGCGACGGGGTTTTATCTATGAAAAATATTTTAGTGACTGGTGGAGCCGGATTCATCGGCTCTAATTTTATTCGGTATTTGCTGAAAGATGATGCTGATCTTCTGGTTATAAATCTTGATGCTTTGACGTATGCCGGAAGTCAGGAAAACCTGCGCGAGACTGAATCAGATTCACGCTATAGTTTCGTCAAAGGCAAGATAGGTGATCGCGAATTAATCCTGAATTTATTACGTCAAAATCGTATAGATACCTTAGTCCATTTTGCCGCCGAATCTCATGTAGATCGCTCCATCAGCAATCCCGGCATCTTCGTTGAGACCAATATTGTCGGTACGCAGAATTTGTTGGATGCCTGCCGTCAGGTCTGGCTGGAAGAAAAACTTTTGCCGTTAGATCGAACCCGGTTTCATCACGTCTCAACGGATGAAGTGTACGGAACTTTGAAATTAGATGATCCGGCGTTTAGTGAGACGACTGCGTATTCTCCCAATTCGCCGTATGCTGCTTCAAAGGCTTCCAGCGATCATCTGGTGCGTGCTTATTTTCATACCTATGGTTTGCCCGTGACAGTGACGAATTGCTCGAATAATTACGGGCCATATCAATTTCCTGAAAAGCTGATTCCGTTAATGATTATGAATGCGCTGGAAGGGAAGCCGTTGCCCGTTTACGGTGATGGCCAGCAGATTCGTGATTGGCTCTACGTTGAAGATCATTGCGAAGCGATTAAGCTGGTGCTTGAAAAAGGGCGAGTTGGAGAAACGTACAACATCGGTGGCAATAATCAGCCAGCGAATTTAGAAATTGTCCATCAACTTTGCGCTTTGTTGGATGAACTGTCTCCAACGGAAAATCCGCACCAATCCTTGATTAAATATGTCGCAGACCGCCCTGGGCACGACCGCCGCTACGCGATTGACCTGACGAAAATCAATACCGAACTAGGCTGGGAGCCGCGTGAATCATTGACGACAGGATTACGCAAAACAGTCGAATGGTATCTGAGCAACAGTGAATGGATTGAAGCGATTCGCCAGCAAAACAACTACCAGCGATGGATGCAAAAAAATTATCAGGCGAGAGGGGAAGCGGCACGATGAAGGGGATTATTTTAGCCGGAGGGCGAGGCACACGCCTGCATCCATTGACTTTGACCATCAGCAAGCAATTGTTGCCGGTCTATAACAAGCCGATGATCTATTATCCACTGTCCATGCTGATGCTGGCAGGGATTCGGGAAATCCTGATTATCAGCACACCTGAAGATTTACCAGCTTTTAGAAAATTATTGAATGATGGTAGCCAGTGGGGCTTGAAATTCAGTTATGCTGAACAGTCGGAACCGCGAGGCTTAGCCGAAGCATTTATTATTGGTGCTGAATTTATTGGCGATGAGCCGAGTTGCTTAATTCTGGGAGATAATATTTTCTTCGGTCACGGCTTACCGGAAAAACTGCGAAGCGCGGCAACGCTCACCGAAGGCGCGTTAGTCTTTGCCTATCCGGTCAAAGACCCTGAGCGTTACGGTGTCATTGAATTTGATGAGACGGGAAAAGCTTTAAATATTGAAGAAAAACCAAAGCAGCCCAGATCAAATTTCGCCGTGCCTGGAATCTATTTCTATGACCATACAGTCGTCGAAAGAGCGAAGAATTTGAAGCCTTCAGCCCGTGGCGAATTGGAAATCACTGACTTAAATAGACTATTTCTGGCTGCCGGACAGTTGCAAGTCGAGCAAATGGGGCGCGGTGTCGCGTGGCTGGATGCTGGAACGCATGAATCCCTGATGCAGGCGTCAAGCTTTGTGCAAGCAGTCGAAGATCGGCAAGGCATGATGATTTCTTGTCCTGAAGAGATTGCCTACAGAATGGGCTTTATTAATGAAGTCGAGTTAGAAAGGTTAGTGGCAGTTTTGGGCGCTAGTAATTATGGAAAATATTTGCGCGATTTGTCAGCTTGATAAAATGCAAGTGAGGAAGGAGACTGAAAAATCTTAGCTATAGTAAGATCGCTCAAAACATCCTGGGATCAGTGGGCGAGCGCGTCAGTCACGCGAAAAATATTTAGTGCCTCTATCATTTTCAGCTTACTCACCTTCGCCGTAAAATCATTGGGAGCCGTGAAGGAAATGGTCTCAGCAGCCGTTTTCGGTGTCGGTAATGAACTTGATACCTTTACCGTAGCGTTCACCATTACGTCATTTTTTATTACTATTACTGCGGGGGCTTTACAATTTGCACAAGCTCCGATTTATCTTGAGACCAAGCGACAGGAAGGAAAAGCGGCTGCGCAGCAATTAATGTCTGTAACATTTACCTATTTCTTGTTTATTTTGCTGATAATTGGGGGGATGTTATATCTTTTATTACCTTATTGCCTTCCTCAGATCATAACGGGATTTGATGCCACTAAGCTCGCAATAACGCAAAAGCTATTATATTTACTTATCCCGTTGATAGTTTTGAGCGGAGCTGTATTGTTTATAACCTCAATACTTAATGCCGAAGAAGAGTTTAAATTTACGGCTTTATCACCTGGCTGGACTGCGATAAGCTCTATTTTAACATTAATACTCTTAGGGAAATTTATTGGAGTTTATGCTCTGGCTGTCGGTGTTATTGTCGGTGCGGTCATTGAGCTAATCTTTTTGGTATTCCTGCTTTATAGGTTTGGTATTAAGCTGCGCTTTAAATGGGAAAAGGGAAACAAAAAAGCATATCAGATTATGCATAACACTCTTCCTGTTATTGCAGCATTTATCTTGTCAGGAATGATGCCGATTATAGATCAAAGTTTTGCTGCCA
>JAYVRW010000283.1:0-15129 GCA_043775925.1 Blastocatellia bacterium
AACTGTATGCCCATCGAAAAAGACGCGATTTGCAGCAGTGGATGGCACGGCAACGCCTTCGATTTTATGGTCTACAAGCAAGGTATTCCGATGGTATATCAGGGCGACCTGGAGCTTACTCAGGCGGATGGCAAAAGATTCAAGTACCCGAAAAATGTATACAAGCCGGGTGAGAAATTTGCCTGTCAGCCGAACAAAGGATTTACGCGTGCCAATTCGTGGGATTACGTCAATTCTCCGCCTGATAAATTGCCCAGTGTTGAGCAATTAAAAACTGCCTTAGTCGAACATGGCCCCATCGTTGCACCAATTTTTTACGATGAATGTTTGGCAAATTATCGCGGCGGCGTCTTCAATGAAAAAGACGCTGGCATGGTGAATCACGTAGTTGTCTTACTCGGCTGGGACGATACGAAACAAGCGTGGCTGATTAAAAATTCATGGGGCGAAGAGTGGGGCGAAAAAGGCTTCGGCTGGATCAAATACGGCAGCAATAACATTGGTTTGTTTGCGGCGTGGATTGATGCCGATTTTTGATGCGCGACGGTAATGTAGGGGCGGTGACTTGTCCCCGCCCGTTTCATCCTCAAAGAAGGAGGATTTTATGAATAGACTAACTTCTCTAATAATTGGCCTTGCATTATTGCTGACTGCCTCGCTTCCCCATGAAGTCGAAGCACAGCGCAACCGAAATCCCAATCGTCAACCGCGTGTAGGCGCAACTGCTACGGCGCACGCTAAGCCATTGACCTGTTCGCCTGACAAAGATTCGACGAACGAACCGATGACGTATCTGGTCGGCGCTTCAATGACCAAAGAGGATAAGAAGCGGATCAAAGAAAAATGGGGAACGCTGACGGTTCCGCTGGGTGAAACAGAACACGCCAAAGAAGTGCATGCGAAAGCATTGGAATGCAAGCAAAGGAAGATCAATGAATATAATCAAATCTACCAGGCCTGGATTACGAAAAGTCCAAATGCGACCGCCGCAGAAAAAAAGAAATGGCGTTCGATGATTGACGAAGCCATTAATTATTTTTCAGTCAAACCCTTCGTCAGTAAATACCTCACCATGGAAAAATATGATTGTCGTCGTGAGCAAAAGATTCCAGTCGGTGAGGTGGGAAATCAAGGGGAAGACTGCAATACCTGTTGGGCGTTTGCCTCCATCGCCGCCGTTAGCGCCAGCCACTACAGCCCGAATTACAATAGCCCGAATACGGCGAGCTATACCTTCGATCCTCTCAGGCCAGGGGAAAAGGTTATCGCTGATCCGGTTATTGATACAGAGAATTTTGTGCAGGATTTGCTGAACTGTATGCCTATCGAAAAAGGAGCGATCTGTAACAGTGGATGGCACGGCAAAGCCTTCGATTTTATGGTCTACAAACAAGGGATTCCATTGGCCTCCATATTTTCCAAAAGCGAATACAAACGCGGAGAAAAATTTACTTGCAAGCCGACCGCCGGATTTAAGAGCGCCAGCTCCTGGGATTACGTCAATTCTCCACCCGATAAATTGCCGAGCGTAGAGCAGTTAAAGAGAGCTTTGATTGAGCACGGCCCAGTCGTCGCGCCAATTGTTTACGATGAATGCTTAGCAAATTATCGCGGTGGCGTCTTCAATGAAAACGACAATGGCATGGTGAACCATGTAGTTTTATTGATTGGCTGGGACGACACGAAACAAGCGTGGCTGATTAAAAATTCGTGGGGCACAGAATGGGGCGAAAAGGGCTTTGGCTGGATCAAATATGGCAGCAATAACATCGGAGTATTTGCGGCTTGGATAGACACGGATTATTGATAACAACGTTCAGCCGAATCTTCGGAGATTCAAATGAAAAAAATATCATTCGTCACAATTTTTACTTTGCTCTGGATGATTGTCGTGCAGCCGAAGGAAGTTGTGGCACAACGCAAAAGAACGCCTGCTCCTCCGCCTGCCGCCTCGCCCGCGCCACCCTTGACCTGTACGCCGGCGCAAACCGCAGCAACTGAGCGAAAGACCTACCTCGTAGGCGCGGCTCCGATGAGCAGCGAAGAGCTGACGCGCATTGAGGAAAAATGGGGAACGCTGACGATTCCAGTCGGTGAGACGGAGCGCGCCAGGCAGGTGCGTATTGCGTGTGCTGCCTACAAGCAACAACAGATTGCCACGATTGAAGAAAGCTTTGCGATCTGGACAAAATTGCATCCCAGGGCTACCGCGAAGCAGGCCAAATTACGACGCGCACAACAGGATCAGGCGATTGAAAATATTCAGGATTACAAACGAATTCAGGCGCGAATGAAGCTCAGGCAATGGGATTGGCGTTCGATCATTGACGTTGGGCCGGTGCTGAATCAGGGCAAAGGCTGCAATACCTGCTGGGCTGTCACCGCCGCAACCGCCGCCGCCTGTAGCATCCGAAAAAATTATGCAGACCTCATCAACCGACCTTCACTTAATGTTGATCCGAAGACGGGTGAGATGATCGCGCTCACCGGCGGCGTCTCATTGATGGCAGGTGATCCTGAGCCATTCGTCCAGGATTTGCTGAACTGTATGCCCCTCAAAAAAGATGAAATGTGCAACAGCGGATGGCACGGTAATGCGTTCGATTTTATGGTTTTCAAAAAAGGCGTACCACTTGCTTATCAGGATGGATATTCTGAGCCAGATAAGCGCAGTGGAAAAATGATTACTTATAAACGTGAATACACACCCGGTGAAAAATTAACGTGTAACCCAAGCGCAGGTTTTCTCAAAGCAGATGACTGGGATTATGTGAATTCTCCGCCGGACAAATTGCCAACTGTCGAGCAATTGAAATCCGCCTTAGCTGAGCACGGCCCCATCGTCGCGCCGATTTTTTACGATGAATGCTTAGCGAATTATCGCAGCGGAGTCTTCAACGAAAAAGACGCCGGAATGGTGAATCACGTCGTTTTATTAATTGGTTGGGACGACACCAAACAAGCGTGGTTAGTGAAAAATTCGTGGGGCGAAGGATGGGGCGACAAAGGCTTCGGCTGGATCAAATACGGCAGCAACAACATCGGCGTCTTTGCCGCCTTTGTGGATGCCAGGCGTTAAGAGTTCGCGCTTTAGCGTGATTGAGGAAATTTTATGACCACAATTCTAGTGAATCCTCTCAACGAAACTTTCACGAAACCGCGTCCGGCTGCGCCGAGGCTGCACACCTTCAGCGGCAAAACCGTAGCTCTGCTCGACATCAGCAAACCCGGTGGCAGCATCTTTCTTGATCGCGTAGCCGATGCGCTCACCCAACGTTTTGGTGTCGCAAAAATTATTCGGATCACGAAGCCAACCTTCACAAAACCCGCACCAGAGGCGGTGCTGGAGCAGATTTTAGCGTCGCACCCTCACGCCGTTATCGAAGCCTTAGCCGATTGAGGATCGTGCACCACGTGCAGTTTGCACGACACGACAAAACTCGAAAGCCTCGGCATTCCCGCCGTCGCCATCGCTACGACAGAATTTATGAAAGCCGCCCGCATTCAGGCAAAGGCATTAGGACGCGCAGACTTTGACGCAATTTATGTCGAGCATCCAATTCAGGATCAAACGCCAGCCGAGATTATGGAAAAAGCCGATGCCGTGATGGATGAAATCGCCGCACGATTGCTTCAGATGTAGCCTCCTGGGAGCGCACGCCGCTGGCGTGCGAAAGCGTGTGGAGGGAATCATCTTCATCGCAGGTCTAGCGTCGCCGAGGTTTCGCACGCGAGCCGCGTGCGCTCCCGGGGCGGCACTCCCTGATTATTTCTCACGATGAGCCGCACTACTCCATTTCCAATCTTCTGGTTTCTCGCATAAGCCTGCTTTGACGGGATTATTTTCGATGTAGCGTACCGCATTAGCAAAATGTTTTTCGTCGCGGATATAACGATCATAGGGTTCTTTTTGCCAAAACCCGCCACTGCGCTGAAGAATTTTATTGCAGCGATGCGCCGTATACGATTTCCACGTATGAACGATTGTTCCCATTTCCCAGTCCGTCGTCGGCGTGAACAAGACATGGACGTGATTAGGCATGACACACCACGCATGCAAGCGATAACGATCATTGTCTGAGAATAATAAATTGTCTTGCACTAGGTCTGCGATCAGCGGATCGTTCATGTAACAATTCCCGTAGCCCTGATCCAGATAAGCGTCAATCCGCTTGCGTTGTTCCAATTCAAATTCTTTTTGTGGTAGCTGTTCGAGTTCAGTTTTCCAACGAAGCAGGACTTCCTGCGGCATCGAATCGGCCAGCCGATACGTCACCATTTGTGTGATCTGATCGCCTGAAAAATGAGGAATATACCCACGAGAATACCAGCCTGGCCTGCCAATCTGGTTAGCTTTCTCTTTTGATAACACACCACGTTTTTTCCATTCATCGTACATATTTTTTCTCTGGGAGTGTCCTGGGAGCGCACGCCGCTGGCGTGCGAAAGCTTGCACAGGATACACTTTTCTTCGCAGGTTTACAGTCGCCACGACTGCGCACGCGAGCCGCGTGCGCTCCCAGGGGCGTCACTCTTCCAGCAATTTTCCTGTGAACACTTTCTGCCCGCCCAGCGACGTGTGAAATGCATAGAGCGCCAGCGCCAATACCGCGCCCGCCAACAGCAGCGCCGAGTTGGTGTACCAAGCGGAGAAATCCAGCGTCATCGGATAAGACAAAAACCCACCAGTCACGGCATTGACAAGGAAGGCGAAAAAGCCAAAGCGCAACATAATGACGATGATCAACAGATAGTTCAGCCCATTGAATAACGCCCCGACCAGTGGGTTTACTGACTGTTGAAGGCCGAGCAGACAGCCAACAAAAATAAAGATAACTGCCGTCAGCCATTGCCGCCGCGTGAGAGTGCGTAGCACGAATAGCAAGAATAAGAATACGAGCGAAAGCAGTGTCAGCAGGTACAAATAACTGAAACCAGTAGCGATCAGGAAACGGAAACCAGGCAACCCATAAATCGCAAAACCAGACAGATTGCTCAACTCCCAGGGGAGAAGGAGAGCGCTGAGCAAGCCAATGGCCTGTCTTCCAACAACAGTGAAAAGGATGCCAATGAGCAAATCGCGGCCCACCAACGGATCGCGCAGATCGCCGCTGAGCAACCGATTCCACGAAATCAGTACGACAGGCCAGCGCCGCCGAACATAAGGTTCCAGTGCCATATAAAACGACCAAGCAACACCTGCCAATAGCAAGGCTTGGCTGACCGCCTGCGTGAAAAAGACAGTCAATTCGTTGAAGCGCGGTTCGTGATGCGCACCAAAAAGCCAGTTGCCGATCTTCAAGATGAAGATAAATGTCGCTATTTTAAATGCGTTGCGCCGATCTCCACGATTATGACGGAAGTTATAGCGAACCAGCAGCAACGCACCAATGGTGAGCAGGCAAAACAGGACAGTAATTACGATGTTGCCGATTTGCGCGCTGGTAGATAGTTGATCGGCTTGCATTCTGGTCGGGCGTGTCCAGGGCCAGATCAAGTGAAAATAAACCGACTTGCCGCGATAAGCAGCAGCTTCAATGCGGAGCGGAATGTTCGGCTGTGCCGGGTATGTTCCTGTCCAAGCGGCTCGCACATCAAAACCGGCCAGCGGCATCCATTGAGGCGGAGTTGAAACGAAATTGGCCGGATCGAGACCAGCGGCACTGAACAATAGTTTCCAGTCCGGTGGCGGCG
The DNA here is from genome assembly GCA_043775925.1 of Blastocatellia bacterium. Classification (GTDB taxonomy): domain Bacteria; phylum Acidobacteriota; class Blastocatellia; order RBC074; family RBC074; genus JAFDVL01. The sequence goes on from JAYVRW010000283.1 coordinate 5,695, forward strand.
GCGCATCAGTGGTCTGATCTACTTGCGGCGGCACTGCCTCGAACCGGGTCAAGCGCCCTTGCAAATCCAGCCAGATGCCGATCATCCCGGAGGTGTCTCGCGGCGGGTCGTCATCATAAATCCATCCAAAAGTTATCGAATGTAAGTACTGCGGGCTTTGGCGATACCAGTAGCTGATGGGGGCCAGCACTTTGGTAAATTGCTCCCGCTGCTTGTCGTGCGCGATATTCTGACTAACGTACTGTTGATACTCCCATTCACCTTGGAACCCGAAGGCGCTGTCAGCCGGGCGCTCCCTGTACCCAAGCTGTCGCGCTAAGTCTTGCGCTTTGTGCGTCAACTCTTCCGGCGAATGCTCACGCAACAGGCTTGGGTAGGGAGAAATCTTGTCTCCCAATGCTGCGTGAGCGATCAAGCCAACAATGATTGTGAGCAAACACGCCACCGCATACATCGGCTTCATCCCAGTCTTTGATCCCGCCGCCGCGACCATCTCCGGTGATGGCGTTTCTCCTAATGCTAACGCGGCTGCCAGCGGATCGCCGCCGGGTAAGGCATCTGCTACTTGTTTAGCTGAGGACAATCTTTTTGTCGGGTCTTTTTCTAAACAGCGCAAAATCACGCGCTCCACCAGCGGATCAATATCTTTCACCCAATTCGAGGGATTCGTCGGCGAACTGCTCTCGTGCATTTGCCGTAGCTCTTGCAGTGAACCCGCTTCAAACACGCGCTTGCCCGTGAAGATTTCGTACAGCACCAGTCCGAGCGCATACAAATCACTTTTCGTCGTGACCTCTTTGCCCGCGAATTGTTCGGGTGACATATACGCCGGAGTCCCCGCCAGCACTTCGTTGCCGCGTATCTGTTCGGCAAATCCCGCGAGGCCGAAATCGGTAATGCGGACGCGGCCTTTGCCGTCAATCATCACGTTCGCGGGTTTCAAATCACGGTGCAACACACCCGCTTCGTGCGCGGCGCTGAGTCCGGCGCAGAGTTGATTCGCAATCTCGACGGCTTTGTCAGCGGGTAAGCGACCGATGCGGCGTAAGAGTGAAGACAGGTCTTCGCCATCTACATATTCCATCGTCAGAAAATGTGACGTGCCGGAGCCGGTGGTCACGTCGCCGATGTCGTGGACGCGGCAGACGTTGGGATGCGTGACGCGATGTGCCATGGCGACTTCGCTGTGAAAGCGGGCGAGCATCGCTTTGTCCTGCGACAATTTTTCGGTCAGAAATTTCAGTGCGACGGGTTGCCCTAATTTCAAATCATCGGCGCGATAGACTTCGCCCATCCCGCCTTTGCCGAGTAAGCCGATGATCCGATAGCGCTTGTTAAGCGTCGTGCCGGGCGTGAAGCGAGCCTTGACGCCGGAGGTATCGGCTAATAATCCGGCAGCTTCGTGGACTGCGCCCTGAATCACATCGCCAGCGGCGGCTTGATAAACGAGGAGCGATTCGACTTCGCGGCGCAGCGCTTCGTCGTCACGACAATGTTTGTCGAGATAAGCGGCGCGTTGGGCGGGATCAAGCTCCAGCGCGGATTGAAAAAGCTGCTCGATGCGCTGCCACTGTTCCGTTGAAAGTGGCGCTTGATGGTCCGGCAATTTGCGCGTTGCGTCCTCGTGGAAAGACAGCAGCGCCTCTGCACCCAGCCGCAGCGACAAATCTTCAGCACACGATTGTTGTAAAAATGTAGTGCGCGATGCAGAGTTTTCAATCAGCGCGGAATTGACTAATTTTTTGATGTGTTGCCAGCGTTCGGGTGTCATAGTTTTCTCTGGGAGCGCACGCGGCTCGCGTGCGCAGAGTTGCAAAAGAAATACTTTTCTTCGCAGTTATACAGTCGCTATAGATGCGCACGCGAGCCGCGTGCGCTCCCAGGCTTATTTCTGCATCTGCCGTCCCAGCCACGCTTCCGCCATGCGCAAATCGCGGCGAATTGTCGCGGCGGAGATATTCATCACTTCTTCAATTTCTTCCAGACTTAAACCGCCAAAATAACGCAATTCAATAATGCGGCTTTTGCGTTCGTCAAATTTGGCTAAGTCGTGCAGCGCATCATCCAGTGCGAGTACGTCAGGTGCAGTTTTGTGCGCTACGTCTTTGGCTTCGTCCAGCGGCAATGCAGTTGTGCCTTGTCCACGTTTTTCCGTCAATCTTGCGCGGGCGTGATCCACTAAAATTTGCCGCATCAGGCGTGCCGCGATGCCGATAAAATGAGCGCGATTCTGCCAGTCAATCGTGGATTGACCGAGTAGTTGCAAATACGCTTCGTTGATGAGCGCAGTTGTTTGCAGCGTATGACCTTGACGTTCGCGGCGCAAATATTGCGCTGCCAGCCGCCGCAATTCGGCGTACACCAGCGGCGTTAGTTGTGCCAGCGCCCGGCTGTCGCCGTTGCGCCAGGCCTGTAAAAGCTGCGTGACCTCGTGCGTGTCGGATGATTTCATGCTGTCGGTTGCTAAAGCTGTACTTCGGTTCACCGGAGAGCATAACGATGACCACTTGTCCGCGTCAATCCATTGACCGAAATGCTCTCCTGTTTGTTGCCAATGATGAATTGCCATAGCTCATACAAAAATATCTGCCCTCAACTTAGTAATGCGATTTTTGCGCGCCGGATCGCTCATAAGGGAAATATTTTTATCTGGGAGCGCAAGCGGCTCGCTTGCAAGTGGCGAGCGCAGTAAAGCCGCAGCCGTGCACAGGGAATCGTTAACGTGCCAACAATCTCCTCACGCAAGAAGCAAAGCGGCGTGGCTCGCGCTTTTCGCACGCGAGCCGCGTGCGCTCCCAGATAGGGAATTGGCGTATTTCTGTGCTTGTAGTAAACTCACTTTTCTTTACATTTCTTTCGTCTAAAACAAACATCAGAACATTGCAGAAATCGCTGTGTTCCCCCATTCAGGAGTGCTTATGAAACGTTTATTGTTTTTGCTGTTTCCGGTTTTACTGCTGTTATTAATTCTTTCCCCTGTGACAACTGTGACACGTGCCAGCAAGGCTGAGCCGGTGGTTGTAGTTGCTCCCGAAGCGGTAGGACTTTCCAGTAATCGCCTGACGAATATTCGCACGGTGATGGGGCAGCATGTCGCGGCTCAAAAAATTGCCGGAGCCAGCGGATTGATCGCACGGCACGGCAAAGTCGCGTATCAGGAAACGTGGGGCATGGCGGACGCGGCAGCGGGAACGCCGATGCAGATGGAGACGATTCATCGCATTTATTCCATGAGCAAACCGATCACCAGCGTTGCGCTGATGATGTTGTATGAAGAGGGGAAGTTTCAGCTTAACGATCCGATTGCAAAGTTTATGCCGGAGTTTGCGAAGATGACCGTCGGCGTTGATGAGCGCGACCCAAACACTGGTCGTGTGAATTTCACGACTGTTCCTGCCAAACGCCCGATTACTGTGCGCGATTTGATGCGACACACTGCCGGATTTACCTACGGCGTTTTCGGCGATACGTCCGTAGATCAAGCGTATCGCAAAGCAGGAATTCTTTCGGATTTGACGCTGAAAGATTTTGCGCTCAATTTGGCAAAGCTGCCGTTGCAATACGAACCCGCCTCGCGCTGGCATTACAGCGTGTCCGTAGACTTGCAGGGACGCCTCGTTGAAGTGCTGTCCGGCAAGCCATTCGATCAATTTTTGCAGGAAAGAATTTTCACGCCACTTGGCATGGTAGACACAGGATTCGTCGTTCCCGCGAACAAGAAAAATCGCTTTGCGCGACTCTACACGCCCAATAAAACTGGTGGTGTTGACCCGATTACAATTTGCGGTTCGCGTGATGATTGTTTTGCAAAATTTCCAAACGCCGCGCCTTCGATGCTCGAACAACAAGGCATGTTTTCCGGCGGCGGCGGACTGGTTTCGACGACGTACGACTACCTGCGTTTTTGTCAGATGATGCTCGACAAGGGAACGTTTGACGGCAAGCGTTTGCTCAGCCGAAAAACGGTTGAATTAATGAGCAGCGATAATCTTGGCAGTATTCCCGGCCCTTCACCGGGCTATGGTTTCGGGCTTGGCTTTGCCGTCAATAAAGCGCCGGGAGAGTCCGGGATGATGGGATCCGCCGGAGAATATAATTGGGGCGGCGCAGCGGGGACGAAATTCTGGATTGATCCGAAAGAAGATATGATCGGAATTTTTATGATTCAGATATTGCCGAACTCTGTAGATTACGGATCGGAATTCCGCGTACTGGCATATCAGTCAATCGCTGATTGACCTTGCTGAGATAACCCGGTCACTACCGCTCACCCGGAGCCGTAGCGACGGGGTTTTTACATTTGAGCTAACATGAAATTCATCATTTTCACCACCATCATCCTGCTGCAAGTTTCAGCCTTCGCGCAAAATAAAAATCTTGCCGAAGACCAGCCGTCTCCTAAAATCAATCCGCGCCTGACCGAACATTCACGCAAGATGGAACAACGGGTTTACAAGGTCACGGACAATGTTTACTCCGCCGTTGGATTTGGCATCGCCAATGCCACGATGATTGTTGGCAGCGATGGAATCATTATCGTAGACACAATGGAATCCATTCCCGCCGCGAAAAATGTTCTGGATGCATTTCGCAAAATTTCTGACAAGCCGATCAAAGCGGTCATCTACACGCACAATCATTCTGACCATACGATGGGCGTCAAAGCCTTCACCACCGATGATGATGTCAAAGCCGGCAAGGTCAATATTTATGCGCACGAAACGATGATGAATACGGTCATCAACAATGCCGGTGTCGTGGCTCCCGCGCTTGGCATTCGTGCAGCGTACACGTTTGGATTGATGATTGAAAAAGGGCCGGAAGGCTGGGTGAATCAGGGACTCGGTCCAGCTTATGTGGTTGGCGCAACGGGTTTCATTGCCCCAACTAAAACTTTCAAGGACAAATTAGATGTCACGATTGCAGGCGTAAAATTGCAGTTGTTATACGCGCCGAGCGAAACCGATGACGAAATCGTAGTTTGGTTGCCGGAGCAAAAATTATTGCAATCCGCCGAAGTAATTCAGGGCGAAACATTCCCGAACGTTCACACAATTCGCGGCACAAAATTCCGCGATCCGGTGGCGTGGTACAAAAGCATTGATAAATTGCGCAGCTTTGGCGCAGAGCATCTGGTGCCTTCGCACGGACGCCCGATGTCCGGCAAAGAAAAAGTGGAAGAAATGCTCACGGCGTATCGGGATGCAATTCAGTATGTTCACGATCAAACAATTCGCTGGCTGAACAAAGGATTGACGCCGGATGAAATTGTCGAGCAGGTTGCGCACCTGCCCGCGCATCTCGCCAATCATCCCTGGCTCGGCGAATTTTACGGTATGGTCAGGCATTCGGTGCGGCAAATTTACGTCGGCTATTTAGGCTGGTTTGAAGGCGATCCGACGGCGCTTGATCCGTTGCCGCGTGGCGAAGAATCACGGCGTTATGTTGAATTAATGGGAGGTCGTGAAGCCGTGCTGAAAGCCGCGAAAACCGCTTTCGATAAAGGCGAGAATCAATGGGCAGCGGAGTTGGTGACACATCTGATTCGCGTCAACAAAGAAGACACAGAAGCGCGCAAACTCAAAGCTGATTCCTTGCGACAACTTGCATACAAAACTGAAAACATTAACTGGCGCAATTGGTACATCACTTCAGCGCGGGAGCTTGATGGCTCGCTGAACAAAGCGGCGGGTGTAGCCGTATTAAGCTCGCTGGCAGCGCCGGATATTTTGAGAGCTTTGCCCGTGAGCAAATTTTTTGAATCAATGACTGTGCGGCTTGATCCAGTCAAAAGTGCGGATGCGAACGTCACGATGGCGTTCCGCTTCACTGATTCCGGTCAGGTTTACGCGGTTGAAGTCCGGCGCGGGATCGCGCAGGTGCATGAAGCGTTACCGACCAAAGTTGATGCGACTTTGAATTTGACGACGGCTGATTTGCATCGTGTGATGGCAAAGCAAACGACCTTCGCGCAGATGCTGCAAAAAGGCGAAATCAAAGTCGAAGGCAGCGTCGCTACACTGGCGAAATTTAACGGATATTTTGATCCACCCGCGACCGAAGTGCCAATGCTGACAGTGCGCTAATCGTGGCATAAACTTTCAGTTTGTGCTGGTTCCATCAATGTAAAAGTAAGCAGAAAAGCGAAATTTTTAGTAGAAGTTGCTATACTTTATAGCAGTTATAGGTTTTACAGGAAGGTAACTTTTATGAGTGCAATACTTGAGCAAGTTGAACCGGAAACTATTTTAGCCTTAGAGCTTCAAGCCCGTGCTACCGGGCTTTCTGTTGATGAATATCTCAAAGGTTTGCTTGGCGTCTCCAACAATTTCAATGTTCGGAAAAATGTGGGAACGGATGAGTTTATCGCGGCAATGGAGACACTGGCGACTGGAACAGAAAATCTCTCTCCATCAGCGATTACTTATTCGCGGCGCGATATTTACCTTGATCACGACTAATGGCTTATTTTTTGGATACAAATATCTTTCTGCGCCTCGTCAATAAAAACGACCCTGCCCGCCTGATCGTGCTTGACGCTTTTCGTAAACTAAGAGACCAAAAAGAAGAGTTTTATTTTTCCTCACAGATTCTGGCAGAGTTCTGGAATGTTTGTACTCGACCGCTATCTGCAAGGGGAGGTTTGGGGCTTTCCATTGCCGAGACCGATCAAAAACGCGAACAATTGAGCGGTATTGCAAATTCTTACCTGATACCTTAGCTACGCATCAGGAATGGCGAAGGCTGATAAGCAATCACAGTGTAATGGGCGTAGAAGTCCACGACACGCGCATTGTGGCAGTCATGCGAGTCTATCAAATTAATCATCTCCTGACGCTAAATACCAGAGATTTTGACAGGTACAAAGGCGTCATTACACTGCTTTCACCGGATCAAATTGTATCAGTACCACATAGCAAAAATGACAAATAATTTACCATCCTCAATCACTTCGCAAACAACTTTGCCTGTCATTGCCGCGCCAATGTTTTTGGTCTCCGGTGTAGACCTGGTGCTGGCCGCCTGTAAATCTGGCGTCATCGGCTCCTATCCAGTTCTCAATGAACGCACCAGTGAAGGCGCTGAAGAATGGATGAAGCAGATCACGAGTGGACTTAACGCCGCACGCGAAGCTGATCCGGCTGCGCGGATTGCGCCGTGGTCAGTCAATCTCATCACGCATCGCACCAACCCGCGTTTGCAGGCTGATCTCGACCTCGTAGTCAAATATAAATGTCCTCTGGTTATCACTTCGCTCGGCTCTCCCGGCCCTGCGGTGGAAGCTGTTCACAGTTACGGCGGCCTTGTAGTTTCTGATGTCATCACTCCGGCGTTTGCGAAAAAAGCTGCGCAGACAGGGATTGATGGATTGGTGCTGGTTTGCGCCGGAGCAGGCGGACACGCGGGGACGCTTTCGCCCTTTGCTTTTATTCAAGCCGTGCGCGAATTCTGGGATGGCATGTTGATTTATTCCGGCGCGATTTCTAACGGCAGGCAGGTTCGCGCCGCGCAAATTATGGGCGCGGATTTGGTGTATATGGGGACTTCGTTTATCGCTACGACGGAAAGCATGGCGGACGCGGAATTCAAGCAAATGCTGATTGATTCGACGCTGGAAGATTTGGTGTACACGAACGCTTTCAGCGGAGCCTGGGCGAATATGCTCAAGCCCAGCATTGTCAACGCGGGGCTTGATCCTAATAAACTGATTCCCAAAGATAAAATTGATTTGCGCAGCTTGCAGCAGGAAAAAAGTCAGGAAGAGAAAAAAGCGTGGAAAGAAATCTGGTCAGCCGGACAAGGCGTCGGAGCGATTAAGGATATACCAAGTGTAGCCGGATTGATTGCGCGGCTGCGCAGTGAATACGCGGCAACGGTAGCGGAAGAATTGCGTGGCGATGTCTGGACCGGATTGGGAACAGTCACAGCTTGAGAACGATTTTAACGCAAGGGGACAAGGGATCAAAGGTTAGCAAGGGGTGGCGCGATATGGCTGCTCTTTGACCCTTTGTGTTAAGAATTTTAAGTATAATTTGAATTATGAATAACGACGCAATCCTCGCTATAAGAATTTTGGAAAGCTTCAATCGGCAGGGATTTTTGCAGACTATCGGCGCTCGCTTGACGAAAGTTGCGGCTGGCGAAATCGAAATTGAATTGGAGGCTGATCCAAAATTGACGCAGCAGCACGGCTACGTTCACGGTGCAGTCGTTGGGGCAATTGGCGATACAGCTTGTGGTTATGCGGCTTTGACGATGATGCCGGAAGATTCCGAAGTTGTCAGTGTTGAGTACAAAATCAATTTTCTGTCTCCAGCGAAAGGTGAAAAATTAATTGCCAGAGGAAAAGTGACTAAAGCCGGACGCACACTTTCGGTTTGTACGGCAGATGTTTTTGCGGTGAATGATGGCGTGGAAAAAATGGTTGCGACGATTTTGGCGACGATGATGGGAGTTAAAGCGTAGACAGGATTGACAAGATTTTTTCAGGATTTACAGGCATCGGTTCTTTGGTGTTTCTGCGAATAAGACGACTTGTTAATCTTGAAATCAATCTTGTCAATCCTGTCTAAGAAATCTTCTGCTTCCGATCTTACTTGCTCCTTCCTCCATCTTCCTGAATAATCCTGCCTCGCCCCACTTCTCAATTTTTCATGTATTTTCGTCCCTCTCGAATTCACTTCATTTTTTTGCTGAGCGTTCTCTCGCTGAGTGCGATGGCGCAGAATTTTTCTGCGCCGGATCGTCGCACGGCGCACGAGCTTTTGAAGCAGATGAAGACGATGGTGAAGGAAGAATATTACGATCCAAAACTGCGCAAAGTGGAGTTTGAAAGTCTGTGCAAACAAGCTGATGACCGCATAAAAATTGCCTCCAACTGGAATCAGGTCTATGAGGCGCTCGCTGCGGTGTTATTGAAATTTGAAGATTCGCATACGGTGTACCTGCCTCCGGTGCGGCTGCCAATCAATTATGGCTGGCGGATGCAGATGATCGGAAATCGTTGTTTGATTAGTGGGATTGAAGCTGGGAGCGATGCCGAAATGAAGGGATTAAAAGCCGGAGATCAGGTTGTCAAAATTGATGGCATTACTCCCACGCACAGTAATCTTTGGACAATAAAATATCTGTATTATGTCCTCCGCCCACAGCATGGTGTTTCTTTGTTAATTCAAAATGCAGAAGGCAAAGTACGCGAAATAGAAATTAAGGTCATGCCGGATGCCGATGCTAAGGTGACATTGAATCCGCTCGAAGATGAATGGAATTTTTTATCATCATCGGCTGAGACTACGATCACCAATCATCGCTTTCATTCGTCGAGTACGATTGTCTTAGCGTGGAAAATGCCGGATTTTAATGTGACGAATTTCGAGATTGATTTGTCCATGGAACGAGCGAAAAAGCATCAGGCATTGATTCTGGATTTACGTG
>JAYVRW010000284.1:0-4151 GCA_043775925.1 Blastocatellia bacterium
TTTGTCGCGTGGGCTTTGTTCGGCGCGGAATCCGAAATCACGTTGCGCATCATTTCAACTACGGATTATGCCGAGACTAAAACGACACCTGATTTCTGGCGTGGTTTTTGGAAGCAGCGATTAATCGCCGCGCACGAATGGCGTCAACAAATCGCTCCGAAAGTGCATTCGTATCGCCTCGTTCACGGCGAGGGAGATTTTTTGCCGGGGCTGATTATTGATCGTTACGGCGATGCATTTTCAATCCAAACGCTTTCACGCGGAATGGATGCGCTCAAAAATATGTGGGTCGAATTGTTGGTCGAACTCTTTGATCCGCGCCTGATTGTGGAGCGCAATGATGTCAAAGTCCGCAAGCTGGAAGGGCTGCCGGAATCCAGCGGCGTGATTTATCAAAAGCCTGGAGCCGATCCCGCTACTGAATTTCAAATCACCGAAAACGGCATCAAATATTTAGTAGATTTAATCAGCGGTCAAAAGACCGGAGCCTTTTTAGACCAACGCGAAAATAGGATGGCGGCGATGCGGTACGCGAAAGGGCGCGGACTGGATTGCTTCAGTTTTCACGGTTCGTTTGCGTTGCATTTGGCGAAAGGCTGCGAGCGTGTGACGGCGTTGGATATTTCCGCTCCGGCGATTGAACGAGCGAGGCAAAATGCGGCGTTGAATAATGTAACCAATGTCGAATTTATTGAAGCGAACGTCTTCGATCAATTGACGCAGATGGACAGTAAGAATGAACGCTTTGATACGATTGTGCTTGATCCTCCGGCGTTTGCCAAAAATCGCGGAGCGGTTGGCGCAGCGTTGCGCGGCTACAAAGAAATCAATTTGCGAGCCATTCATTTGTTGAAGCCGGGAGGGATTTTGATTACCTGTTCGTGTTCCTATCACGTCTCCGAAAGTATGTTTATGGAGATGCTGGCAGACGCGGCGAACGACGCTGGCAGGATGATTCAAGTGATTGAAAAACGCTTGCAAGGTAGAGATCACCCGATTTTGTTGACTGTGCCGGAGACGTATTATTTGAAGTGCGTGGTGTTAAGAGTTTTGTAGGGAATAGACCGCAGATTGGGCGGATGATGCGGGTTTGCACGGACTCATGAGAAGTAGAACGCAATATAAAAAGCGAAGATTTTTTGTGCATATCGCATTTTATTTGAGTACGTTTTTTTTGATAGCTTCGGTCTGGGCTTTCGCAGGTGATTGGCAAAAATATTACAGGCTTAAAGGAAGTGGTGAAAGGACAGCGGGATACTATAACGAGCATGAGGAGCTTGAATATGAAATTGGAAGAGTCTTTTATGTTTTTCCACGTCCGTATGTTTATGTTACGAGACAAAGTGGGATCGGCGATCAACGATCAGAAATTCCTGTAATTTATTTGCCCTCGAAGCCAGACATCGCTTGCGCCTGTAATCCAACCCAAGCGTTACATGACGAGACAATCACGGTTACTGTTTGGTCTTTGTTAATCGCACTATTATTGACCTTTGGCTATCACCATTTTCGGAAGGATTATTGGGACTAAAATAAAAATTTATGAGTAATCTCAAAGAAAAATTTACAACATCTTCAGGCATCGAACTAAAAAACGAATACACCCCCGAAGACATCAACAACGCCGAACTCGGCAAGCCCGGACAATATCCGTTCACGCGCGGAGTCTATGAAACGATGTACCGTTCGCGGCTGTGGACGATGCGGCAATACGCGGGATTTTCTACCGCCAAAGAATCCAACGAACGCTATAAATATTTGCTCTCGCAGGGCACGACGGGGTTATCCGTAGCGTTTGATTTGCCGACACAGATTGGTTATGACAGCGATCATTCAATGTCACTCGGCGAGGTTGGAAAAGTTGGCGTCGCGATTGATTCTCTGGCGGATATGGAACAATTGTTCGATGGAATTCCACTGGATAAAGTTTCGACTTCGATGACGATTAACGCTACGGCTTCGATTTTACTGGCGCTGTATATCGCGGTTGGAAAAAAGCAGGGAGTCGCGCCGGAGAAGCTCAGCGGCACTATTCAAAACGACATTCTGAAAGAATACATCGCACGCGGCACGTACATTTATCCGCCGAAACCTTCGCTTAGAATCATCACCGATATTTTTGCCTACTGCGCACAATCCGTGCCGAACTGGAATACGATTTCGATCAGCGGGTATCACATCCGCGAAGCTGGTTCGACGGCTGTGCAGGAAGTCGCCTTCACGCTGGCGGATGGAATTTGTTATGTGCAGGCTGCGTTGGATGCGGGTTTGGAGATAGATAATTTTGCACCGCGCCTCGCGTTCTTTTTCAATTCGCATAACAACTTTTTGGAAGAAGTAGCGAAGTTCAGGGCCGCACGAAGGCTATGGGCGAAAATTATGAAAGAGCGTTTTTCTGCCAAAGACCCGAAATCAATGATGCTGCGCTTTCATACGCAAACCGCAGGCTCGACACTGACTGCGCAACAACCTGAAGTCAATGTGATTCGCACGACGTTGCAAGCATTGGCGGCAGTGCTGGGCGGGACGCAATCGCTGCACACCAACGGACGCGACGAAGCGTTGAGTTTACCAACCGAAGACGCCGCCAGAATTGCGCTCCGAACGCAACAAGTGATTGCGCATGAATCCGGTGTAGCCGACATCGTAGACGCGCTTGGCGGCTCTTACGCACTGGAATATTTGACGAATGAAATTGAAGCGCGAGCTGTTGACTACATTAACAAAATTGATGAAATGGGCGGCATGCTCGCCGCGATTGAAGCGGGTTATGTACAACGCGAAATAGAACGCGCCGCCTACGATTATCAAAAAGCTGTCGAAGCAAAAACTGAAATCGTAGTTGGTGTCAATAAATTCCAAGTTGCTGAAGAAGTACCGATTCCGACACTGAGAATTGACCCTGCGACCGAAGAATCGCAACGACAACGAGTGCAGAAAATCCGCGCCGAACGTAATGCCGAAGTGGCTACGCAAGCTTTGTTAGCAGTGAAAAATGCTGCGCAATCCGGCGACAATTTAATGCCAGAAATTATTTCGGCTGTGGAATCTTATGCTACTCTAGGTGAAATTGCGGATGCGATGCGGAGCATTTTTGGAGAGTATCAGAACACAATATTTTGAAATGAGGTGAATCATGATTGTCCGATTAATTGCAATGGTTCTGTTATTATTTTTAGGTGTACCCACCACAAAGCCAATCGTAAATTCTCAATCATCACCGCCTCAGCTTATTCACGCAGTGCCACCGTTTATTAACTCCAAAGTTGTGATGTTAGCAACTCCTGGTTTTGCAAACCTTAAAATAGAAATTGACACAATAGGAAAAGTAATCTCAAGTCATTTTAATAGCGGTCATCCTTTGCTGATGGCTGCGAGCAAGGATGCCTTGTCGCAGTGGCAGTTTGAGGTTCAGAAAAACAGCATTGATGTGAGAACATTGGAAGTGTATTCGAGAGACGCTAAAGTAAAAATTTCACCCTATGATATTTCGCTTGATGTGAGCTACGAGTGTCCAAACGAAAATCAGTCAGCCTTACCTGTTTCCGATACTCGTCAAGAGATCAAAGTACAATGTAAAGTCCATAAGAAGCTCTTGAAGAGAGAAATTGTTGATGTTGTTTACGGCTTACAGAGTTATCGGAGGGGTTTTTTGAAAGCGCAAGAAAGATATTTTCCAAATGACAATTTTTACTTTGGAGGAGGATGTGTGATTATGACGGACACTTACGGTAGGTGTGAAATGGGGCCTGCCAAATTTGCAATAGCTTCATTTTGCCAGAAGTGCCGAGCTGCTTCAAAGAATTGGGTAAAGCGGCATAAAAATACTCCATTCGGGTTAAGCTAAAATGATAGTAGTACTTATTTTATAAACTCGTCTTTTGCTTTTCCCGACACTTTCTATGTGGTATTTTCTTGAAGTAATAATTATTCCAAATTACCACACAAACTCATGGCTACTACTTTTTGCGAAAAGCTGATTGAAGCCGCTGAAGCTCGTCCTCAGAAAATTGCGATGAAGCTCCTTGGCGAGCAGGTCGAGACGACGACGTTCAGCGAGATGCTGAGGCGTTTGCGCAGTGTTGCTTTCCACTTTTCACAAGTGGGAATCGAACAGGGTGATCGTGTCGTTTTGCTGGGCGAAAATCATC
>JAYVRW010000285.1:0-14838 GCA_043775925.1 Blastocatellia bacterium
ATTCGGAATGGCGATGGCGGCAATGATACCAATGATCGCGACGACGATTAACAATTCGATGAGCGAAAATCCTTGCTCTTTCTTCATAATAGTAATTCCCTTTACATTTAAAAGCTGTCGTGTTAGTAGCAATCCTCAGCAATTAATCACGTCAGCGACAGATATTCTCAAACTCTTGAAACCGAACAACCTCGGCTTCTGCTGAAGTAGTTCGCAATCGCAGTGCCACAACTTTCAGCAGCAGGCAAAGGTTGAGCTAAAGTCTTTTATTTATGGCTTTTAATTGAGATTGAACGAAGAATCACGGAAGGTAGAAGAGAAGAGCTACTAACAATTCCTGTCAGTTTTCTCATTCGATTTTTGTCAGATTGGCAAAGATTTATGTTGACGTAGACGATTAATTATTTATCACAATCTTCGGCTTCAGGGTTTTTCTGCTTTGATCGTATTCGGCGATAGCGCTGAGAGTCTCCTGATGGATTAACTGATAGGTATTCGAGGTCGCCTCTACAATTTCACGATGAATCGTTCTGCCGTGATTAATCATTTCCTTTTCACGATCTTCAAGTTGAAGGCCTGGCAGTGATAACGCAGAAATCATGGGAATCATCACTTGATCTAATTTTCCACTGGTAGAAATTTGAGATAATGCTTCGAGAGTAATGGCTGATTCAATTTTGCTGTTCCCGGCTCGTGTTCTTCGCAACGCAGTCAAATGTGCGCCTAAGCCTAGTTGCTTTCCCAAGTCTTCAGATAAGGTTCTGACATAAGTTCCTGATGAGCAAACTACGCGAAAACTCCAACAGTCGGAGCTTTTCTGCTCAATCAGTTCAAAAGCGCTGATTTCGATGTTGACTGGTTGTCGCTCAATTTCTTCGCCGCGCCGCGCCATTTCGTAAAGCTTGACTCCACCGATTTTTTTGGCTGAATACATCGGAGGAATTTGCTGAAGATTTCCGCGCAGAAATGGCAAGGCGGCTTCGATGATAACTTTATTCAAATGAGAGGAATCAGTATTTTCCCCGATTGGAGTTCCGGTCAAATCTCCTGTCTCCGTAGCAAATCCAAACCGGACAGTAGCGAGGTATTCCTTGTCGTCTCCGGTCAGAAATTGTACTAATCGCGTCGCCTGATTCAAGCAAATCACCAGGACTCCGGTCGCAAACGGATCAAGCGTTCCCGTATGACCGACGCGGCGGGTATGGCAAATTCCGCGTACTTTGGCGACGACATCGTGTGAAGTCCAATCGGCGGGTTTGTCTATGATGAGAAGTCCATTGGGGGAAGGTGATCCGTGGTCAGTGGTCGGGGGTCGGTTTTTCATGCGTAGGTTTTACAATAAATTTCGGTAGGAACCAAACAACCGCCCACCGTCCCCCGACCACCTCTGTCTTCGCCGACCACTGACCACCGATCCCCGACCACCATTATTGTATTCGACATTGCACGGGGTTCGCGTTCCATCCGTCTACATAAACAACTAAATCCAAAGTGCGATTGCGTCCGGCGAGACTGTTGGGGAGTTGGACGTTGATTTGATCCAAACCAACGAAAAAATTCTGGGAGCCGACATAATCAATCGTCAAGGGAGTTCCGCCAAGAAATGCTTTGACTTTATTCACACTTGAACGACCTCGCAGACCGATTCCATAAAGCTCTAAAAATACTTTTTCTGAGGAGTTTGACAAGTTGATTGGATTGCTGATGGATTCGTAAACACGTTCACCATTCGCTTTGATGCGTAAAACGTTAGCCGCCGCTACGCCTCGTCCATTCTGTGTATTGGTAAATAAACCAGGCCAGACGGAATTCACGTTGAGACTGCCACGCGCTGTGACCGAGCCATCGCCTTTGACGACCTCGACCTTGCAAGTTCCAAATCCGATAGTCGCCGGGACTTGATAATTAATTTGATTCGGAGATACATAAAACAGTGGCGCTAGTTGAAAATTGCCTGCCAGGTCAGTCAGTTTCACGCTGATGCCCCCTAAAACTGTCGGCAAAGTCGTAGTCGCTGCCTCTGTCGAGGTTGCCAAATCTTTGCCAAACCCGGCAAGAATCATTTCGGGCGCTGCCACATACTCTGACAAATAACTGGCGCTTGAAACACTCACAAATTCAGGGATTGTTTCAGTCGCAGCTTTGACGGCCTCCATCGCGTCGAGCTTGCCGTAGCCGAATTGCGGGCTGATCGAAGACCCTGTAAACGCATCATTCGCCGCCGTCCGAATCAATAATCTTTTAATTTGATCGGGATCAAGATTGCGGTTCGCCTGTAACATCAACGCGACGGTTCCAGTCACGGACGCTGCCGCCATCGAAGTTCCATACGTCACGTAATGCTTGCCGCCGTCGTTGGTAATAAATTCAGAAGCGGGTGTGCCGCCGCTCAAGGAATCTGCCTGATAATCCGCCGATAAACTTGAAGCGATGTAACTTCCCGGCGCAGCAATTTGCGGCGAGAGCCTGCCATCGCGCGAAGGCCCAAGGCTGGAGCTAAGCGCAATGCGCCCGACGCTGCCTTGCGCAGTTCGATTTTGTGGAGTTCCGGTCACATCAATGTAAGTCGTTTTGGTAACGTAATTGGCTACGCTGATGGCGCGTCGGGCGGTCGCGGGTGAAGCGACACTGCACAAATTATCGCGGACAGCGGCATCCAGGATTGTTTCGCCCGCATCCTGCGTCCAAACATCAAAACGTCCGTGATTAATTTTCGTCCCCGTCAAAATTAATTTCCATGTTCCTGTGGGTCGTTGCTTGAAAGTTACGAGAATGGCTTTAGGAGCCGAAGCAGTTTCTCCGGGAGCATTTTCTAATTCAACATCGGGATCATTCGTCAATAAATCATAGAGCTTCACGGGGCCGACAACTGCGCCGTTTGGCTTAATTATTTTGGCAGTCATGGCGTCATTGCCGGGATAGACGGCAATCATTCCTGAAGCTTTGCTCGTCACAGAAAACGGAATCGTCGTGGCGACGTTCTCGCCTACAATTCCTCCAGCGTGAATGTTGTCGTTGCCTTCGTTGCCTGCGGCGATGACGACCTGACGGCCTTTGCCGGTGCTGATCAAATTATCAACGGCAACCTCCAATGGATCAGTTCCGTCGTGTGAACTGTAATGCCCTCCAACGCTCAAATTAATGACAAACGGCTCGTTCAAAATACTAGCCTGAGTGCGAACAAATGACATCGCCGCGATCAGATCATCATCGGCAAAACTTGCAGTAGCCGTCGCGCTGCGTGTCGCTTTGACAACAATCAAATCAGCTTCTGGCGCAATTCCGGTATAGGTTCCGGCGGCGACAGAATTTCCGGTTCCAAGACCATTGCCAGTGGCTGTACCCGCGACATGAGTGCCATGTCCGTTCACGTCTTTTTCATTAATTGTGGCTACCCCTTGCAGGGCATTATTAATCTCAGCTTCGGAATAAACGCGCCCGACCCCGCCAGGACCTGAGCCAGCAGCATCACTCATATCCCACAAAGCTTTGACGCGGGTCGTGCCATCGGCATTACGAAAATCTCCGTGCCGCCAATCTATGCCCGAATCAATCATGCCAACGACTACGCCTTTGCCAGTTACATTATTTTCGGAGCGAGCCTGCGCCGCTTTAATCGCAGAATTCGCGGCGTCATTCGCGGCGGCCAGGGGTTTTAGTAATGAATTCGGATTGACACTCAGCGGAGTTTTAAATTTCGCAGATTGTAATCGTCTCACGTAAGGCAAGGCTGCCAGCGCGGGAAGATTTTCGATTTCGACTTCTGCTACTGCCAGATTTCCAAGGCGTGCGCGAACGCCTTGGACTTCAATAATTTGGCTTTCATCTTCAGAATCCAACGTAATAATAACGCCAACCGTTCCGCCGTGTTCATTGACACGAATCCGTGCCTGGGATGCTTCGACACGAAGGTTGTGGCGGGTGAGATGCTGTAGCTCTGCGTCTAATTTGCTCTCAACTTCGCGTGAAGCCTGAACTGAAACTGAAGTATTAAGATAAAAGAAAATAGCGCTGACCAACACAAACAAGACGACAGAGGTGAGAGATTTTGGCTGAGCTGTTCTGAGCATGATCCGGGTTCCTTCAACTTCTATTTTAGGCGTCGTTTTCTTAAGGTATGAGGGGGGTTGAAAACGCCCGCAGGAACGAAAGATTCCTTGCTCAATACAAACGCCGATTACACTCCTTTTTCCAATGAATCCGAAAAAGAATTATCAGGCAAATATTGTTATTTGTGAAAATTTTATGTGGGGGAGAAGGCAGAAGCCCGCACGGAGTAAGGGTGTTGGTGTTCTGGGAATAGTTTCATCAGTACCGACGCCCTTACTCCGTGCGGGCTTCTGCATTTTTTCAACTATTCCAACCTTCTCGTTTTCGCAGCGCTTCGATATGAGCGACGTGATGGCTGCCGTGCCAACCATAAAGCCGGAGCTGGGTATCTAAAGTCATCGCTCCGTTGTCAGGATGCACAAAGGTACGCGCATAGCTATCCTCAGACAGTGAACGCATCAGCCGCGTCCAGCGTTCATGAATCCCATCCAGCAACAAAAGGGAAACTTCTAATTCAGCGGTTTTGGCATCGGATAATTCTGCCCACGCGGCTTCTTCATAAGGCTTGATCGTCGGCGCATCTTCCGTTAATCCGAGACGAAACCGAATGTAGGCGTTCATGTGGCTATCGGCAACGTGATGAACGACTTGCCGTACCGTCCACCCATCGGGGCGATACGGCATTTCTAATTGCGCTTCAGACAGACCTTGAACTGACGCTCGCAACCGCTGGGGGAGCGTGGTAATTTTTTCAATTAGTTCCTGACGTGAAAGGGGTTCTTCTTCGTCCCAATTGAAATTGCCAATCGGGTATCGCAAATCTTCGGACATCAATTTTCTCCTTAATTCTATAAAACCTGAATGCTATCATTTTTGGTATTGGAGTGTCCAAACCATTTTCGGACAAACCACAGGCTGAGCTGGGGGACAATCAACTCAAATATTAAGGAAATAATTTGAAATCCAGTGACATTCGGCAATGACCGCTAAGTCGCCAAATGAATGTGTGTGCTAATCAATCCAAATCTGTCAGTCAATGCTTTTTTCAGTAGTTATTGGTCAAGCTACGCCGAAGTCGCCCGGAGCCAGTTGGGAACCAGATTTCTTCGCAAACTAACCAGTAAAAAACCAATTCTTGTTTGTGGAACCTGCAAAGCCTTCGCTTCGCCGTTCAGGTTCACTCCATTGCTGCAACCTGGGCAGCATTTGGAATATTGAAAAATCGGATAGGAACAGGTTTCACACCTCATACAAAACAGTCCTCCTTAATACAATTCAAACTTTATCTGACCATTGTGAGGGCACTATGTTGATAGTGAGGATTTCAACAATGAGACGATTATAAGTTTTTCAAATGATTTGTCACTACGGATAATTTTCACAATTAGCAGCCTGACTGTGTATTTTTTTCATAGTTATAGATAGGCTAAACCGCTCACCAGAAAAAATGATACAGTTGATCTCTGGCTCGGCAAAATGCTGATCGTAAAATTAATCGTGGAAGTCTTCTTCCCTCGGCTCTTAATCTCAACTATCATTCAAACATGGAGCTGCGTCCCTTCCAACTCGCGGTTATTTCAGGCATCCCGCTAAAGGCAGATTTATTGTGGCTGCCAATGGTGACAATTCATTTCTGGATTGTCTCGCTTTACATTACCAGCCAGTCGCACAATCTCAAGGATCAGACTGAGCCTCCAAGCCTTTCTCAAGCCTTAATTTTTGGAGCGATCTTAACGTTTTTCATGTTCGCTTCGATCATTGTCCACGAATTGGCACATGCCTTTGTAGCCAGATTAGAAGGCATCAACACTACCGAAATTCGCCTGCATGTTTTCGGCGGTTACGCCCGCTTAGCCAGTGATCCGAAAACGGCCATGGCAGAATTGCGTATCGCCATTGCCGGCCCGGTAGCTTCTTTTTTACTTGGACTAATTTTTCTGATGTTTTTGTTGGGGACGCAGGCTACTGTCACAGGGAAATTGCGTGACTCTTTGTCCAATACGTTTCTCTATTTGTTCACAGGAAATGTCCTGCTGGCGATGTTCAATCTGATTCCTGGATTACCTTTAGATGGCGGACGAGTCCTGCGCGCATATCTCTGGCATCGCAAAAAAGACATTGTAGCGGCAACCTTAATCGCCAAACGCCTCGGCGTCGCGCTCGCTTATATGCTGGTAATTTACGCTTGTTACCGTCTGTTATGGTGGCGCGATCCCTACACGCCTATCTGGATGGTCGTACTTGCATTTATGCTGAAAAGATCGGCGGAAGAAGATTACCGCTACCGCAAAATGCAATCCGAATATCAGCCGGAACCGAATACTGCCGGAACCGTCGCCGCAGTCATGAGTCGTCCCCCGATTACCGTCGCGCCCGAAATGCTCATCAGTGAATTCATTGATCGAATTCTCGACAAACATCGGTACACCAGTTATCCCGTAGCGCAGGATGGAAGGCTGCATGGAATGCTTCATCTGCAAAAATTGCGTGGCTTGCCGGAATCCGAATGGGATAAAAAAACTGTGCGCGAAGTGATGCTTCCAGTAGACGATTCTTTCTTCATTCCGGCGAAAGCCTCGCTGGAATTTGCGACTTCTAAAATTAAAGCTACACCGCTGCACCATCTGGCGGTGATTGATAACGACGGAATCATCGTCGGTTATTTAAGTCCAAAAGATTTGAATATAGAGATGGTCACAACTTGAACAAAAAATTTAACGCAAAGAGTCAAAGCATCAAAGGGGGTAAAGATTTTTTTGAATTGTATTCTTTGACCCTTTGTTGCTTTGTCCCTTTGCGTTGAAAAAATTAACAATCATTATGCTCAGTGCTATTCGAGAAAATGTTCGCCTCGCTCCTTACACGACTTTACGCATCGGAGGCATCGCTCGCTACTTCGTGGATGTCACCAACGAAGATCAACTCCGCGAAGCCATAGATTTTGCCAAGGCCCATGCGCTGGATATTTTCGTCCTCGGCGGCGGCAGCAACGTCCTCATCGCCGATGCCGGATTTAAAGGCGTCGTGCTGCACATCGCGCTTGAGGGAATTTCTTTTGAAGCACAAAATAACGAAGTCATCGCTACCGTCGCCGCCGGAGAAAATTGGGATAATTTCGTCCAGCAATGCGTCGAGAAAAATCTTTCCGGCATCGAATGTTTGAGCGGTATTCCCGGTAAAGTTGGCGGCACTCCGATTCAAAATGTTGGCGCGTACGGACAGGATGTCAGCGAAACTATCACCAAAGTTCGCGCCTTTGATCGGCAGACAAAATCCATTATCGAACTCGACAATAAGCAATGCGGGTTCGCCTATCGTTCGAGCATTTTCAATACCATAGATCGTGATCGCTATGTCGTCATCGCAGTAACTTTTCGCCTGAAAAAAAATGGCGAACCAGCCTTGCGTTATCCTGATCTACAAAAATATTTTGAGTCCAGCGAAACCCCGCCAACACTCGTGCAAGTCCGCGCCGCCGTGCTCGCTATTCGCGCCAGCAAAGCGATGGTCATTACTCCTAACGATCCTGATTGCCAGAGCGTCGGATCATTTTTCAAAAATCCAGTCGTGATTGCCGAGAAATTTGCCGAGATCAAAAAAGCTGCCAAAAAATTGCAGATCAAGGAAATCCCACACTTCCCTGCCGCCGACAATAAAATAAAAATTCCAGCAGCGTGGTTGATCGAAAAATCAGGATTTGTGAAAGGCTACTCTCGCGGTCGCGTCGGGATTTCTTCCAAACATACGTTAGCACTCATCAACAAAAGTAACGCTACAGCAGATGAAATGCTAACGCTGATGCGCCGGATTCAAGAAGAAGTGAATAAACGTTTTGGGGTCGCGCTGTTGCCAGAACCGATATATATTAGTAGTGAAGGTTGGTAAAGAAAATCCAGCTAGAGTTAGGCGAATTAAATCTCTCCCCCCAAGTACAAAGCAACACCATTCAATTCCCGCAAGAGGCAATGTTATGAAAACCACGAGACTTTTAACCATTATTTTCAGCCTCACCTCAACTCTTACTTTTGCACAACATCAGCATCAAACAACTGCTGAGACCAAACCCGCCACATTAATGAGTGGGCTGGGTAATTTGCATCATCCCGTTTCAACCAAAAGTCCCGAAGCCCAGAAATTTTTCAATCAGGGCTTGACGTTGATTTACGCCTTCAATCATGAAGAAGCGGCGCGATCCTTCAAACATGCCGCTGAACTTGATCCCAAATTGGCGATGGCCTGGTGGGGGTACGCGTTGGCAGTGGGGCCAAATTATAACGAATCTACAATTGATCCGGCGCGCATGAAGTCAGCCGTTGAAGCGGTGCAGAAAGCACAATCTTTATCGGCCAATGCTTCCGAAATCGAACGTGCTTATATCGCCGCGTTGGAAAAAAGATTTACGCTGGAAGCCAACCCTGATGTCAAAAGACTTGGCACAGATTATGGCAATGCGATGCGCGAAATTTATCAGCGATTTCCTGATGATCTGAATGCTGCGACGTTGTATGCCGACAGTCTGATGAACGTACAGCCCTGGCAATTGTGGGCAAAAGATGGCAAACCGCTTGGCAATACCGAAGAGATTGTCCGCGTACTGGAAGATGTCTTGCGCCGCGATCCGCAACATATCGGCGCCAATCATTTGTATATCCACGCCGTCGAAGCTTCGCGTCAGCCTGAACGTGGTTTGCCCAGCGCCGAACGGCTCAGCAAACTGACTCCGGCGGCAGGGCATCTGGTTCATATGCCAGGACACATTTACATTCGCACCGGAGATTATGCCCAAGCTGCCAAAGTCAATATTGACGCGGCTGCCGTAGATCGGCAGTACATTAAAACATCCGGCGCAAATGGCATGTATCCGGCGATGTATTTCAGCCACAATCTCCATTTTCAAGTCGAGAATTTTAATCGCACCGGACAATACGCCGAAGCCAGTCGCGCCGCCCGCGAACTACGAGCAAACGTCCAACAACACGTCAAAGACATGCCCATGGTCGAAGGCTTTTTGCCTTATCCAATGTTTGTGCTGCTACGCTTTCATAAATGGGGCGAGATGCTGAAATTGCCTGCGCCAGACAAATCCCTTGCCATCACCAATACTGTCTGGCATTACGCGCGCGGTGTAGCGTTGGCGGCGACGGGCAAAGTTGTGGAAGCACAACAGGAACAAAAAATATTTAGTGAGATCGTAAAAAATTTGCCGGGCGAAACTCCCTTCGGATTGAACCCGGCGAAGGATGTTTTAGCGGTTGCGGAACACGTGCTGGCAGCCCGTATCGCATGGATACAGGGAAACAAAACCGCTGCGATTGAGAGTTGGCGACAGGCTGTCGCCGCGCAGGACGCGCTCAATTATGATGAACCACCAGGCTGGTATTTTCCGGTGCGTGAATCACTGGGCGCAGCCTTGTTATTAAATGGTGAGGCCGTCACCGCAGAGAAAATTTTCCGTGAAGATTTAAAAATAAATCCGCGCAGTGGGCGTACACTCTTTGGTTTGCTGGAAAGCCTGAAAGCACAAAGCAAAAATGATGCCGCCACGTGGGTTGAAACTGAATTTAAAGCAGCGTGGAAAGACGCAGATGTCAAACTTACGCTTGAAAGTTTACTTTAAAATTTTCCGTTCACATCAGCGGAGGTAGATGATCCTCCCGTCAAAATAAAAATAGTAAAATCCGCTGGCAATTTTTCCGCGTAGTAGTACAAGTGTAGATAGCACAAAACCAATAACTTTACCTTTACAGGAGATTTCACATGCGACACCAATTAATTTTGTTAGCTTTTGCAACGCTCTTCATCGGAGCCTGCGCCACTGCCCCGCAACAAACAGCCACTACCAGCACACCAGTGCCCAGCCCACCAGCTCCAAAAATGTCTACGGCAGACATTGAAAAAGCGGTTCTGCAAATTGAAAAAGATGGAACTGTAGCGATGGTGAAAGATGATGTCAGCTTTGTCGAACGGGTCATGACCGACGACTGGATGTGGACGATGGCGAATGGGATGATGGTCGGACGCGCTGATTTGATCAAAGATGTAAAAGCGGGCAACTATAAATTTGAAGACGTTTCGATGTCAGATTTGCACGTCAAAGTGTACGGCGACACCGCCATTGTGATGGGCAAACAAACCGTCAAGGGAAAATACAAAGGGCAAAACATCAGCGGGACAGAGGCCTTCACCGACACCTTCGTGAATATGAATGGGCAATGGCACTGTGCAGCAACGCATAATTCGCCAACCATGAAGAAATAATAACCATTTGTCTTCACCCAACACAGGCTTCATAATTCGCACTGGTCAATACTCAAAACCGGAGCGATTATGAAGCCAAATTTTTTACTCATCGAAACAACCAACTATATCACGCGTATCACCATGAATCGCCCCGAAAAGCGGAATGCGCTTTCATTGGAATTAATGCAGGAATTGCTTGCAGTCTTCCGTGAAATTGGCGCTTCACACGAAACGCACGTAGTCATTTTAGCCGCCGCAGGACCTGCCTTTTCCGCCGGACATGACCTCTCCGAAATGACTGATCGCAACCTTAACGAGTACCGAAAAATCTTCGACACCTGCGTCGAGTTAATGACCGCCATTCAAAATATTCCGCAGCCTGTCATCGCCGAAGTCCACGCCTTAGCCACTGCCGCCGGCTGTCAATTAGTAGCAACGTGCGATTTAGTGATTGCCTCCGAAACTGCAAAATTTGCTACGCCAGGCGTGAAGATTGGATTATTTTGCAGTACGCCAATGGTCGCCCTGAGCCGCAGCATCGGACGCAAACACGCGCTCGAAATGTTGCTGACTGGAAAGGTGATTGATGCACAGACCGCAACGGAATGGGGCTTGGTCAATCACGTAGTCCCCGCCGAAAAACTATCCGCCGAAACCCTCGCCCTCGCCGAACAAATCGCTACTGCCAGCCCACTCACGCTCGGCATCGGCAAACAGGCATTCTATGCGCAAATTGATCTGGAGCAGGCGCAGGCTTATGAGTACACCAAAGAAGTAATGAGCCAGAACGCGATGGCAGCAGATGCGCAAGAAGGCATCGGCGCATTTTTGGAAAAGCGAACGCCGTGCTGGACAGGAAAATAATGGATGGTGTTATCAGGGCTGAGAATAAAACTCCAATGCGCGTTGATTGATCGGAAAAGAAAGACGAGACGTTTTTGCTAGAACTTGACTCGCCTCACTACCTATTTGAGATTTAAGTTCTTCGCACTTCAGAAAAAATTTACGAGTATTATTTCCTACCAACTTTGCAGGGGTAAACTTCCACCGATATGAATTATCGGGATGGCTAAGATCGTCATTCGTCAAATAGCCTGCACGTCCTTCGTGAAATGGCTTGCCGGAAACAATTGAAGCATTAAACTCTCGAAATATCTTTTGAATTCGATCTTGTCGTGCTACACCAACTACCAAAAACTCTAAAGGGCGGGCAACTCCACATTTTATGATTCGTATGCTTTCTAAAAACTGAGCAAATTGCTTATCAGTTTTTTGAAATTGAGCAAGTACTGCTATTTTATTTATATCTGGTCGTTCTCTAAGCCATCTAAAAGCAGCCTCATAGTCTTCTTCGTTATACGGAAAGAGGAAAGGAATTGTTGGCACTCCTAAATTTGCCAGCCTGTCGTATGTCATGAAATTTCGATCCTGGCTAAATACTTGTGTTGCACGAGTATCTTCATCATACACAGAAAAAGTTGTAGTCGTGACAAATGCGAATCCAAATTCAGCAATCTTACGCCAAATATTAATTCTTTCAGATTCAGCCCACATTCTTTCAATCACGTAATCATCTGCGGTTCCAATCAATACTAATTGAGCAGACGAAGGCAATTTAAGTCGCTCACGAACTTTGGTTATTGAGAGATTTTTGACTGTAAGAAAGTAACCCAACGAAATTGCAAATAAACTGGGAAATGAAAAATCTGGAACTCCCCTTATTCCATCTTTTATTTGCGGTATGAACGGCGGAAGCACTATACGATCCTGGTAGGATTTTTTTGCTCGTGGTGGCATCTGACTGTATAGATCATCCAATAGTTCTTGCCTCTTTAATGTATCAACGCAAGGTACAATGCCTAACCCCTGTTTTGCATAAATACTAAAATCTGTTGCGCCTTTACAACGATCTGTGAGCATATAAAGGCATGACCCACATTCAAATTGTAACGAGGGCTGACTGCATATTTTTTTTCTCTTGGCCATTTTTACCTCAAGCAAAGCCGAACCATGATGAAATCCTGGTTATTCGTAGCAATGACATTACCTGTCAAGGGGCTACTGCCGCCATTCTGATGAGTTTCGATAATTTCATTTGCAATGTCTGCTGGCACAAACCCAAGTACTCCTTTTTTATGGCTAACACCTATTTTCCCATCACTTAGCAAGCCTTTCACATTATCCCCTATTTCAACCTGCTTAATATCATCTGTGACTGATACCAATTGAAATTCCCAACATTTTGCAGGCCTAGAATCATCCTGCCCGCCGTTCTTAATATTTCCGGCACCTGACATTTCCCTTACTTTAATTTCTGAATTCCTCTTTTCATTTTTTGACTGTTTAGGTCGTACCGCTTTACTCATTATTTGGTTCTCCTTAATTTTCAAAGCACTTGCCTTTAAAAGTGATTTCATATTATATTGTAGGTCTACCTCAACATTTTAGAGCTTACATAAGTTGAGGTTGTAGGTCAACTACAATTTTTAACATTTTATCCAACTAAATAATTCCGAGGACATATCAATGGCATTTAATATAGTTCTAAAAAGAATAAGGCGTGAAAAAGAAATGTCCCAACGAGCAATAGCAGATTTGATCAACATGGATTATGGCTATTTTTCCAAAATGGAAAGTGGGAGCCTTGGGTATAACCCTAGCAGAGAAACCCTCGAAAAAATTGCGACGGCGCTTCAATGCACTGAAGCTGAGCGAAATGAGTTATATGCAGAGGCAGGAAGAATAGGTATCGAGATTGAAGAAATTGCGCGTTCCACTCATCAGCAACCTTTACTTAATGATTTATTCAAAACGGCTGCTGGTCTGTCACCTGAAAAACTAAAAAAACTAATCGAAGTGGCAAAAAGAAAAGCCAGTCCCACCAAACCTAAAAAGTGATAGGAGAATAAGATGCTTGATATAGATGTCCCTACCCCATCAAAATTTATCAAACATGATCGCATCGAAGAAATTGCTACAAAATGCAATCAGGAATATAGGAAACTAAGGAAACACCCTGTCGGTTTTCCTGTAAATGTTGAGGAATTTGCAGAATTTGACCTTGAAGTAGCCATTGAATGGGATGAAATATCAGCACCAGAATTCACAACTGTTTTCGCTAAATGTTGCCCTGATCCAAATAATGAGAGGGAAGGTATAGTCGTAATCAACAATCAATGGGCTGAACTATTCAAGTATCGTCCCGATATTTTAAGGTCTTGCATGGGACACGAAATTGGTCATTTCATACTTCGCCACCACTCTTGGAGAAATGTCAGCAATGCCACTCTTCCACTTTTTGGCGATCTACAAAGTGAGTCTCCATATCTTCACGATAGCTCGTGGAACCCGAATGCCTTTAAGAAATCGGAATTAGATGAGCTTTGCCGAAAAGCATTTACAGGAAACGAAGATGCGCGGCAAAAATTAATACAACTGCAAAATAGACTGGAGCCTGATTGGATGTTTTGGCAAGCGGAACATTTCTCGGCCTGTTTCTTAATTCCCCACGACAAACTTTATCAATATTTGAACGATGGATATGATTTTACAAACTGGGCTTCAATAAACCAGCTTGCAGACATTTTTGGTGTCTCTCCTTCAATGATGAAGGTTCGATTACTCAAACTTGGAGCTATCACAATTGAAAATGGAAAGCCTGAATTGGGGCAAAAATTTCTACAACCAGGGATGTTTAGGGGATAACTTTTCACAATAACAGTCTCCCTTTTACCACTATTCGCATTCGCGTATAATCGTGGCCGAGGTAAATATCATGCAAACTGCTTACATTATTACTGGCACACTCAATGACGATCAAACTGTAACGCTGGACGAAACATTACCGCTCAAGCCGATGAAGGTCAGGTTATCAATCGAACCGCTTGCGCCTGAGCCTCCGCGTCCGCACGATGAAGTGATTGCCGAGATTTGGGCGCGCCAGAAAGCGCGTGGTCACGTTCCCCGAACACGCGAAGAAGTTGATGCTGACATACAAGAAGAACGGGACAGTTGGGGAGATTGATGATGCGTTATTATCTTGATGCTGCCCCGATCATTTATCTGGTCGAACAGATACAGCCGTTTGCCTCAGCAGTCAGAAACAAGCTGACAACAACTGGATTAGTGCTTGTCACCAGCGAACTGGCGCGGTTGGAATGCCGCGTTAAGCCTTTGCGAAATAGCGACTCTATTGTGTTACAGGATTTCGACGATTACTTTGCCAACACGATTTCGGAGATTGTTCCATTGACACGCGATGTGGTAGATCGGGCAACTAAGATTCGCGCACAATTCAATTTCAAAACTCCTGATTCGCTGCACTTAGCGGCTGCGGTCGTTGCTAAATGTGATATCTTTCTAACGAACGATCATCGGCTCAGCCGCTTTACTGCTCTCACCATCGAAATTGTATAGATTCCTAACTGGCCGCGCTCACAATCGCATCATCATCATCCGTCGCCGTAGTCTTCTCAAATTTCGGCAACGACTGGTCGCGGTCACCGTCGCGCTCTTCGCGGAGGCGGTGTTCGTGGGCAGCCTTGATAA
>JAYVRW010000286.1:0-14775 GCA_043775925.1 Blastocatellia bacterium
CTCCCGGCGAACGCAGTTCAATAGTGGAAAGGGGAGCGCTGCGCAAGGGGCACGGCTCCACTTTCCACGGCTGTTGGGACAAGAAAAGTTTCCCTTTTCTCGGCTTCAAACAGCCCGTCACAACAGACTGGTCAGGCGAGCTGCGCCCTACGCGCACTGGCGCTGCACAGTTTTTTTCAGCTTTTTGTTTTTTTCACTTTCCCTTTTCATCAATACCGATCCCCGCCCGTCGATCACTGACCACCCCCGTATTCCCGACCACCGACCACTGCACCCTGACCACCGCTTCCGCCATTTTCACAATTGGCACGGTCATTATTTTTGCTTGTCGCTTCAGCACGTAGCTGGTGTATTCCTGATTGAGGCGACGATAATTGACTCTCGCCTTCAGCGTGAGTTTCGGGTTTTGGGTTTCGAGGGAAGACGGTTTCGAGTCTCTGGTTTCGGGTTTCGAGAGTGAATTCCCGAAACTCGAAACCCGAAACTCCAAACTCTTAGCCGCTTGATCATTCAGGCTTTCCACCTTGGGCATGTGGCAGGCGCGGCAATCGGCTTTTTGTTCCCGGCGATAAAATGGTAAGACGGATTGGTACGAAGCGCCGGACGGCTGCCATTCATCGTAGGCTGAAAATCCACGAATATTTTTGTACCCATTGAGCGCAGGGGGAGCATCTACTTTATGACAGGTTGCACAGAATTCTGCCTGCTTGAGCAATGGACGCATCACGGCTCGTTTGTGCGCGGGAACATCAGCTAGAATTTGTTCGTCAGTAAAGTCACCATACCGAGGCGTGCCGTCGGCCTGGGCTAAAAGAGCCGGGCGTCTAATCGTAAAGCTGCCCGTCCCATCAAGCCGTGCTTCGGTAATGGAATGACAGACAGTACAAGTTACACCTTCATTGTCCAGGCTGGTGAATGGCGCTTGCTGCTGTCGCGCCGATTTATCAAGAGCGCCGGAAAACAAGGCGACGGGGGTATGACAGGACTCACAATGCCGCGTGAATTCAATGCCTTTGGTTCGCAATAAAATATCTGCGCTCTCACGATAAAAAGGTTCACGAGCCGCATTGCGATGGAGCGATTGCGACCAGGCGGCATGGGTATCCTGATGACATTTCTGACAACGGGAAGCGCTAAAAAACTGTGCAACGGGAATCAGGCTGCCATCCTCAGTTTTTGCATTTGACGGGCTAAATAATCCTGGTTGATTAGTCGAAGTGGAACACACTTGCGAAGCCGTAGCCCGATACCCAAAGACAAGCACAGCGAGAGGCAGAGTGACTATCAACGCTAGTTTTATTGCTCGGAATTTCATACTGATCATGAGTCTGGAGCTATTCGTACCCGGAGCCGAGAAACAAGCTCTCAATTATAATTAGTGAGACACGGAAAAACTGATCCTTTACGCTCACCACATAGAGCGTAAAGGATCAGTCAAAGAGGTTATCTGAAACACAGGTTTCCCAATTAAATTTTACGAAGAACGAGATTCGGCTTGCGCTGTCAAGCTTGTAAGGTTATCTACACACACTGGAAGAGGCTGACCACTGTAATTATTCAGCGGTATGATTTTTATTGGAGGAAGTAATCTGACTGGCTGAGACATTGTCTAACACTTGAAAATATCCAGGCATCAACAATCCAATCAAGGCACGACCGATCTTTATTTTTAAAAGTCTGACAGGCGAGGTTTAATACATCGCCTGTTGAATGTCAATCGTTCGTTTTTAACAAGTCGGTCGCCGCATGAAGTATGAACTCCGAGCTTTCAATGCGGTGCTTGTCCATTGGCTAAATCCTGATCAGCTTCCTGGCGGCGACCCAGGCTCCAATAAACGAGTCCGCGATGGTTGTAAGCTGTAATGGTTGGCTTGAGAGCGATTGATTGTGTGTAATCTGCGATGGCGGCTTCCAGATTACCTTGCGTCACGTAAAGATTGGCTCGATTGCACCAGAATTTAGGACTGTTCGGCTTGAGCTGAATGGCCTGATTATAATCATCCATCGCGCCCTGAAAATTTCGCTTGAGCATCTTGACGTTTCCTCGATTATTGAAGGCGGCAGCATTGTTCGGGGCTAGTTGTAAACAGAGATTGAGATCAACCAGCGCTTCATCAAGGCGGTTCACGTACCTCAGAATGATGCCACGCCCATTCAAAGCTTCGGCGCACCGGACATCCAGTGATAAGGCTTTTTGAAAATCAAAATAAGCGAGTAAATAATTTTTCAATTCATAACTGACAGCCCCACGATTGACATAAGCCGCTGCTTTGTTCGGGGTCAGTTTTACACTTTGTGCGTAATCAGAATAAGCATTTTTCAGATCTCCGGTGTCGCTCCGGGCTTTGCCACGATTCGTCCAGGCTTCAGGAATTTTCGGATTCAAAGTGAGCGCCCGATTGAGGTCACGAAGCGCTGATTCATAGTCACCTTTACGAATGTACACAACGGAGCGGTTGGTGAGCATCGGGGCGATGAGAGGAGTAATGACTCTAATCGGGCTGTTTTTTCCGCCCCCGATGTCGGTCAGGATTTCAATGGCCTGATCGAAGTGTTCTAAGGCTCGATCCAGTTCTCCTTTATCCAGGTTGACTAACCCGCACTGAAAGACCTTTTTAGCGGCCTCAAGGGCTGGGCGGAGGAGCCTGCACTAGACCCGAAAATAACCAGACAGATAATGATAACAGTAAGTTGTAATCGCATGGCAAGCCTCCAATTGGGCAGAGAGGTCGTGAGTGACTGCATTGACTGCCGATTGAATTAATGGAATGTTTCAGGCAGCCGAGTTACCAGCCCATGAGCAGAGGTTTGAATGTCTGAAGCTGTGAGGGGCGTGAAAAATTGAACCTGTCCATTCTTATCACATAGAGCGTAAAGAATCAGGCAAAGAGTTCATGAGAAATGTATTTTGACAAAAAGATTCTTCCCGAATTGGAACGGGCTGGCTGAAATCAGCCAGGATGAGCTGATTCATCTCTATTTTACGCTTTATGTGATGAAGCTGGGGAATCCCCTGGCTTCAATTCGGGTGGACTGAGACCCACCGACCAGCAAGGTCTCACTTTCCGGTTCAAACTTTAACTATCGGGCGTCTCGGTCTCACCTGTAAAACTTACCAGGAGAAATTAACTACTGCGATGGTACAGTCCGTCTGGTCTTGAAGGAGTGGTTAGAGGATGTGAGGTGGTCAAGTAAAACTGATGTGGTCTAAATATTCAGGGCAGGAAACTCCTGGTACATATTGATGCGAACTTCTGGGTCTATGGCTATAATGCTGTCCTGTTATGGATCGGTAACTTTGCCGTATTGGCGGGAGTTGTGTGCGTGGAATAGATTAGCCTTTGCTGCACAAAGGCTGTCGCCACCATGGCTGGTTGCGCTACTTCAGCGCACGTCATTGAACCATTGATAAAGCTTGTCGGGATGAACTCCCAGCCAATATCCGATGCGCAGGGCGTACATCAAAAATGTTGTTCGCCAGGGGCCGAAAGTCAGATAGCGGCGGGCAGCAATAATTACTGTTTCATTGATGATATTGAATTCGCCGCGTCGCTTGATTTCG
This sequence comes from Blastocatellia bacterium, assembly GCA_043775925.1. Taxonomy (GTDB): domain Bacteria; phylum Acidobacteriota; class Blastocatellia; order RBC074; family RBC074; genus JAFDVL01. Next base: position 3,563 of record JAYVRW010000286.1, read on the forward strand.
CTCACCAATCGGACATCTTCAAACAGCAGCCAATTTTCAAACCCTCCAATCGCTGCAAAAATTTCGCGCTGAACAAAGATCGCCTGATCTCCGGTAGCGGTTTTCGTAACCCTTGTTCGGGCGTTGATTCCTTTGGAAATAATTTGTAATGAACGCGAGTTGTCTGTATCAAAGCGAATCAAAAAAGCGCCACCAGCAACCGCCGGATTTTTCAGGGCAGCTTCAATCAGCGCGGCAAAATTATTTGGTAGCAGGCAATCGGCGTGGACGAATAAAAAGATTTCGCCGCTGGCAATTTTCGCTCCGGTATTTTGTTGTTGACCGCGTCCGCGTTCGGAATTAATGACGGTGATGTCAGGTTGCATTGAAAGCCATTCGCGGGTTCCATCACTACTATTTGCGTCTGCGACAATGATTTCAATTTCAACTGAAGCGCGGCGAATTGCCGCAATCGTGAGTGGCAATTGTTCACGTTCATTGAGCGTCGGGATAATGATAGAAATGTTCATTCGTTCAGAATAATTTGCTGACGTCTTGGAATAATCAAGTGGCAAGCTTACATTTAGTCTCAAGGAGAAATTGTTCATGCGAAATTGGTTTACATTATTTTGTTTAATAGCTGTCACTACAATTTTATTTTCGGGGTGCAGGAAGGAAGAGCAGGCAGTAACGCCGAATCCTGCGGCACCTGTTGCTACTGCCGGAAGCGGTTTCGATCATCAGCCGCTGAATGATTTGTTATCTGTGCATGTCACTGATGATGGATGGGTAGATTATGCGGGACTCAAAAATGATCGTGCGAAATTGGAGGCGTATCTGACTTCGTTGGGTTCAGCGAATGTCAATACGATGCCAAATGCGTTTGATAAATTAGCGTTTTGGATCAATGGATACAATGGTTTTGTGTTAGCCGGAGTTCTGGATGATGTGATTGGAAAAGTAAAAGGCGTTCACGACATTGATAAGAATTTTTTCAAAGAGAAAAAGCATAAGATTGCGGGTGAAGAATTAACGCTGGATGAAATTGAAAAACGCGGGCGTGATCTTGGTGATCCGCGCATTCATTTTGCGGTGAATTGTGCTTCGGCAAGCTGTCCGAAATTAAAGCGGGCCGCTTACAACGGAGCTACACTGGATAAAACCTTAAGTAAGGTGGCGCAGGATTTTCTCGCGGATCAAACGCGCGGGATGCAGTACGACGTGGCGAAAAATGAAATCTCTCTTTCTCCAATTTTTAAATGGTACGCCGGAGATTTTACCAAATCTGATGCGACTCTGGCTCGCGCTGAAGCTGAAATTTCCGGTGCGAAAGTGTTTGCAGTGGCGCAGCAATATTTACCGTTTGATGTCCGTCAAGACTTCGAAACCAGAAAGCCAAAGCTGAAATGGATGGAATATGATTGGACCTTGAATTCTATGGATAACTTCAAGGCTCCGGGTGACACCAAGCATAATCATTAAGGAAATTCGATGAAATTACTGATGGTTTATAACGCTGAAGCCGGATTCATGAATGGTGTGATGGATTCGATGCACAAATTATTTTCGCCTGCGACGTATCAATGCAGTCTGTGTGAAATCACGCACGGCACGTTTGGGATGCATCAGGAATGGAAAGCCTTTATTGAACAACTGAACATCCCGATTGAATTTTTTCATCGTCCTGATTTTCGCGCTGCTTACCCCGATCTTGAAGTCGAATTGCCAGTCATACTCGCCGAAGAGAATGGAGAAATCAGGACAATTCTCAGCGCCCCTGAAATGAAAACTGCCGGAGATGTAGACGGATTAATCAAGGCGCTTTCCCAAAAACTTGAGGCTCCCAAAGCATGAAGAATCGCAAGGTAGTGTTGCTCGTTCTTGCTCTGATACTGGTTGGAATCGCCTTGATGTTTTTGCCCGTCAAAACGTGGGGAGGAGAGTTGCAAATCTGGATCAAAAGCTTTGGATTAATTGCCCCCGTCATCTTCATTTTGATCTATGTGATAGCGACAATTTTTATGATTCCCGGAAGCGCCTTAACGTTAGTGGCGGGAGCAGTTTTCGGGTTATGGTTTGGTGTCGCGTATGTTGTGATTGGTTCCAATCTCGGCGCGTTAGCCGCATATTTACTGGCGAAAACGAAGCTGCGGGAAAAATTTATGAAGATGACGGAAGCCCACCCGAAGTTTGCCGCGCTTGATAAAGCAATTGGCGAAAATGGATTCAAGATGGTTTTGTTGACGCGCCTGAGTCCGGCTTTTCCATTCACGTTATTAAATTATTTTCTGGGCTTAACTTCAGTAAAAACTGGCGCATACATAGCAGGAAACTTTCTGGGAATGTTGCCCGCTACATTTTTATTTGTGTATGTTGGCTCGCTGGCAAATGCCGCTGTTGGCGCTGTTAGTACGTGGCAAGTAGTGATGAGGATTTTGGGGTTGCTGGCGACAATTGCAGTAGTTGTTTATGTGACACGAATTGCTAAGAACGCCATGAGAAATTAATTCTCAACTCTACACTTTTAATTTTCCACTTGATTGCATAAGAGTGGAAAATTGAGAGTGTGGAGTTGAGAGTTTTTTAATTCACAACTATTAAGCTTTTTTCACGAACTTCAACGATAAAGAATTGATGCAATAGCGCAATCCGGTTGGTTTCGGTCCATCATCGAAGACGTGTCCGAGATGGGCATCACAGCGGGCGCATTCAACTTCCGTACGAACCATGCCCAGCGTACGGTCTACGATCTCAGTCACATCATTTTTGCTGATGGATTGGTAATAACTAGGCCAGCCTGTGCCAGAATCGAATTTTGTGTCTGAGCTAAAAAGTGGCAGATCGCAGCAGGAGCAAGTGTAGGTGCCTTTTTCGTGATGATCCCAAAAGGCTCCGCTGAAAGCGCGTTCTGTACCCTTTTTGCGCGTGACGTAAAATTGATCTTTCGTTAATAATTTCTTCCACTCTTCTTCGGTTTTTACCACTTTGTCTGCCCTCGTTGGTTTTTTGGTTTTTGTATCAGCTTTGGTGGCGACAAAAATTCCAGCCAGAGCCGCCATGCCAGAAAATATAAATTGTCTTCTCATAATTTTAATTTAGGTTAGTGGAGCAGCTACGACAGCCGCGCCGTAAATACGATGCGTTTTGGAATCCTGCAAAAACGCTACGATTTGCAGGTTTTCGCGTTTCCAGTTTTTGTCAAAAGTCAGAGACGTTTCTGCTTTGGTTGGCGTGCCAATAATTTTCAGTGAGCGGACTACGGTGCGATGTTTCAGGATACGTCCGGCATTTTCTCCACGCACAACATTAGAACTGAGATTATTTTCCGTCAACGCCAGCACGACTTGCAAGTTCGCTGCATCAACCCCAGTTGGAATAGCAGTGGTCGTGACCGCGACTTTTGAATTCACATCCGCAGTTATTTTCAGTTTCGCTCGCGGCTCACGGATCGCACAGGTGATTGCCGTCACTGCTTTGCTGGTATCGCTTCCGTTAAACTCGGCTCGCCCATTGACTACCATTTGTGGCGTATACGTGTTGGAGCCGAGGCTGTTTGAATATGCCTGTTGTCGCTCGCTGAACGTGGCGCTCGAAAACGGATCAGACCAGCCGAGATAATTCCAATAATCTACGTGTTCGCCGAGCGTAATAATTTGGGCGTTGGCAACAGGTTGCGATTTTTCCAGTTCAGATAAAACGGCATCGGCGGGCGGACAACTGGAACATCCTTCAGAAGTGAATAATTCGACAATGACGGGGATTCGCTCACCCCTTGAGGCGGTTTGCGCTTCGGCGGGGAGGTTGCTCCAAATCACGACAGCCGAAAGCAATGTCAGTCCGGCGATGACCAGTAATAAAACGTTCCAGGGTTTCATTCTTAGCACTCCGTGCAAGGTTCCTGCGAGGTAGCAAATAATAAATCAAAGGCTTCGCGGGCGGTGTGTTTCGTAGTCTGATGCCGCGTATTGATCCAGTCTTTGACGACGGTCACGGTTGAAGGTTTTTTGACGACCCGTTTGGTTGCTTGAATTTGATCGCGCTTGACTAATTTAACTTGGTTCATATCTTCCCCCTTAAAAAACTTACTTACTGATTTGACGCAAATACTGGCTGATTGGTTGCGCTAATTTTGCTGCCAGTTGTTTATTACTTGTTTCGTCAAGAGAAGATACGATCAAAACGATATGTTTGGATGTTTGAATGGCACTGATATTGTATTTTCCGCTGATGTTCAGCGCGTTCTGAATGCCGTCCTTCAAGCCATCGTCATTCGGGACGACGCCATTTTTCAGGGCTGCCGCATTCCGTTCCGTAATCAGCAGGGAAATCATGTCATTGCCGCGTGTATACACCAGATGCGCAAAAAGTCGTCCTTCCTGTTCACAAACGTGCGCGTGGTGCAGCGTTAAGCCGAGAGCTTCGTGTTGCGAAAGTTGCGGCAAGTTTTTAAACTCAGGATCAATGTGGTCTGCGCCGGATAATTCAGACACAGGGTTTTGAAACTTCAACCATTTAGCCGAACAGTAATCGTGATCGCCTGCGGATTGCGCGAAAAGTTGCGCGCTCAATTCTGCGGCTTGAACTTTAGCGGGTTGTAAAAGATAAAAAGCACCAAGCACAACAGTAACTAAAAGAGCCGACGCGAAGGCTAATTTCGGCATTGCAAAAGTGCTAAATAAACGTGTCCAGCGTGAAGTTTTTTCGAGCGTGACAGGAATTGGCTGAATATTTGCCTCTTCTCGTAAACGCGCCCGCAATCGGTTCTTGAATTCTGGTGAAGCCGTCGTCGCCTTCACGCTGTCGCGCAGCCTGGAGCGCATCTTGCGCCGCGCCGCCATTTCGCTCCGGCAGGTTGGACACATCTCGGAATGACGAATAATCAGGTGGTTTGATTCAACCGCCAGTTCATCGCTCAAGTATGAATCCAATAATTCTTTAAAATTCCGACATTCCATAACAACTTACTCCGCCACTTGATAGCCAATATTTCGGGCGTAATTCGCTAACTCCATCCGTAATAATTTGCGTCCGCGATGTAATCTGGACATTACCGTACCACGCGGGATATTTAATAATTCGGCAATTTCATTGTAAGAAAATTCTTCAATGTCTGCGAGAACTACCGGGATTTGAAAATCTTTCGGGACACGGTTGAGCGCCGCCTGCACTTCTTCTTCGGTCACAAATTGTGGCGTCGGGGGATCATACGCAATCGTTTCCGCAATCATTTCATCAATCGGTTGGACTTCGTTTTTATTTTTCCGCAACTGACTGTAATGCAAATTGAACATGATTTTGTATAACCAGGCTCGTAAATTTGTCCCTGCTTCAAAACGATGAAATGACCGCCACGCCTGTAAATAGGCTTCCTGGACTAAATCTTCAGCGCGTGAGTGATCGCGTACCAGACGCAGAGCCACGCGGAACAATTGATCCGTATAACCAAGTGCCAACTCTTCAAAATCTGCTAACTGCGCCAAAATGTTACGATCCTTTCTTTTTGACCTACGCTGAATAAATACCGAAGAGCGGAGATTATATTCCCGTTCAGGAAAAAAATCTGTTTGCTAGACAGGCGAAGTGAAGAATAGGTAGACTAGCTCTATGAATTTTTGGAACAATCGAAATGTTTTTGTCACTGGAGCTACCGGATTTGTCGGCGCTCATGTCGTGCGCATGCTCATCGAACAGGGCGCTCGCGTCGTCTGTCTGCAACGCGACGCCATCAAATCAAACACACTGGATATTTTTGATTTGCGTCGGAACTGCACCGTCATTCAAGGTTCGCTTGAAGACTACACGTTACTCGAACGCATTTTGAACGAATACGAAATCGAAGCCGTCTTTCATCTCGCTGCGCAAGCCATTGTCGGAGCGGCGAACCGTTCTCCGCTTTCGACCTTTGAGACCAATATTCGCGGTACTTATTTTTTGATGGAAGCCTGCCGCGTGACGAAATCTGTCCAGCGTGTCGTCGTTGCTTCCAGCGACAAAGCCTACGGCACACACGAAAATTTGCCTTATACAGAGGACAACGCGCTCAATGGTTTGTTTCCGTACGACGCGTCAAAAGTTTGCACGGATGTGATCTCGCGGTCTTATGCACACGCCTACAATTTGCCAGTCGCGGTGACGCGCTTCGCTAATGTTTATGGCCTTGGCGATATGAATTTGTCGCGCATTATTCCCGGTACAATTCTTTCCGTTTTGAAAAATGAAGCGCCAATTATTCGCAGCGATGGAACGCCGATCCGCGAATTCGTGTATGTAGATGATGTGGCGCGAGGCTATTTATTATTAGCCGAAAAAATCAGCGAAGCCCAAGGTGACGCTTTCAATTTCGGGACTGGCGAGCAAGTGCAAATGCTGGATTTAGTGCAGCGAATCATCAAACTTTCCGGCAGCAACCTTGAACCAAAAGTAATGCTGCAAAACAAAATCGCTGGAGAAATTGACGCGCAATATTTGTCCGCTGCAAAGGTCGAAGAGCGTTTCGGATGGAAAGCCGAAATCAGCTTGAATGAAGGCTTGCAGCGAACGATTGATTGGTATCGAAGTAATTTTGAGATTTTGAGATAGACCACAGATTGGGCGGATGATGCAGGTTTTCGCTGATCTTAAAAAAATCCGCACGAACCCGTATGATCCACAAAATCCGTGGTCTATTCTTTTAGGCTTCCTTACCGCAAGTCGAAGCGGTCGAGGGTCATCACCTTCGCCCACGCCTTCGCAAAGTCCTGCACAAACTTTTCTTTGCTGTCTGACTGAGCGTAAAACTCCGCAAGAGCGCGCAACTCAGAGTTCGATCCGAACGCCAGATCAACCGGAGTCGCCGTCCATTTGATCTTGCCGCTTGCACGATCCACTCCTTCGTAAAGTCCTTCTGAAGACTTGTTCCACTTGGTTGACATATCCAGCAAGTTCACGAAAAAGTCATTGCTCAAGGTTCCGGGCTTGTCGGTGAACACCCCGTGTTTAGCACCTCCGGCGTTGGTATTCAGTACTCGCAGTCCGCCCACCAGTACGGTCATTTCAGGCACCGTCAGCGTTAGCATATACGCCCGATCAACCAGAAGTTCAGCCGGAGACAAGCGCGAACCTTTGCTGAAGTAGTTGCGGAAGCCATCTGCCGTCGGTTCGAGCGGAGCAAATGACATCACGTCGGTTTGGGCTTCGGTCGCATCCACACGACCAGATGCGAAGGGAACTTGCACCGTGACTCCGGCGCTCTTCGCGGCTTGCTCGATGGCTGCGCTGCCACCTAATACGATCAAGTCGGCGAGTGAGACTTTTTTCGCGCCTGTGTTGAAGTCCTTCTGAATGCCTTCCAGTTTTTGCAACACTTTGGTTAGTTCAGTGGGATTGTTGACTTCCCAATCCTTCTGCGGAGCAAGGCGGATGCGTGCGCCGTTCGCGCCACCGCGCATGTCTGTGCCGCGAAATGTGGCTGCTGATGCCCAAGCCGTTCTGACCAATTCAGAGGCGGTCAATCCCGATGCGAGGATTTTTGATTTCAATGTCGTCACATCCTTTGCGTCAATCGGCTTAGAGGAGACGCGTGGAAGCGGGTCTTGCCAAATCAGGTCTTCTTTCGGAACTTCCGAACCGACATAGCGAGAACGCGGGCCTAAGTCTCGGTGCGTTAATTTGAACCACGCCTTGGCAAACGCGAGCTGGAATTCCGCTGGGTTATCCACAAAGCGCTTGGAAATTTTCTGGTAGCTCGGATCAAATTTTAACGCAAGATCGGTCGTGAACATGATGGGCGCATGTTTCTTTGATGGGTCGTGCGCGTCCGGCACGGTGTTCGCACCCTTGCCATCGGCGGGAATCCACTGAGTCGCTCCGGCGGGACTCTTGGTTTTCACCCAATCGTAGGCAAATAAATTCGTCAGATATTCTGAAGTCCAGGCAGTTGGCTTGGATGTCCATGCGCCTTCCAGACCGCTGGTGATGGTGTCTACGCCATTGCCTTTGCCGCAATTGTTTTGCCAGCCAAAGCCTTGTTGCTCAACGCTTGCGGCAGCAGGCTCGGGACCGACGCACTTGCCCGGACTGGATGCGCCGTGTGCTTTGCCGAAGGTGTGACCGCCAGCGATAAGCGCCACCGTTTCTTCGTCGTTCATCGCCATCCGACCAAAGGTTTCGCGGATGTCTTTCGCGGCTGCCAGCGGATCAGGATTGCCGTTCGGCCCTTCGGGATTCACGTAAATCAATCCCATCTGAACCGCCGCTAACGGGTTCGCCAGTTTTCGGTCTCCGCTGTAGCGCTGATCGTCAAGCCACTTCTTTTCAGGTCCCCAGAAGACCAAATCCGGCGCCCAATCGTCCTGCCGTCCACCGGCGAAGCCGAAGGTCTTGAAGCCCATGGATTCCAGCGAAACGTTGCCGGCTAAAACCATTAAATCAGCCCAGGAGAGTTTCTGGCCGTATTTCTGTTTGACCGGCCAGAGCAAGCGCCGCGCCTTGTCGAGGTTGCCGTTGTCCGGCCAACTGTTGAGCGGCTCAAATCGCTGTTGACCGCCGCCTGCGCCGCCGCGTCCGTCAGCCACACGGTACGTCCCGGCACTGTGCCAAGCCATGCGAATGAAGAACGGGCCATAGTTCCCGTAATCGGACGGCCACCAGGGCTGCGATGTCGTTAGGACTTTTTTGATGTCTCCTTTGACGGCATTAAGGTCAAGGCTGGCAAACGCCTTGGCATAGTCAAACTGTTTTCCCATCGGGTTTGATTCGGCAGATTGCTGCCGAAGTGGTGTGAGGTCGAGTTGATCAGGCCACCAATTCTGGTTGGACTGCGCACTAATTTCATTAGTTGACACCAATAATAACGCAGCAACTGCGAAAGTGGTGAACAACGACTTTAGACTTTTTTTGCTCATGGGGTTCTCCTTGATCGAACGGAACGTCCGTTCAGTTTTAAGTGTAATGGTCGGCGTTAGGCCAACAAGCTTCTCAACATCCACGCATTTTTTTCGTGAAGCTGCATTCGTTGTGTCAATAAATCCGCCGTCGGTTCATCGCTCACTTTGTCTACAATAGGGAACAATGAACGCGCAGTTCGCGTCACAGCCTCCTGACCTTCGACTAAGCGGCGAATCATTTCATTGGCGTTTGGGACGCCATCGCCTTCTTCTTTGATGGAGGTCAGTTTGGCAAATTCGTGATAGGAACCAGGAGCCGGAAAGCCCAGCGCACGAATGCGTTCCGCAATCAAATCTACGGCAAGCGCCAGTTCGGTGTACTGTGCTTCAAACATCAAATGCAGTGTCTGGAACATCGGGCCGGTCACGTTCCAATGATAGTTATGCGTTTTCAAATACAAGGTGTAGCTGTCGGCTAACAAATGTGACAGCCCGTCAGCAATTTTTTTTCGGTCGTTTTCTTTAATCCCAATATTGATTTTCATGTAATAAATTCCTTTCGATTAATACTCAAATTCTGGAGCCACAAATTGTGAATAGATTCGTGCCTGTTCCCAGTTGCGAACGACGGGAATCTGATGTGGAGGATAGAGTGATTGCAACTTAACGGCTTCGATGACGTCATCGTAAACAGCATCAAGTTCATGGGGAAGGATACCTGAATCATTATGCTTCTGTGCGAAGCGCATCACAACTTTTTCAACCTGCTTGCGGCTATCTCTGGTCAGGGAATTCATTTTATTTCTTGTTTTATCGCTCATAAGATTCTCTGTGATTTGAATTTATACTAACTCTAATTTTAGATTTTGTCTAATAGCTGGGCAAAAAAATAGTGGATGGCGCTATTTTTGTTTTACTTTACCTCGCAGGATGACCTGATAATCGTTCACTTCAAACTCAGTCAGTTTTTCAAGATTTGAGACTTTCAATTGCTTCCATTCGATGTCTTTGATGGTTCCGGTTTCATCGTCAATGAAGTGATGATGTTTACTCATGACCGGATCAAAAACGACTTTGCCGGGTGAAATATGCAATTCACGCAGCAGCCCCTTTTCGACAAACAAATGCAGCGTGTTGTAAATTGTCGCCCGCGAAATCATTGGAAACCCTTCCCTTACCGTCGAAAAAACCTGATCCGCGCAAGGATGCTCATCCGTCACCAGCACGTATTCCGCCACCGCGACGCGCTGCGCTGAGGGCTGAATTCCGAAAGCTTCTAATTTTTGAATGACCTCTGTTTTCATGACGGATTTAGAATAAGTCTAAATTTGTATTCTGTCAACAGATTTTTTGACTGAGCGCAAGCGTCCCGCTTGCCAACGTCGCGGGAGCGGCGTAATCAACTGCGAGAGGAAAAGATTTTCAGGAAACCCATGACGCTACGCTTGGAACCGACGCTTGCGCTCCAATCAGAACGCCCGATAAAGTCTTTCAATTTCATCAATTATAGGTTCGCGTGAATAATTTTTCAGCGCCACGCTTTGTGCCTGACTGCCAAGAAGTAATCGCAATTCAGAATCATTCAATAATTTATTGATCGTGTTAGAAATCTGCTCAGCACTTTCAGGCTGAATAAACACGCCGGTTTTATGATCCTCAATGAGGTCAATCATCCCGCCCACTTGTGAAGCAATAACCGCAACTCCCGCTGCCATCGCTTCAATCACTACCAGCGAAAATCCTTCGTTGATGGAAGGCACGACGATGATGTCAAAAGCTGCGAGCTTCGCGCCGATGTCTTTTATGGCTCCCACGAAGCGCAGGTTTCCCCTCGCCATAAATGAGCTGTAATCGTGCAGAAGATGCTGCTGATATTTTTTATCCGGCCCAGTGTTTAGAGCGCCGACGATCAAATAATCTACATCATTTCGCGCCGCGGTCTGCGCTGCTTCAATGAAATATTTTTGTCCTTTGAGTGGCGTAATTTGCCCGATCATTCCAACGGCAAATTTTCGTGAGATGCCAAATGCGTTTCGCGCATCATCCTTACTCATCGTAGCGATTTTGTTACTGTCAATCCAATTTGGAATCACGGTCACGCGCTCAGCAAGTTTTGGAAATGCTTTGATTATTTCTGCTTTGACTGGGCTGGAAACTGCGATGAATCCCTGCGTCTGGCTCAGTGCCCATTGATACAAAAAATTAGATTTGATGGGATTGAAATGATGGCGAGTCAGAAAAAGTTTCGCGGAAGTTTGCTGGCAGGCGAGACCACCAATCGTGTAATCCCGCGCTACGTGCGCGTGGACGATTTCGATCTTATGCTGCGTAATAATGTTTTTTAATTTCCTGGCACTGCCAAGATCAATG
>JAYVRW010000287.1:0-4095 GCA_043775925.1 Blastocatellia bacterium
CTAATTCCTCAAGCGTTAGAAAAATCACCGTTAGTACAGGGATTATTTCAGCAGTTGTTACAAAACAGCAGACAAACTGGCTTGCCCCAAATGATGTGGCAGTAGATAAAAACGGCAATCTGTATGTAACTGATTTTGGGTTGCATCGTGTTCAGAAAATTACGCCCAGTGGAGTCGTGAGTATTTTTGCCGGAGGGAATGGTGGATACGGAGGCGATGGAGGGCAGGCTACGGCTGCTTTTCTCAATGCTCCAAGCAGCATTGCTGTTGATGGACTGGATAATGTCATCTTCAACGACTCTGGAAATGGAAAAATTCGTCGCGTCACTACGAATGGAATTATCAATACTCTTGCATCCAGTGGCTTCACCGCATTTGTTTGCGCCGACAATATTGGAAATATATTTTTTACAACTTCGCGTCAGCTCTCGAAAATAAAGACAGATGGGACAGTTGTAGCGGTCGTACCTGATAGCGGTTTTTCGAGTGCGCCTGGTGATGGCGGGTCACCACTCACGGCAAGGGTTACCAATGCGTATGGTGTTGCTGTTGATAATATTGGATCAATTTATGTAGTTTCTGATAACCGGGTTCGCAAAATCTCTACTATCTCCACAATTGATATTATTGCTCCGGTAGTTTCTATAGTGTCTCCTGCGGCAAATTCAACGACAACGAATCCCATCTTAATGATGAATGGAACCGCCAGCGACAACGTAAATATTACTTATATCAGTTGGGAAAATAATCGAGGCGGGAAGGGATTAACAACAGGTAATACGAACTGGAATATTCCTGATATTGCGTTGCGCAGTGGATCGAATATTATCACGATTACAGCCTGGGATCAGGTTGGGAATTCAACAACAAAAACTTTGAGTATAAATTTTAATCCAGCGAATACTCTTTCGCCTCTCGTTGGCACAGGGTCTCAAGGCTTTCTCGAATCTAGTTCCTCCCTCGCCTCTCAACTCTACGCTCCTGAAACTGTCGCCGTAGACAATTCTGGTAATATCTTCATCGCCGACAAAGGCAATCATCGCATTCGTAAAATCACGCGCTCTGGTGTGATTAGTACTGTTGCGGGGAATGGGCAAATTGGTTCCAGCGGCGATGGAGGGCTGGCCATCAATGCTCCGCTGAATTTCCCGAATGGTGTGGCGGTGGATAATTCGGGGAACGTCTACATCGCAGATACCAATAATAATCGCATCCGCAAAGTGAATGCGGTGGGAATTATTTCGACTATTGCGGGCAGTGGGATTCAGGGCTTTGAAGGCGATGGCAGTGCGAATCCTGCGTTGCAGCAACTTGACACTCCGGTTGGGGTTTCACTGGATGCGGCAGGGAATTTATTGATTGCGGATGCGGGCAATGACCGCATTCGGAAGCTGAATTTAAGTACCAATATTTTGACTACGATTGCGGGGAAAGGCTACGGTTCCGGGACGCCCGATGGCACGGCGGCGATCAATTCATTTTTACGGTATCCGACCAGCGTCGTCGCCGATGCGGCGGGCAATATTTATATTTCAAATACCAGCGGTCACAACGTGAAGAAAATAAATTCTGCGGGCGTACTGACGAATTTCGCTGGTAACGGAACCATTGGATTTGGTGGCGATGGAGCCGATGCGAAACTAGCACAATTCAATGCTCCCGGAGGCATCGCGCTGGACGGCGTTGGCAATTTATACATTACAGATCAGGGCAATAATTGCCTGCGCAAGATCGGTGGAAACGGCGTCATCACTACGATTGCGGGGCGTGGGGCAAATACGAATTTGAAAGACCCGGTAATTGTTCCGACAGATGCGACACTCAACGCTCCCGCCGGAGTTGCCATTGATCGTGCCGGCAACATCATCATCGCCGACACCAATAATCATCGGGTCGTGATGATCTCCGCTTTCAAAAATGTAGCTTCGGTCAACGGCGCAAGTTTCCAATCGGCGTTGCCCGTAGCGCCTGAATCCATTGCTTCAGCGTTTGGAAATAATCTGGCGGTCGGTTCGCAGGCGGCGACTTCGCTTCCGTTGCCAACGGAGTTAATTGGAACGACGGTCAAAGTTCGTGACAGCTCGGGCGTCGAACGCTTAGCTCCTATTTTTTATGCGGGAGTGGGACAGGTAAATTATCAAATTCCAGCAGGAACGGCGGCAGGATTTGCGGCGATTCTGATTACGAATTCCAACGGCGAAATTTCTACCGGAGCGGTGAATATCACGACTACGCAGCCTGGAATTTTTTCAGCGACTTCGGATGGCGCAGGCGCAGCGGCAGCAACATTGTTATTTATCAAAAATGGAGTTCGCACCGGTGGCGTAGTCGCTCCATGCACAGCGCAGGGCTGCGCCGCCATTCCAATTGATGTGAATGCTTATGACGAAACTTTTCTTGAGTTATACGGCACAGGCCTTCGCGCTAATACCGGATTAAGTAATGTGACGGCGACAATAGGCGGAACGAATGTGCCCGTGCTATACGCCGGAGCGCATTGCTGTTTCGTCGGCGTAGATCAGATCAATCTGCCGCTGCCGAAAACGCTGGCAGGGAAAGGGTTGGTTGATGTGGTGCTGACGGTGGATGGAAAAGTTGGGAATGCTGTGAAGATTAATTTGAAGTAGCTTGGACGAAATCGCAATGAGGGGAAATCCCAGCTCGCTACGGCTCGCGGTACTGTACCCTGAGCGGTAGCGACGGGGCGAATTTTACAGCCATCAAAAGTTAATGCAATATAACTGTCTTAGATGTCCAGCGGTAAGACGAAGCACATTTTTCATGATCCGATTTTCATCCAATTCGATCATTCTCCAACTCCTGATTTTGTCAGGGCTGTTTTTTAATTGGGGCAGCCATGAATCCTTCGCGCAAAAAAAACGTCCGAAGCTGGTTCAGGCTCCGACTAAAGATTTTGCGGGACGATTGCTGTTACTTCCGTTGGATGGGCGTTTCGCTTCGACGAAATTGCCACGTGCTTTTGCTCACATCGCGGACTACGATGTGCTGTATCCGCCGCGTGAGATTTTGCTCAATGAAAATGGGTTGATGGAGTGGGTGAAGGCTCAGCCTTTAGCGCAGCTCAGCGGCGTTATTATTGGATTCACAGCAGGGAAAGAAGCGCAGCGAATTGAAATTGTAAACTGGTTACGGCAACAAAAAGCGGAGCTTCCAATTTTCGGATTCGCTAATAAAAGTACGGACGCGCTGAGCAAAATTGTTTTTGATGATTTGGTGGTTGATGAATCACAAAAAGATTGGGCGCATTTGTTAGTTGCCAGATTTCTGAATCGTGCGTATCAGCGTCCACCGCAAATTAGTGTCAGATTTTCCAACGATACTACGAAAAATGTTAAGACTTCATTAGTTAAGCAGGCTGATTCAGCAGGCGTGAAATTAATCTCTTCGGGTAAATCGGACATTTTTTTATACGTCCTCACCGAAGATACGGATGACGCTAAATTTACGAATCTGGTTGAGATTGTGACGCGCAACGTGACGGCTGGATACTACGTCGCACTGGTGGATTTAAGCGGAAATCCTGATCGGTTGATGGCGCAGTTACGGGAACGAAAATTGTTGGATTTATTGAATGCTTACGCGGCTTCGACTTCTTCAGAGACTGCTTTTGGGAATGTTCTAACACAGATTTCGGCACGGTTGATTTCAGCGAAAGTCTTGCGTTTGAAGATGGACGTAGATCAGCTCCAACGTGGAGAACGTTCGCAGATCGAAATGATGTTGATGCGGTATTTTGAAGATTGGGGCTACGCGGTGGTCGTGAAACCTAAGTTAGAAATCTATTTGAAAGAACCCAATATTTCTACGGAACTGGCAGAAGAATTTTTGAAAAATAATCTACAAATTCTTGGCAATCAACTATTCGATCAGCAATTTCGACGCAATATCCATAGTGTTTTGCTGCCTTCAGGTAAACGCGCTCCGTTCATTGTTTCGCTGCTTCAACGGTTGAGTGTGCGCTTCGCTGAGCCGCCAAAGATCAACGAAATTGAGCTGGATGTAGGAATTCATTTGCTGCAAATGGAAATTGTAGAAATGCCAGCAATTATAAAATAAAGGTACGATAGGCGTCCC
>JAYVRW010000288.1:0-4093 GCA_043775925.1 Blastocatellia bacterium
AGCCGCAAATATTCCTTCGCAATATACATTAGTCAAAAATTCAGAACACGAATATGCTCCGGCGGGAGGGCTGATAAATCCGACGCGAACGGAGATGACCAGGCGCGTCGCTGACTTTTTTGACAAGTACGTCAAGCTTGCGCCAACTTCAGTTTCAGCCGCGAGTTTTCAACCGGATTTTTTCACGCCGGGAGGAATTGTTTCGATTTTTAGCGACGGTTTTTCGACAGTCGTCAATCAGGCGACCAGTTTGCCATTGCCTCCAATTTTATCGGGTGTGAAGGTTTCCGTGTTGGACGCGAAAGGTGCCGAAACCGCTGCGCCGCTTTTTTATATTTCTCCAACGCAAATTAATTTTTATT
This sequence comes from Blastocatellia bacterium, assembly GCA_043775925.1. Taxonomy (GTDB): domain Bacteria; phylum Acidobacteriota; class Blastocatellia; order RBC074; family RBC074; genus JAFDVL01. Next base: position 363 of record JAYVRW010000288.1, read on the forward strand.
TGCCAGAAACGGTAGCTCCAGGGCGAGCCTTGATTCGCGTCACGAAAAGCACGGGCGAAGTGGTTACCGGAATGGGTTTAATCAGCGCGACTGCTCCGGGGATTTTTACTGCGGATAGCAATGGTCAGGGCTATCCGGCGGCCAATGTGCAGCACGTCAATGCGAGCAATCAATCAATATATGAAAATGTCGCACAGTATGATGCAGCGCAACAGAAAGCGGTCGCGGTTCCGATTAATTTGAATACAGATGGGAACTCGCAGGATTTTTTACTGCTGTATGGAACCGGATGGCGCCATCGAACTTCGCAGGCAGTGACGGCGCAAATTGGCGGGATTCCCGTTGAGGTTTTATACGCCGGAGCACAGGGCACTTACGTCGGCTTGGATCAGATTAATTTGCGCTTGCCCGCGACGCTGAAAGGCAAAGGCGAGGTTGAACTAAATTTAGTTGTAGATGGGAAAACAGCGAATCCGGTTCGGCTTTTTTTCAACTGATTGTGGCTTTTACAAGTGAGTTATGGGGCTTGCCGAAATTTGGCGATTCGGGTATTTTAAGAGTACTTTAACAAGCCGCGCTCTCAAACAAGACGCAAATAAAAATTAACGGTTGTATTAATCGTTTCTTGTCTATGGCATTGGTTTGAAAAATTTGATGTTGGCTCTCGAAGGTGATGATGAACGCTGCCTGGATTCGGGATGAGACCGCAATTCTAACTGGATCGGAGACTTCACTTTGTTTTTGTTAGTTGAAAATATGATCCGCGAATATGGCCTGTGGGCTGTCTTGCTGGGTGCAATGTTTGAAGGCGAAATGACGTTGCTCTTCGCCGGAGTCCTTGCGCACTATGGATTATTTTCTTTCGGTGAAGTTTTTGTCAGTGGTGCGCTGGGCGGTTTTCTGGGCGATACGATGGGATGGTTGTTTGGCTACTACGGGAAAAAAACGATTAGCCAGAGCGTTTTCATTAAACGAGCCGAACCAAAGCTGGAAAAACTTTGTCAACGCTTTGGTATTTATTCGATCTTTTTAGTGAAATATATTTACGGGCTGCGCTCTGCCAGTGCCATTTTCTGGGGCTTCGCGCCAATGAAATTCGCACGATTTGCGCCACTGACTTTAGCCAGTTGTATGGTCTGGGTTGGATTGTTATCCGGCATCGGATTTTTCTTCAGCGAAGCCATTGAGCTTATCATTGGGCGTGTGCAGAAGATTGGTTTTATTTTACTGATTGCTGCGTTTATCGCTGTCATTATTGCTTATCTTGTCTATTTGATTGAGCGTAATTTAATTCAGCAAAAAATCCCCGAAATTGGTATTTTGGGATTGAAGGAACCCAAAATTTTCCTGCAAAAAAAAACAGAAGAAACCGAATTGATTAAGGCTGCGCGAAAGGCTCAGGAATTGAAACGTCAGTCACGTGCCGCTTAACTTTTTGAGGAAGAAATTTTGATTATTGAATCGCAAGCTCCCACCAGAATTGACCTCGCGGGAGGCACTGTAGATATTTGGCCGCTTTATCTTTTTCACGAACGTGCGCAAACCGTCAATTTTGCGATAAATCAATACGCGCGCTGTCGGATTGAAACCCGCAACGATCAGCGTTACAAATTTATTTCCAAAGACCGTGAATCCGAAGTCGAAATTGAAACTTACGACGATCTAAAATCTGATGATGTATTGTCCTTGATTTCAAAAATCGTCCATTTTTTCAAACCTGCAACCGGACTGAATATTACGACGGATTGTATGGCTCCTTCGGGGGCAGGTTTGGCTGGCTCATCGGCTTTGAATATTGCGCTTTGCGCTGGATTAAATCAGCTCACCGGATCAAGATATTCTCAAACGCAATTACCGTTTTTAGCCGCGAATATTGAGACGCAGGTCTTGAAAGTTCCGGCTGGGTTTCAGGATTATTTTCCAGCGGTGTACGGCAGCGTCTCGAATGTGCAGTTGAAAATCGAAGGCGTCCTTCGTGAAGAAATTCCGACAGATCTTGAAAAACTCGAAAGCCGGATTGCGCTTTGCTACAGTCACGCGCCGCGTAATTCAGGCGCGAATAATTGGGCGATGACGAAGGCGCATATTGACGGTGATGTCGAACTCTTCAATAAATTCGGGCGAATTTGTCAGACCGCCGTGAAAATAGAAAAAGCATTGCGCGCCAATGCTTTCGATTCCATCGGAGCGATCTTCGCGGAAGAATGGGCGAGCCGTCGTGATCTGGTTCCGAATATTTCGACGCCGGAAATTGATGATTTAATTGAAATTGCGCAGCAAAACGGTGCACAGTCCGCCAAAGTCTGCGGAGCGGGAGGCGGTGGCTGTGTTGCCTTTTACTGCGAAGAAGGCAGAAAATCCGAAGTCGAATCTGCACTGACGGAAGCTGGCGGGCAAGTTATTCCTTATAAAATTTCACGCGAAGGCGTACAGGTAAAAATCGTTGGGTAAAATTATGACGAAAAAGCATACAATACTGATTGCCCTTTTGACCGTTTTATCGTGCCTGCTGGCTTGCGATAATTCGAATTCATTAAACCAAAAATCTGCGGATGTCAGTGCGCTCACCAAAGAATTGCCGACTCCGCCACCACCTGCGGCGACCCCGACCCTGCCTCCGATTGATGCGGCTCGAACCGATCTCAACCGTGTCCTCGTTGGCTCAACGGCACCAGACTTTTTGCTTGAAGACATGCACAGACAAAAAGTCAAGCTGTCAGACTTTCGTGGTAAGCAAACGGTAGTACTGGTTTTTTACCGGGGCTATTTCTGAGGACACTGCCAGGCTCAACTGGGACAGTTGAAATCGCTCCTAACACCACAGGAAAAACGGGCAGTCAAGATTTTAGGGATCAGCCTGGATACACACGAAGATTCAGGGAAAATGATTGAAGAAACGAATAAAGATGAATTCCCCGGTGTCTTTGACATGACTTTGCTGAGCGATACACCGCACGAAGTCGTAGACCGATATGGAGTTTATAATCCAGCCGAGGAAAGTTTTAAGCCTGGCGTGCCATATCCGATTACCTATATCATCAATAAACAAGGCATCGTGACGCATCGCCTGTTCGATCAGGTGACATACGAACGTCCAACGAACATTCAGGTGAAGACGGCGCTGAAGGAAATCGGCGCGTTGTAAGATTTATTAGCCACGAATTTTCACGAATTATTTTTTGACAGGATTGACAAGATTTACTGCAAGATTATCAGGAACAGATTTATTCAAAAAAAAATCTCGTTCATCCTGAAAATCTTGTCAATCCTGTCTTGTATTATTCGCGCCAAATTTGCGTTAATTCGCGGCTAAATCTTCATGACCTCCAAATAACATTCTTGACATAAATTCCTGCGATAGAGTACCTTCTCGTTTCCGTCCCCATCTGTTTACGGCTTCCTCGCACCAGCCCCATTGCCAGCGCAAGCCGCTATTTTTCAATCGTTCACCATGACAAAAAAAATCTATCCTAATCGTCGTCAATTTGTTTTCGGAGCCTTGGCTGCCGGAGTAGTCGTATTCACTGCCTGCGAAGACCCAAAACCAGTCGTCAAATTAGTTCCGCCCACGCCTGCGCCATCTGCCACCGCAGCTACCAACAAATCATCACTGCCGCCCATCGAACCCGCTACGATGATAGCGAATCAAAAAAATGCCGTCATCGCCGCAGATGAAATGATGAATTATTTTGCGAAGGTTTTGGATACACCTTCAAACCTAATTCACGCCG
>JAYVRW010000289.1:0-14657 GCA_043775925.1 Blastocatellia bacterium
AGAAACAATAATGCGAACTGAGAGTCAGTGACTGCTCGTCCGCATGATTGTTAATTCTTATCAGGTTTCTGAATTCATCAGACCTTCATGATTTCATCTTCTTTGATTTTCGTTTGCTCAGTGACTTTGGCGACGTGAGCGTCGGTAATTTTCTGGACTTCATCCAGTCCGCCCTTTTCTTCGTCTTCTGAGATCAATTTATCTTTCAACGCTTTCTTCAATTTATCGTTGGAATCGCGGCGAATATTACGAACAGCAGTTTTATGCTCTTCCGACATTTCACCGACCATTTTCGCCATTTGCTTGCGGCGTTCTTCGGTTAACGGTGGAATCGGAACGCGAATTAACTTTCCATCATTGCCTGGATTCAGATTCAACTCAGAAGAGCGAATCGCTTTTTCAATCGCTGGAATCAGCGTCGCATCGAATGGTTGAATTGTGACCAGAGCGGCTTCAGGTGCGTTGAGCGTTGCTACCTGATTCAGCGGCATCTGCGAACCGTAATAATCTACGGTGATGCCGTCCAGCAGCGCGGTGGAAGCGCGTCCGGTGCGCACACTGGATAATTTGCGCCGAAAATCTTCGACGGTTTGATCCATTCTCGATTTCGTTTCGTTGGTAATTTCTTTGATCATATTGATTACCTTAACAGTTCAGTAAAAAACACTGACTATTATCTTTTCGCAGATTTTTTCTTCGGCTTATCATCCATGTCATGAACCAGAGAACCTATTTTTTCGCCTTGTACAACCCGCTTAATGTTCCCTGATTTAGTCATGTCAAATACTATAATCGGCAACTTATTATCTTTGCAAAGGGAGATCGCAGAAGCATCCATCACTGCCAGTTCCTCACGCAAAACTCGCAGGTAGCTTAATTCCTCAATTTTCGTCGCCTTCGGGTCTTTGCGCGGATCAGCGGTATAAATTCCGCTGACGCTGGTCGCCTTCATAATTACATCGGCTTTGATTTCCAGCGCACGCAAAGCGGCGGCTGAATCCGTAGTAAAATAAGGGTTCCCCGTACCAGCGGCAAAAATCACGATACGACGTTTTTCCAGATGGCGGACAGCCCGACGACGAATGAACGGCTCTGCGACTTCACGCATTTCAATCGCGGACATGACACGAGTATAGGCCCCGGCTTTTTCCAGTCCATCCTGCAAAGCAAGAGCATTCATCACCGTCGCCAGCATTCCCATGTAATCGCCCGCCGCACGATCCATTCCAGCAGCGCTGGCTTTCATGCCACGAAAGATGTTTCCACCACCAACCACCAGCGCGACTTCAACTCCAAGATCAAAGACTTCCATGACCTCTTCGGCGACGCGGGTGATAACTTTCGGGTCAATGCCGAAACCGACATCTCCCATTAAAGCTTCCCCGCTAATTTTCAAAAGAATTCGCTTGTAAGCAAGCGTGGGTTTTGATTTTGCCATAAGGTAGAGAACAGTTTCAGATTTCGAGTTTTGCGTTTCGGGTTTTAGATTTTACCGATGTCTCTTCATTGAAATCTAAAACCCGATACCTGCATACTTACTGTTGAATTGCGGCAGCGACTTCGGCTGCAAAATCTTCTGAACGCTTCTCAAGACCTTCACCCATTTTGTAGCGGGTAAAGCGGCGAATGCTGACTTTTTCTCCTGTTTCGGCAGAGACTTTCGCAGCTAATTCACCAACAGTGACTGCCTGATCCTTAACAAAAGGCTGTTCTAACAAAACAGTTTCGGCAAAGAATTTTGACAAACGACCTTCCACCATTTTCTCAATGATATTAGCAGGCTTGCTGGCATTTTTCGGATCCGCCATCGCTTGTCCGTGAGCGATTTCTTTTTCCTTCTCAACCAAATCAGCCGGGACTTCATCTTTTGAAACGTAGCGTGGCTCCGAAGCACAGATATGCATGGCGACATCTTTGACAAAGGCTTGGAAAGACTCAGTCCGCGCCACGAAATCAGTTTCGCAGTTGACTTCAACGAGGACGCCGACTTTGCCGCCCATGTGAATATAGGTTCCGACGACGCCTTCAGCAGCGATGCGTCCTTCACGTTTCGCGGCTTGCGCCAGACCTCTGGTGCGTAACACATCTACGGCTTTCGCTTCGTTACCTTCGGCTTCGACAAGAGCTTTTTTGCAATCCGCCATGCCTGCGTTGGTTTTGTCACGCAGAGCTTTGACCATTTGAGCTGTGATTTCCATTTAATTCCTCCAAAGTGCGATTGATTTGTACGATCAATGCCAATTTATAAAAACGGCGTAGCCTATGTCTCAGCACGGGCTACGCCATTTGAATCTTGTACAAGTTTCTTACTAGACGGCGCTCGTATCGGGCGTTTCCGGTGCTGCGACCGCTGCGGCTTCTTCAACCACCGGAGCAGTTTCAACCACTGGCGCGGCTGTTTCAGTAACAACTTCAACCGGAGCCGGAACTGCCTCAACAACGGGTGCTGCAACTATCACTGGAGCTTCGACAACTTCAGCGGGTGCGGCTTCGGCAACAGGAGCTGCTGCGACTGGTGCGCCTTCAACTCTGGGAGTCCGTGGTCCACCTGATCGGCTGCGAGGACGATCTCCACCTCCACCACGATCATTGCCGCCGCCACCAGCACGGGGACGACGTTCGCCGCCACGATCTCGATCTCCACGACCGCGCTCTCCACCTCTTTCACCACGCTGTTGCCCACGATCCCCGCGAGCGACTTCCGTGATTCCTGAAGCGGCACGTTGCGCGGCTTGCTCTTCTTCATTCGCCTGTGCGACAGCTTGCCCTTCGAGTACCGCATCAGCGATTCTCGCCGCAAATAATCGAACAGCACGCAACGCGTCGTCGTTGCCCGGAATAATTTGCGTAATACCTTCAGGGCTGCAATTGGTGTCAACTACCGCCACGACAGGGATATTCAAACGATTTGCTTCTTTGACTGCAATCTCTTCTTTGTTGGTATCAATGATAAAAATGGCATCGGGTAAACGACGCATATCTTTGATACCTGACAGGTTACGCTCTAAGGCTAAACGCTCACGTTCAATTTCCAGGCGCTCTTTCTTGCCGTAGGCTTCGATGCGTCCATCCGCCTGCATCGCTTCGATGTCTTTGTAACGCTTGATGGATTTCTGAATGGTTTGGAAATTCGTCAACAAACCACCGAGCCAACGCTGATTAATGTAGTACTGATTGCAGCGCATCGCCTCTTCTTTGATGGCGTCCTGCGCTTGTCGTTTGGTTCCAACGAACAGGAAAATTTTGTCGCTACCTTCGCTAGCGCGATCCGTCACATATTTCAGCGCTTCCTTGAACATGCGCTGTGTTTTTTGCAAATCAATAATGTAAATGCCGTTACGTTCACCGAAGATATATTCTTTCATCTTCGGATTCCAACGTCGAACTTGATGCCCGAAGTGGACTCCCGCTTCAAGCAATTCTTTCATGGTTACAGTAGCCAATTTGAATCTCCTTAATGGTTTTTGTACTCACCACCTTCGGGTCTGCAAAATTAGACAGACAACCAAACGAAAGCAGTAATGAGATAATTGTGGTCGGTCGTCGGTGATGGGTGGTCGGTAAGAGAATTTTCCTTAACCGAACACCGATCACTGACCACCAGCCACCAAGGATTAACGTTTTGAGAACTGGAAGCGTTTGCGCGCACCCTTTTGACCGTACTTCTTACGCTCTTTCATGCGTGGATCACGAGTCAAAAGTCCTGCCCGCTTGAGCTTCTTACGCAATTCGCTGTTGAATTCCAACAACGCACGTGCGATGCCATGACGGACAGCTCCCGCCTGCCCTGAAACTCCACCGCCATCAACATTCACCAACACATCGAATTTCGCCATAGTGTCGGTCAATTGTAATGGTTGACGAATGATCATTCGTAATGTTTCGTTAGGAAAATACGTTTCGATCTCTCGCTTGTTGACTTTGATGTCGCCTTTGCCGGGACGCAGGTAAACCCGCGCTGTTGCGCTTTTGCGTCGTCCGGTTCCGTAATACTGAATATCTGCCACGTTTGCTCCTTAGGATGCATCGAACATTCGACGATGCGATCTAAATGCTATGCGCTAATCGCTTCAGGTTGCTGTGCTCCGTGCGGATGCTCAGCTCCGGCGTAAAGCTTTAATTTACTAATCATCTGACGACCCATTTTAGTCTTCGGTAACATTCCCTTAATGGCGCTTTCAAGAACACGCTCAGGATGTCTCGCCAACTGGTCTTTCGCACCAATAGAGCGAATTCCCCCAGGGTAACCGGTATGATGATAATAAATTTTGGCGTTTAACTTATTTCCCGTGAAAACCACTTTCGAGGCATTGATAATCACGACGTGATCACCCGTATCAAGAAATGTAGTGTAGGTAGGTTTGTTCTTACCCATTAAAATATTAGCAACTTTAGAGGCCAAGCGACCAACCGTCGCGCCGTCCGCGTCAATGATGTACCATTTTCGGCTGTTTTCTAATCCCTTGCCGCTGGGAAAGTATGTGGACATATTATCGAAATCTCCATGAAAATCGTCAAAAAAACAAGCGGTAAGAATAGTTATTTACCGCTTCAGTGTCAAGGCTGACTTTCTTTTCTTCGTTTTTTCCTGTTTTTCGGGTTTATTTTACCTGGCAAATTAAGGCATACTTGGCACTTGAGTCTCTATTAGGCACTCAAATGCTTTAATCATCCTGGAAATTTCAATTCGTGACCATTCGTCCCAAAAAACTCAACCCACCAATCACTCGTCGCCTGCTCAAAGGGGCTTCGCAGTTCAACTCAATGGGTGAAAAGCTGCGCTGGATTACGGAACAATTTCGGGGAAAACCTTATGTCATCTGGCCGCTGATTGGTTCTCAGAATGTGCCGGAACAATTCACCGCAACGTATGAGGCCTTTGATTGCGTGACGTATCTTGAAACTTGTCTGGCGCTGGCAACGGCAAAAAATGTTGACGAAGTGACTGATCGGCTGCGCGAAATTCGCTATCGCAATGGTAATGTCAAATGGGAAGACCGCTTGCACTACACAACCGATTGGAGCAAATATCACGTCAAGCGTGGCTTCCTGAAAGACATCACACGCGGCGAAGATACGCTCAGTCGCACGAAAGAAATTAATTTTCTGAAATGCTTCAAGCCGCGCACGATCACCTATCGCTATTTCCCCAAACGAAAACTCAACAAAATTAGCCAACAATTCCGCGATGGCGATTTGATCTATTTCGCTTCGACGCGCAAAGGCTTGGATACCTTTCACGTTGGTATGCTGTTTTGGGTCAATGGCAAACTCGTGATGCGACATTCTGCCAAAAGTAAAGGCGGAGTCGTCGAGCAGGAACTGGCAGAATTTGTCAAAGTGAATACAATGCCTGGATTCATTGTTACGAGACCGAAAGAAACAATTTCTTAAATGCCGATCATTGAACTTATCACTATTATTCGCGCTCCAATCGAAAGATGCTTTGATCTTTCCCGCAGCCTTGACCTGCACATGGTTTCGACGGCACACACCGGAGAAAAAGCAGTTGCCGGAGTAACCAGTGGGCTTATTAATTATCAGGAAGAGGTGACCTGGAAAGCTAAACATTTTGGCGTCTGGCAACATCTTACTTCTCGGATTACGGCATTTGATCCGCCGCGCCATTTTAGAGATTCGATGATTCGCGGCGCCTTCAAGCGCATTGAGCACGATCATTTTTTTGAAACGCAAGGTGACACAACCAAGATGACGGACATTTTTGATTTTAATGCGCCACTGGGCTTTCTTGGCAAAATAGCTGAGTCCGTTGTACTGACGAAATACCTGCAACAGTTGCTTAAAGATCGAAATGCTTCTATCAAAAACGCAGCAGAATCAGACGAGTGGAAACACTTCCTCTTCTATAAATAATTTATGACCACAATTGCAATTAAACATTCTTCGCATCCAAAAATTCAATCCGTTGAAATTCCTGCCAGCATCGCAGGCGCTACGCTCAACGATTTATTACAGGTTACAAATACTGATTTTTTGCTCGTCACGGTGACTGGGAGCAGAATTGATTTAGGCGCACGGACAGTGGAACGTCTGGTGCAAATTGCTGAAGATTCCGGCGCAGGATTCGTCTACGCTGATTTTCGTGAGAGCAATGAAAAAGGTGAAATCACCGATCACCCGTTGATGGATTATCAGCTCGGTTCAATTCGGGATAATTTTGATTTTGGTTCGGTGATTCTGCTTTCGCGCCAAGCTATCAACTACGCCATTACCAAACACGGCACAATCTCCAACGACTTAAAATTCGGAGCCTTCTACGATTTACGCTTGAAGCTTTCCATTGATTCAAACATCCTGCGCGTCCCTGAACCCTTGTATACACGCTCCGTACTCGACGGTCGTGCGAGCGGTGAAAAGATTTTTGATTACGTTGACCCGCGCAATCGTGATTTCCAAATTGAAATGGAGACGGTTGCAACTGCGCACCTCAAACGCATCAACGCTTACCTTGAACCAAATTTCAAAACCGTCACCGCGAGCGATGCTGAATTTCCGTTCAAAGCCTCTGTCATTATCCCGGTGCGCAACCGTGAAAAAACAATTACGGATGCCATCAACAGCGTCCTTTCACAAAAAACTGATTTCGATTTCAACGTCATTATCGTAGACAATCATTCGACTGACGGCACAACTGAAATTCTGCAAACATTGGCGGCGGCAGACTCCCGCGTCGTACATCTTATTCCCGAACGAACTGATTACGGCATCGGCGGATGCTGGAACGAGGGCGTGTATTCACAGCATTGCGGACGCTATGCCGTACAATTGGATTCCGACGATATTTACACCAATGAAGCAACGCTCGCCAAAATGGTTGCCGCGTTTGAAAACGGAAAATATGCAATGGTAATAGGTTCTTACACCACTGTAGATTTTGAGTTGCAGGAACTGCCACCAGGTTTAATTGACCATAAAGAATGGACACGCGACAACGGACGCAACAACGCGCTCCGCATCAATGGACTCGGTGCGCCACGCGCTTTTGATGTTACGATTTTGCGTGAGATCGGATTGCCGAATGTGAGCTACGGTGAAGATTATGCGCTGGCGTTGCGCATCAGCCGCGAATACGAAATCGGTCGGATTTATGAATCCATTTATTATGCGCGACGCTGGAGCGGTAATTCTGACAGCGCGCTTCCCCTGGTCACGATGAACCGCTACGACACCTATAAAGACAGAATTCGCACGTGGGAAATTCAAGTACGGCAAGGGAAAGTTCGCAGTTCGCAGTAAAGACAGTTCGCAGTCTTTTTATGAACTGTTTTTACTGCGAACCGCGAACTTCTTTCCTGCGAACTTTTTATTATGAACTGGCAATCACGAATCGCCGCACTCATCGCACAACAATTGGATACTTGGCCGATGCTGCGCGGTGCAACGGAAACTTTAAATCAAGCGGAATACAAAGAATTTTCGGTCAAAGGATCGAAGGTTCTGACGCAATTTAATCCGGCGCGAATTGTCAGCACTGCTGCGAAAGTGGACGCGGCTTCGATCAAAGCCAGACCTTGTTTTCTGTGTGCTGAAAATCTTCCTGCTGAAGAAAAAGGGATTCCGTTTGGCGAGAATTACGTCATTTTGTGCAATCCATTTCCCGTCCTGAAAAATCATTTAGTTATTTCAGAAAAGAGCCACACGCCGCAATCAATTCTGACGCGCTTTGAAGATTTTCTTGCTTTGACGGAAGTTGTCGGCGATCAATATTTCACGCTTTACAACGGTGCTTCATGCGGAGCCTCTGCGCCCGATCATCATCACTTTCAGGCTTGCAGCCGCGATGATGTGCCGCTCTTTGATGAAGTTGAAAAGCGCTCCCGCAACTACAGTAAGAAAAGTAATTCGTTCTCGTCATTCACGTTGCAAAATTATCGGCTCAACATTCTGATTGCTCGTGGGAAAAATAAAGCTGAATTACTGAACTGGTTTGATGAAACGATCAAATTTCTGCAAGCAAAAATTGGCACTGACAGTGAACCGATGCTCAATCTGGTCGCCACTTCTGACGCGCACGGCTTCACAGTTTATCTTTTCCCACGCGCCAAACATCGCCCCGCGTGTTATTTTGCTGACGGCGAAAAGCAATTAACGGTCAGCCCCGCCGGAATTGATTTGACGGGAATTTTGGTGGTGCCGAACCCCGAACACTACGCCCGAATTTCCGCCCAGGACATCGAAGAAATTTACGCAGAAATCACCTTGCCCCTGTAATCGTTTGTCATGAAAAACACCGCTATTTTATTGATTGATTGTCCCGATCAAAAAGGTCTGGTCGCCGCAGTCGCGGACTTTCTTTTTCGCCACAACGCGAACATCCTCCACGCCGATCAGCATCAGGATAATGAACAGGGTTTGTTCTTAATGCGCGTCGAATGGGATATGGACGGCTGCGATTTATCGGCTGAAGAATTTCGGCGCCAATTTTCACGCATCGCCGATCAATTCCAAATGCGGTGGCGATTAGAATTGGCATCGCTACGTCCCAGAATTACGATTTATGTTTCGCATTACGATCATTGCATCGTAGATTTATTGTACCGTCAGCAAAGCGGAGAATTAGCCTGCGACATTCCGCTCATTATCAGTAATCACGACACCGCGCAACGCATCGCGGAGTTCTACCAAATCCCGTTTCACCTGATTGATGTCAACAAAGAAAATAAAATCGAAGCCGAGCAACAGCAGATCAAATTGCTCCGCGACAATTCAATTGATGTCATTGTGCTGGCGCGGTACATGCAGATTCTCTCGCCTGAATTTGTTGCGCAATACCCGCAACGCATCATCAACGTTCATCATTCTTTTCTACCTGCGTTCAGCGGCGCTCGCCCTTATCATCGGGCGTATGAACGCGGCGTGAAATTGATCGGCGCGACCAGCCATTATGTGACTTCGGAACTGGACGAAGGCCCGATTATCGAGCAAGATGTCAGTCGTGTTTCGCATCGTGACCAGCTTGATGATTTAATTCAAAAAGGTCGGGATCTGGAAAAAATTGTCTTGTCACGCGCCGTGCGTTGGCACATTGAGCATCGTATTTTGCTGTATAACAAGAAGACAGTGATTTTTGATTAGGATAAGTTCAGAGTTCACGCTTCAGCGTGTTCCTGTCAACAACACGCTGAAGCGTGAACTCTAAACGTACTGACCCAAATGAGTACCGACGTTTACCCACAAAATATCGCCGCTGAAAAAGAAGAGGAAATCAAAGACCTCGGCTTCGGTGCAGTCGTTGCCAAAGAAAGCCGCCAACGCCTGCTCAATCGTGATGGCAGCTTCAACGTCAGGCGAACAGGATTGCCGTTCTGGTCTTCGCTCAGTCCTTACCATGCCCTGCTGACAATGTCGTGGGGCAAATTTCTGGGGCTGATGACCTTCTGTTTTATTTTCATCAATGCCTTGTTTGGATTAGCTTTTTTAGCTTGTGGCAAAGGTGCGCTGGCAGGCACGATGGTAGAGCACGGCTATAATTCATTCTGGCAGGCATTCTTTTTCAGCGTGCATACATTTGCCACAATTGGGTACGGCAATATCAGCCCAGTTGGAATGGCAGCAAACCTTATCGTCGTGGTTGAATCATTGTCTGGATTACTGGCTACGGCATTAATTACAGGACTGATTTTTGCTCGCTTTTCACGGCCTTCCGCGAAAATTGTCTTCAGTGATTTTGCGGTTGTAGCACCTTATAAAAATAGTACGGGGTTGATGTTTCGGATTACGAATGCGCGCAAAAATCAGTTGATTGATCTGACCACGAAAGTAAATTTGTCACTGAATTCCAACGACAGTGGCCCCACGAATCGCCGCTTTCATCGCTTAACTCTTGAGCGCGATCACGTAGATTTTTTCCCGCTGTCGTGGACGGTCGTTCATCCGATCAACGAAAGCAGCCCGCTGTGGGGCTACACGAATGAACGGTTAATGCAGGAAGATGCCGAGGTTGTAATCTTGCTGACTGGCATAGACGAAACCGTTTCGCAGATCGTGCATACGCGGTCGTCGTACAAAGCGCATGAAATCGTGTGGGATGCGAAATTCAGCAATATTTATGAGCCGATTCGAGATGGTGAACCTGTGACAATTGACGTTGGGAAAATTCACGACATTGAACGTACGATAAACTTTTAGTTTGTCGTGTTTTTCGCTACCAGACCAAACAGCAACAAACTAAAAATTTATTGCACTTTTAGGAGTATAGATTTTGAAGAAAATCGAACATGAACCAATCATTGCCGTTGGATTGATGAACCTTCCTTCCGGCAATGTAAGCTTTGAATTACACGGGGATTTCCTCACCGCTAACAACATCGCGCTTGCGGCTGGCAACTATCAAACGACTGTTTCCGACGGCATAATTCAATTCAGTAACGGATCGTTTTTCACTTCTGAAATCACATTGTCTCCGAACGATCCAACCGCTTCCTTCACAATTCACGACGTAGTTATTGGTATCGGCTTTCATTGGGAACGCAAAGAAAATCAATCGTTTCAAGGCGCGCTCAAACTCAAAATTGATACGAACGGAAATCTACAAATCATCAATTTAGCTCCGCTCGAAGATTACATCACCAGCGTGATTTCCTCCGAAATGAGCGCAACCGCCAATATCGAATTACTAAAAGCACATTCCATCATTTCGCGGAGCTGGTTGCTCGCGCAAATCAAACCGTGGCGCATCGAACGACAAACCGATTTGAGCAATGGCGCAATTTTCACCAATGAAGACGGGGATCAGGAGCTGATTCGCTGGTACGCGAAAGAAGCGCATACCGAATTTGATGTCTGCGCTGACGATCATTGCCAACGCTATCAAGGCATCACGAAGGCTACGCAGCAACGAGTTTTTGAAACGATCAAATCTACCCGCGGGAGCGTGCTGACGTTTGAAGAAACAATTTGTGATGCGCGATTTTCCAAATGCTGCGGCGGGATGGTCGAAGCCTACGAGGCGGTTTGGGATAATACAAAACTGGATTACCTGAGAGTCTTTTACGACGAAGAAAATTTTCCGGCTGAATATGAATTGTCGCTCACGAATGAAGTGAATGCGACGAAGTGGATTTTGAATTCCCCACCTGCGTTTTGTAATACGAAGGATAAAGAAGTATTAGCAAAAATTCTTCCCGGCTTCGATCAGGAAACGACTGATTTTTATCGCTGGAAAGTGACGCTCACACAGGAAGAAATTCAATCATTACTGCTCAAAAAACTTGGCGTAGATTTCGGAGCAATTCTGAAATTAGAACCTGTTGCCCGCGCTGAATCGGGACGATTAATCAAACTCCGCATCGTTGGAGAAAAATCTTCGTTGATTGTCGGTAAAGAATTAGAAATCCGGCGTGCGCTTTCACCCTCGCATTTGTACAGCTCCGCCTTTATCATTGAAGCTGATTCGGCACCGATTCCAAAATATTTCACATTGTACGGCGCAGGATGGGGACACGGCGTAGGGCTTTGCCAGATCGGCGCGGCGTTGATGGCAGAGCGAAATTACGATTTTCAAAAAATTCTTACGCACTATTATCCGGGTGCTGGTTTGCATCCGCTCTACGATTGATTATGAAATCTTCACGCGTTGGGTTATTAATTTTACTGCTGGTTTTACCCTGCTACAGCCAACGTCAGTCACGCCTGTCTGAGTTCCTGCCAGAAGAAACAACGAACATCGTCCGCGAATATACGTTTGCGCGGCTGATTTATACTTCTCCCGGCTGGCGTGAAACCTGGACGACAGATTATCCAAAAGCCGATCACCAATTACTGCAAGGTCTGCGTGGATGGGGGAAAAGCCTACTTGAAATTTCCAGTCTACCAATCACAGTTTCAATGCATGATCCAAAGCTTTACGAATACCCTTTTATTTATGCCGTTGAACCCGGATTCATGGAATTGTCAGAACAGGACGCAGCAGCTCTGCGCGAATATTTGACACGCGGCGGATTTTTGATGCTCGACGATTTCTGGGGTGAACGTGAATGGGAAAATGTGCAAAATCAAATGCACAAGATTTTTCCTGAATACAAAATTCAGGAACTGCCGTTAGACCATCCGGTTTTCCATTGTTACTTTGACATCAACGAAGTCGTGCAAGTCCCGCAATCAAATAATTGGATTTACTATCACCAAACTTCAGAAAAAGGCGGCATCGTTCCGCACTACGAAGGAATTATTGATAAGGACGGACGCATCGTAGTCATCATCGCTCGCAACTGCGACAACGGTGATGCCTGGGAATGGATTGATGATCCGCGCTATGCTTTAAAATTTGGATTGGCAGCTTACCGATTAGGAATGAATGTGATTGTGTATTCGATGACGCATTAGAGGTACGGTAGGCGCCCCGCCTGTCGAAAAACAATCAGGGCTTGGCAGTCCTCACAATCTGCCAAGCCCTGATTGTTTTCCGATGCGATCCTCACATTAGCTTTCAGATTCCCTCACACGAAAACTGAAACTCACTTTAAATCGCTTTACTTAACTCACTTGCTCTTACAAACGCCCTCTCTGAAAAAAGGTTCCAGAAGTTTCAGAAAAAATATTCTGCTGGATATTTCTTAGGTTTTTCAATCTGGCAAAGCCCTGCTTGACGCTCGCATTCCTGCAACCTATCATTCTGATGCAAATACCAAAGAGAGGAATTTATTAATGGCAGCTTCACGAATCGAAGTCTTCAGAAAAATGCTGGAAGGCGACCCCGGCAATACGGCAGTGCGTTTTGGCTTGGCAAATGAATTAATCAAAGCGGAACAATTCGCCGACGCTGCTGTCGAGCTACAAACATATTTGTCGCAGGCTGACGATCAGGGCAATGCCTACGGCAAACTCGCGCAGGCTCTCGAACGAATTGGCAAAACTGACGAAGCGCGTGCCGCTTATCAACAAGGCATCGCGACAGCGAATCGTCATGGGCATCCGGGAATGGCGCAGGAATTTCAAATGGCGATGGATGAGATGCTGTAAAAATGCAGAAGCCCGCACGTAGTAAGGGCGTACACTTTGCATTACCGTGATTTTTGCAGTTGTCAAGAGCACCCTTACTGCGTGGGGCTTCTACAAAAAATTCTGAAAAAAATTCAGCCCATCGGACATTTTCTATCATTCCATGTATAATCTGGGCTTGTTTGTTCCCTGCCCCTTTGCTCACCGCTATTGATGTCACCGGAAATGGCTATGTGGAGATATTTTACTCGTAAGAATTTCATCATTGCGGCACTAAGCCTCATTCTTTTGCTTTCGTTTTTATTTCTGGCGGGAGTCGTCTGGGTCAAATCCGGTCGCTTCGATCAATGGGTAGCCACGCAGCTCACGACGCAATTAGCCGAATTCGGGATTCGTACAGAAATCGGTGCCATCAAGCCTTCGTTGCGCGATCTCAGCATCGAACTCGAAAACGTTAAGCTGTATCCTGAAAAAGAAAAAGAACCGTTCACTACATTTGAAAAATTAAATGCGACGGTCAAATTCAGTGATCTTTTCAAGCTCGGAAAACCAACCGGAGTCAGCCTACAAAATCTAAAAATTGATGGCTTGAAATTCTGGTACAAGCTGGACGAAAACGGCGTCTCGAATTTATCCAAACTAAAATTCGATAAGAATAAAGATACGCCGGATAAAGTTGAATTCGACTACGCTGCCGCGAATGTGGAGCTGCATCGTGCGGAAGTTTATTATATTGACCAAGTCCGAAAATTCGATGGCACGGCGCGTAACCTTGAATTAAAAATCACGCCTGACCACGATAAATTATTCCGGCTGATTTCCAATGCGGAAAATTGTTCGTTCACGATTGATGACAAAGAAACCAACGACATCGGATTCAAACTGAATGCCTTAGCCAATGAAACCGGGGCGAAAGTTGAATCATTGCAGATCGCATCGCCGCTGCTCTTCGCTGACCTGCAAGGCGAAATGAAGGATTGGCAGAAGCTGGATTACAATCTAAAAGCCAAAGCCGATGTCAAAGTCACTGAAATCACCCGCGTCTTTTTGCCAAAATCACGCCTCAACGGGAATGCCAGATTTGAAGGCACAGTCACCGGACAAGGCATCGAATATCAGGCCAACGGAAAAATTCTCAGTGATTCGCTGGTCGCCCGCGACATCCGCGTGCAGGGTATCAATCTGAAATTTAATGGCACTGGCAAAGGCGGAGAATTTCAAGCGACGGAAGAAGTCCTCTTTCAAAAACTGGACGCTGCCGGCTTCAAAATTAATCGTGCTGTAGCGTCAGGAAAAATCGCAGGGAACGGCGAAGACTTTACGTGGTTGATGAATTTCAAAGCGGCGGATTTGGCGGGCGAAGGCATCAAAGCTTCCGGCATCAGTTTCAATAATGCGAAGATAAATTTTCGCGGTGATGACCTCAGCAAATTCAAAGCGACTGGAAAAGCCAGCATCGAACATTTAATTACCGCTGATGTGAATGTCGGGAATATTACGGGAGACGTGACCGCAACACGCAACGAAATCATCGTTCCAAATTTCAATGGTTCCATCTTTGGAGGCAATGCCACCGGCAGCGCACACATCCGGCTTGATAACAAAAGTGCTTCAGAAATTTCTGCAAACTTATCTGCTCTGAATTTAGATCAGGCCTCTGCCGTCAGTGCGGGCAAACGGCTTCCACTGCGCGGGAC
>JAYVRW010000290.1:0-14638 GCA_043775925.1 Blastocatellia bacterium
CCACTTCCCAAGCCGGAAGCCTTTGCTGGCACTCTGCCAATTGCGACGCCTCCGGCAGAAATGACAATTTTTCATTTACCAACCGGTACGACAAAAAGATCTGCCGCCTTTGGTTATCGAGGTGGTTCATATTTCGATAAACGTGACTTTGCGATGTCAGCAGTGCTTGTGAAACATCCCAAAGGTGACTTGCTGATAGACACAGGATTTGGGAAAGAAATTGACCATCAATTTAGCATGATGCCTCTCTTGTTTCGATTAGGAACGAGTTTTGAAAAAGCTACTCCAGCAGTCGCACAACTGGCAAGGGCTGAATACGATGTTACGAAATTAAGCAGTATTCTTCTCACGCATGGGCACTGGGATCACGCAAGCGGCATTGCTGATTTCCCGAAAGTCCCTGTACTCGTGACTTCTGATGAGCATCATTTTATCAATAGCGATAGTCCCTGGACGGCAGTAGCTCGAAGCCTGAAGGCAACTTACATTGAATATGGTTTTGAAGCTACGCCGTATCTCGGATTTCCCAAAAGTCATGATCTGTATGGGGACGGCTCCATTGTTATCGTTTCGGCTCCGGGACATACGCCCGGTTCCGTTATCGTATTTCTGGCGCTGCCCAATGGTCGTCGCTATGCAATGGTCGGAGATTTAGTTTGGCAACGCGAAGGAATTACCTTGCGAGAAGAAAAGCCATGGCTGTTGGGCAGAAGCGCTGATTCTGAGGCTGAGAACGTTCGTGAAAATATTTTGCGCATGAATTCCATCGCAACACGATTTCCAGAAATGATTATCGTCCCGGCGCATGACGCTCGTGGCTTTGCTGAAATTCCTAATTTATAAGACCACTTCTTCTATTCGCGGATGACGGTGAAATTTCAAGGAATTAAGGTAAAGTAAACTTGCTAGTTTGCTCCGCGCCATTACTGCAACTTCTCATGAAAACTTATGATTTTCTTAACAAATTCTTCTGATGCACTCAACTCAAACTGAAAAGTTTGCACTACTACGGAGGCCGTCTTGAAAAAACTACTTATCATTACAATCATTTTGTTCACTTTTGCTGTGCTTAGTTACGCGCAAAAAGCATCCACCTATCGCGTGCTCGGAGCCGACAAAAAACATGTCGTCATCGTAGACCCATCCGGCAAAATGGAATGGGAAATGCCGAATCCTGATGCGCGTGAAATTCACGACATTCAATATTTGCCGAATGGAAATGTGCTTTACCAAACCGGCTACACGACCGTTGTCGAGGTCAATAAAGACAAACAAATCGTCTGGAAACACGAATCCAAACCGACGCCGGAAAATAAAACTCGCGTAGAAATTCATTCGTATCAGCGTCTAAAAAACGGCTTGACGATGATTTCGGAAAGCGGCAACGGGCGCATCATCGAAGTGGACAAAGATGACAAGATCATTCACGAAATGAAATTAACCCTGGAAAATCCGAATCCGCACCGCGATACACGCATGGTTCGCAAACTTGATAATGGCAACTACCTCGTTTGTCAGGAAGGCGAAGGCAAAGTCATTGAGTACGACAAAACCGGAAAAATTGTCTGGAAGTATGTCATGGAACTCGGCGGTCGTCCTCGTGCAGACGGTCACGGCGTTGAAGGTCACGGCAATGAAGTCTTTGGTGCGATTCGCTTGAAAAATGGTAATACGATGCTGGCAGGTGGCAACAACAATCGTGTGTTAGAAGTTACTCCGGCAGGAAAGATTGTTTGGAGCATTGACCAGAAAGAGTTGCCGGGAATTACGCTGGCGTGGGTGACGACGTTAATTCAATTGCCGAATGGAAACTTGATTGTCGGCAATACGCACGCAGGTCCGGAAAATCCACAAATGTTCGAGGTCACACGTGACAAGAAAGTCGTGTGGCAATTTAAGAACATGGAAATTTTTGGAAATAATTTGGTGGCGGCGACGGTGGTGAATTTAAAAGGGAAGATTATTCATTAGGATTTTTTTAGCCGCGAATTTTACGAATTAGCACGAATCTATTACAGTTAAAACTCTGTTTCTTTTCGTGTAAATTTGTAAAATTCGCGGCTAAATTTCTTCAGTTATTCGTAACTATCTCTTTCTCCCAATTTTCAAATTTGAGACGAAGTTCTTTTGCCTTAGCCTGATTCTGATAGAAGAGATTTTTTCGTTCGCCGATGTCTTCATCAAGATCAAACAACAATTGATTTTCGCCTTCTGAAAAATATTTCCACTTGCCTGAGCGCACTGCTTTTTGTGCGATGTGCGCTTGACTACTCCGCCAGAACAAATCACGGTTGACCACTGAAGCTGTAGATTGAATCAACGGAATCAAATTCATTCCATCCAATTTTCGGGCGGGATTGGCGCCAGCTATCGCAATCGCAGTGGCAGTTAAATCCATCGTAATGCCGATTTGAGCTGAAACTTTTCCAGCCGGCAATTTCCCCTTCCATCGTATCAAACACGGGACGCGGATGCCGCCTTCCCACAGCGTACTTTTATGATGAAAGAGCGGCGCATTGTTCGATAAACGTTCGCCGCCGTTATCGTTAGTGAAAATCACGAGCGTGTCGTTCGCTAAATTTTCCTGATCAAGCTTTGCTAAAATTTGCCCGATGCCGTAATCCATCCGCTCCAACATTTTGGCGTATTCTTCACGCGTCCCGTCAAAGTAATTTTCCATCGTGCGAATATCCTTTGGATTTCCGGGAGCCTGAAACGGCCAATGGACAGCATTGTAAGGAACGTATAGAAAAAATGGCTTCGATGCATTTCGATCAATAAAATCAACCGCTTTATCACTCAACAGGTCAGTGAGGTAGCCTTCTTTTTTGACTTCTTTATTGCCTTCATACAAGTCGTACAATTTCGTTCGATAGTAGTGCGAATACATATCCACATTACCTGCGAGAATGCCAAAAAATTCATCAAAGCCATGCATCAGAGGGCCTTGCTTGATGTCGTAACCTAGATGCCATTTCCCAAAAATCCCTGTCGCGTAGCCAGAGTTTTTCAGCGTTTCGGCGATGGTTTCCTCTGTCAATGGCAATTGGCTTTTGGCAGCGCCGGGACTCGTCGCCCACTCCATCCCTACGCGTTGCTGCCAACGTCCTGTCATCAACGCAGCACGCGTTGGCGTGCAATTTGGACCGTTAGAATAGAAGTTCGTGAGCTTCACGCCCTCACGTGCGAGGCGATTTAAATTGGGGGTTTTTATGTCTTTCGCGCCGTAAGGTTCAATATCAGCATAGCCCATATCATCGGCAAGAATGACGATGATATTGGGCTTGCGAGTTTGCGCGTGAATTGAAAGAAAGCTGAAGAATAGAAGTACGCCAGCAGTAAACTTCGCAGACCATTGACGTTTGCGTTTGAATATCATGAAAAATTAAGGTCACTAATCCTGCGATTTAATAAAATCTTCATACTCAGCAGAAGAAAGCAGGCTATCCACTTCTGATGAATCCAGAATTTTAATCTTAATCATCCAGCCATCTTTGTAAGAATCCGTATTCACCAATTCAGGCGCGTCAACTAAAGCTTCGTTAATTTCGATAACTTCACCACCGATTGGCATGAACAATTCATTAACGGATTTAACGGATTCGACGGAGCCAAACGGATCGCTGGCTTCAAAGGTATCGCCGACTTTCGGAAGTTCGACATAAACAATATCGCCGAGTGATTCCTGCGCGAATTCACTGATGCCAATCACGCCCTCGCCGCCATTCACGCGAAGCCATTCATGATCTTTAGAATAAGAAAGTGTGTCTGGATAATTTGCCATAATAATGTCCTGAAAAATTAAAGGACAGGCTTCGCCAGGATGGAGAAACCTGTCATCACGAATAAAAATTGCTAAGCCGTTTCGTCTAAATCCTTCACCGTTGCACCAACTGCCAGAGCTTTCGCTTGCGCAATCCGGGCATCGCGGTCGGCTTCGGTTTTATACATGGTACTGGTTCCGATGACCTGACCGTTACCGCTGTACATCACAAAATAAAAGGTTCCGCCTTCAGAAATCAATCCCTCAAAACATTCCGGGTCGGAAGAGTTTTTGCGAACGGATTCAATTCCATTTTCAGCCGCCGCATACGAAGAATACGTCTGACTGGCTAATAAGACGTCTTCGGTTTCGTTCAAAAGATTGAACTTAAATTTTCCGCTATCAGTTTCCCAAAGTTCGAATAATCCTGGCATCTCAAACTCCTCATCTAGTAATTAATTAGTAGAGTGCGCGTAACAGCTTTCACCGTTACGCGCATTGATGGTTAATAATTATGCCCCGGTAGAATCAACTACCGCCGCATCAGGAGCATTGGTTTTGACGGAGGCAATGCCGTTATCACGACTATCTTCAGCCGTATACATTTCACTTTTGCCAATGATTTGCCCATTACCCGCCAGCAATGAAAAATATGGTGAGCCATCAGTAGCCACTTTACGATCAAAACTTTCATCAAGTTGAGAGTTGGTTCGCACTGAATCAATTCCATTCTCGACGCCATCCATTGCTTCATACTGCTGGCTGGTCAAAATAACCTGTCCATTCCCGGCTTTGAGATTGAACATCAGTTTTCCAGCTTCTGTTATCTTAATTTCAAATGTACCTGCCATTGCTTTCTCCTTTTCGGTTAGTACTTCGTTGGCTCATTTTGAGCGTTGATAAAATGGCGTCGGCACGATCTGTGCTTCAACCATCTTGCCTCGGACATCAATCTGAAATTTAGTTTCGACCTGCGTATGAGAAATAGGAAGATATGCTAAACCAATGTTCTTTTTCAAGTAAGGAGCAGGGCTTCCCGAAGATACCTGCCCTACCTGTTGGCCATCAATAAACACCGGATAATGATCGCGTCCAATGCCCCGCTCTATCATTTCAAATCCGACCAGCTTGCGTTGAATGCCTGCTTCTTTTTGGCGGAGCAGTGAATCACGCCCAATGAAATCGCCTTTATTTAATTTGACTGTCCAGCCCAGATTCGCTTCGTACACCGTCGTTGTATCGTCAATATCGTTGCCATACAAAGCCATTCCCACTTCTAGCCGTAGCGTATTGCGCGCCGCTAATCCACAGGGACTTAACCCGTGACCACTGCCAGCCGTCATCAATAAATTCCAGATATTTTCGGATTCGTTTTCGTCGAAATAAAGCTCGAAGCCATCCTCACCCGTATAACCAGTACGAGCAATAATGGCAGGCACTCCGTTGATTTCGGATTGAACGAACCAGTAATATTTGATCGTTGCCAAATCCACTTTCACTAACGGTTGCAAAATTGATAACGCCTGCGGCCCTTGCAATGCTAATTGCGCGTAACGGCTGCTGGCATTTTCAACTTCAGCATCGAATTGCCGCGTATGCTCCACAATCCACTGAAAATCTTTGGTTGCATTCGAGGCGTTCACACACAACAGATAATGATCTGAAGCCAAACGATGCACGAGCAAATCGTCTACAAATGTTCCCAGCGGAGTCGTCAGCCCGCTATACTGCGCCTGTCCATCAACAAGTTTGGAAGCATCATTCGAGATAACATGTTGCACTAAATGTAAAGCCTGTGCGCCACGCACTTCAATTTCTCCCATGTGGGAAACATCAAAAAGTCCGGCTTTCGTTCGGACAGCGAGATGCTCTTCCATTGTGCCGGAATATTGCACAGGCATATCCCATCCACCAAAATCAATCATCCGCGCACCCAGACGGCGATGCGTAGCGTTGAGAGCAGTTTTGCTTAGGATTATTTCTTCCACCATTGACCAGTAATTCGTTGCTGAAAATGAATGATTTATCTAACCCGCAAAACCTAACATGATGCTGACAGCACAGTCAAATGATTGAGGAATTCACCTGAGTTGCGTAGTATGCCGAAGGTTTGTATTAGACAATAATTCTTTTTTGTTGAGGGTCTTTGGTTTTGGAACTTTGGTCTTTGGTTTGTCGAGAAAACATCCCGTTCTCTTTTTAAATTTCACCTCATTTCCCTTTTCAAAAGCACTTGTACGTTTCGCCAGAGACCCAAAGCCCCAAGCCCAAAGTTCAAAGCTCATTTTTAGATTTTATGCCCGAAGAAACACTCATCATCGAAACCCCTGAACACGTCGAATTAAATTTCGCGCTGGCTTCGCTTGGCAATCGCTTTCTCGCCTGCGCGATTGACCACGCGCTGCAAATATTTTCAGTCGCCGGAGTCTACTTAATTTTTTATGCCGTTAGCTCAACCGTCAATGGATTCACCAGGTCAGTTTTCAATAAAGCGTATGCCGGAGATGCCTGGACCATCGCCATTCTAACTATTTTAGTATTCCTAATTTTCTTTGGTTACTTCACTTTTTTTGAAACGCTTTGGAGCGGACAAACTCCCGGCAAACGCCTGCTCCAACTGCGGGTCATCAAAGAAGACGGCAGACCAATCAGTTTTTTTGAAGCCTTTTCGCGGAACCTGATTCGCCTCGCCGATTCGATGATTACGCCTTATTACTCCATTGGCATTATCACGTTGGTCGCCAATGAACGCAGCAAACGCCTCGGAGATTT
The DNA here is from genome assembly GCA_043775925.1 of Blastocatellia bacterium. GTDB lineage: Bacteria > Acidobacteriota > Blastocatellia > RBC074 > RBC074 > JAFDVL01. The sequence continues at coordinate 6,536 of JAYVRW010000290.1, forward strand.
CGTCGCCGGAACTGTCGTCATCAAAGAAAGACGCGGCGAAGCACCATCCTTTGCCGATGTTTTTGAAAGCGATGACGCGAATGATCGCGGCTTTGACGTAGCGCGGCGGCGCATCGCCCAAGCCGTAGATTTCACCGGAGAACTCCGCCAGATCACCAAACCCGAAATCGAAGTCGTCGAAGCCTTCCTGCGCCGTCGTCACGACTTGCCAGAGCTTCCCCGCCAATGGATGGCGTGGCGCGTAGCGATGCCCATCCTCGAAAAAATCCGCCCGTCTTTCGATCAGAAAACTTTTAGTTATGAAGGTTTTTTAGAAGAACTCTTGTCGCGCTATCGCAGGCATTGAATTGAAGTGTCGCAACCAGCATGGTTGCGACAGTCTTTGCGCTTCGCAAGGGCTTATCTATTCCATTTTTACAAATTTAACGATTCCCATGAAACCAGCATCTTCATTCAGAAAACTCCCGATACTCGCTGTAATTCTCTATTTCTTTTTTGTCATTCCTGCTCTCGCCCAAACCAAATACAACATCATCTCCATCGTCACCGACGATCAGGCACTGTGGTCAATTGCCGCGTACGGCAACCGCGAAGTCCAGACCCCGAACATGGATCGGCTCGCGCGTGAAGGCGTCAAATTCAATAACGCATTTGTCACAACTCCAGTTTGCTCGCCCAGCCGCGTCGCGCTTTTCACCGGAAAATACGGAACCGAAGTCGGCATCACCGATTACATTTCCGTCATCGAAGACGACGGTAAAATCGGCTTGCCTGACAGCGCGATCACGTGGCCGCAAGTCCTCCAAAAAAATGGTTACCGCACAGGATTATTTGGTAAATGGCATCTTGGCTCGGCCCCAAAATTTCACCCGACCAAGCACGGCTTCGATTATTTTATGGGAGAATTACAGGGCGGATGGAATCCGATGAATCCGAAATTTGAAGTCAACGGCAAGCGTCAACAATTGCAGGGAGCAAGTTCAGATTTGATGACCGATGACGCCGCGAAGTGGATTGAAGCTAATAAAGATAAGCCTTTCGCCGCCGTCATCCATTACCGCGAACCGCATACGCCGTACGGGCCGATGCCTGCCGAAGACTCCGACATTTACAAAAATCTTGATCCGACAATTCCAGCGTTCAAAGGTTTGGACAATGCACAAATCAAGCAATGGCATCGTGATTACTACGCCGCCGTCCACGCTGTAGATCGCAACATTGGCAAAATTCTTGCCCTGCTGACTCGCCTGAATTTAGACAACAATACTATCGTCATTTTTCAAAGCGATCACGGCTACAACATCGGCGAACATGGTATTCACACCAAGGGCAATGGTCATTGGGTAGCGGGCGGAATTTCAGGACCGAAACGTCCGAATATGTGGGATAGTTCTTTGCGGATTCCGATGCTGATCCGCTGGCCCGGCGTCATCAAAGCCGGAACTGAAATCAACGAAACCATTCTCAATTTGGATTTATTTCCCTCAGTTTTGGGGATGCTGAAAATCAAACCTCCGCCTGGCTATCGGCAGCACGGCAAAGATTTTTCTCCACTATTAACAGGACTTCGCGATGAACATTGGCGCGATGAATTTTACGGGCAATACGATTTACACAATGTAGGCCTGGCGTATATGCGAATGCTCCGCACAAAAGATTGGAAGCTGGTGCGGCATTATCACGCGCTGGAATTGGATGAGCTTTATGATTTGAAAAACGATCCGGGCGAAACAAAAAATCTTTACAACAATGAGAAAAATAAAGCCATTCGAACCGACCTGCAAAAACGTTTAGACGTTCGGATGCGTGAAGTGAATGATCCAATTTTACGGTTGCTAAAGGTTGGGAATTAAGATGTTATTAGAATCTAAGGAGTCAAACAATGAGTACTATCATCACTATCCCAACCGAACTTGAACCAATCCTAACTGGTCGTGCCATCGCCAGAGGAAAAGCTCTTGAAGAATACGCATTAGACGTACTAAAACGAGAGGCAGATTTTACTGATCCGTGGGAATCGTTTGCTGATGTACGTGAACAAATTAAAGCCACTGGTACGACAGATGAAGAGCTTGAGGCAGCAGTAAAAGAAGTAAGGGCGCGTCGCCGTGCGTGACCGTTATGTAGTTGTAGCCGACACCAACATTTTGCTTCAGAGCTTGCCAACTGTCTTGATAAAAAATATTCGCCACGGCCTCAGATAACTCTTGTACTTGTTTTTCAAGCAGCGTTATGCTTTGTCCCGTTCCACAGTAAAGCCAGCACAGCGAATCAATCACTATTTACTGGAGATGCGTCATGCGCATACGAAGCATTTTAAAACCTGGACAACGCGGCACTAACCGGTTAGTCGAGCAGTATGGCGAATCGTAACTATGTGTGCGTTATCGGTATGATGAAGTCAGTCGTAAGCGGCTCAAGACCATTGAACCGGTGATTGAAGAAAGCGATTGGACGCCGAAGATTGCCAGCCAAACCATCGTTGGTGTGCAAGTCGCATTTCGAGAAGCCGACCTGCAACAAAAGGTGCGACAGGCTGGCGGACAGTGGAATCCCGCACGACGTGTAGGGGAATTACGCTATGACCGGGCTATTGCGCTCGGTTTAAAGGATCGCCTTGCGCTAGAAAATGTTTCTATTAGTAGAAGTAAAAAAGCTTCTACTAATAGAAACTAATTGCTATAGGCAGAAACATGTTTCTGCCTATAGCAACGTGAGTCATCCACATAATTCATGTGGGGCAACTTGCTTTTGATGAAATGATGTATGAAAAATGAACGGCTTTATTCAGTTGATAACGAGTTATTGTCCTTACTCCAGGAAATCAAACAAGATATTGCCGCTGGCTTGATTGTGGCCTCTGATGATCTTTATCAATCTGAAAAATATTGTGGTGGCTTTGAGGGCGATGAAGATGATTTAGCAGCGGGAGAATTTACCTTTAGTGTGTATAAAGACAAGAAAGTGATTGCTTGGCTCTCAATACCATTTATTCAGATTGACGAAATAATAACGGGCAAAAGAACACAAGTTTTAGCTTCTGATCCAGCGTAAGGTGAAAATACAAGAGAAGTGACTACCAAATAAATAGAAACGTTAAAGGGTTAATCAAAAAAGGCCAAGACTGCCAAATTATTTAGAGGGAATCGCTTAAGGTAAACAATCCACAAACATTGCCCAACAGCTATTGCACGGGATTCACTGTGGCGGGCGTATTCTTTGGAGTGCGCCCGCGTTGCTTTTACGGCGTGAGTTTGAGTTTTTGCAAGAGGTCAGTAAAACGCGGGTCTGAGCGCAGCTTATCCAGCCTAGCATCCACTTTAAGACCCGGCTCAGTGATATTCGGATCGTGTTCAGCAACGGCTTTTTCCAGCCAGGTGAAAGCCTGATCCTTCTCGCCCAAGCCGACATAAATGCGGGCGATGCTAAGGGCCGAAACCGGTTTGTGTTGGGCTTCTTCCTGCAACTGCGCCAGCAGCTTGCGCGCCTCGTCGCGTTGGCTGGCCAGGGCATACGCATAGCCTAGACTTCCCCGTTCGTCCAGCCCGCCTAACTCCATCCCTTTTTTTATCTCCGCAATGGCTTCGTCATACTGCCCAAGTTGCGCGTAAACCAAACCGAGAAGGCCGTGTGAGCTATTGTGTCGCGGATTCATCGCCAGCGCCTTTTGGAATTGTGCGACGGCTTGCTCGTAGTGGCGCGCATTGTAGTAATGAAACCCCAGGTGAAAGGTCATCCCCAAATCGAGCGGGTCAAGCGCCAACGCCTGTTGGCTCTGCGCCAGCGATTCGTCGAAGCGGCCCAGGCTGACCAACAAATGCGAGTACCAGTGTTTGACCGGGACATAGTTTGGATTCAATGCGATGGCCCGTTGAAATTCCCGCTCGGATTTCGCCCAGTCCCATTCATAGCTCATCGCCAGCTTACCGAGCGTGGTATGCGCCTCGGCCAACGTGTCATCCAGTGCTATCGCTTTTGAAGCGGCGGCTTTGGCTTGCGCGTAGGCTTCTTTCGGCGGTAGCAGGAACGTTGTACCGAGCGCCCCCATCTCTACATAAGCGTCGCCCAAACCTGCGTAAGCCAGCGCGAATTGTGGGTCTTTTTCAACGGCGCGCTGAAAATATGCCAGACCTTTTTTGACTTCGTCGTCAGAACCCAGCGCATTCATGGCGTAGCTTCCCTTCAAATAAAGCTCGTAAGCTTCGGCATTCTCGGTGCCGCGCTTCGTCAATCGCTGTTGTGCTGCGTCGCTCAGTCGCAATCGTAACTTCTCCGCAATGTCGCGCGAAAGCCCCGTCTGCACTGCCAACAGATCAGCGAGTTTATGCGTGTACTGCGCGCCCCACAGATGGCTGTTGTCGCGCACGTTGACTAATTCTGCACTGACGATCAGATCATCGCCGCGCTGCGTTACTTTGCCCGTCAAGACGGCGCGCACGCCGAGCGCATTGCCGACTTGTTGCGCATCTGTTTCTTTGCCTTTGTAACGAAAGACCGAATTGCGCGACATCACTTTCAGCTTTGGCAACTGCGAAAGGCCGTTGATGAGACCGTCCGTGATGCCATCGGAAAGATACTCTGTGTCAGGATTCGCGCCGACATTGACGAAGGGCAAAACCGCCAGTGAATCAATCGCCGATTCACGCCCAAAGCTGAAGTACAAAGCGGCAGCTACGCCCGACAACAAAAACAGTAGCGCAACGGCAACGGCGAATTTGTGGCGTTTGATAGGGACGAAGACGGATTGTCGCGCAGTCGTAATGACAGCTTGCTTGTCGGTCGTGTGCGTTGGCGGCAAAGCTTGCGTCGGCGATTCGGCAGCATCGTTGAGGAGTGCCGTTGCTTCTTTCGTCGCCGCGCGTGCCACGTCGTCCGGCGCTTCCTGTTGCCGCTCCAATTGCCGCTGCAATCGTTTCAGATCGGCCAGCAATTCTGTCATCGTTTGATAGCGTGCATCGCGTTCTTTCTGCAACGTCTGATTCACGATGCGTTGTAGTTCGGGCGGCGTAGCAGGCGCATAAGTCTTCAAGAGCGGCGGCGTATCGCGCAGAATCGCGGCAATCATTTCGCTGATGCTCGCGCCAGTGAACGGCGGATGTCCGGCGACCAGTTCATACAGCACTGCGCCGAGACTGAAGATGTCGCTGAGTCCGTCCACCTTCTCGCCGCGCGCCTGTTCGGGCGACATATAACGTGGCGTTCCCATCACAAGGCCGGGCAATGTGGAAAGATGATCGCTGATCGCTGAACGATGAATGTCAGAAAGGTTTTCATTCCGCGTTTTCGAAAGTTTCGCCAAGCCAAAATCCAACACCTTCACCAGCCCATCGCGACGCACCATCAGGTTTTCAGGTTTAATGTCACGGTGAATGATGCCCGCGTCGTGGGCGGCGGCGAGGGCGGCGGCAATCTGTGCGGTAAGCTCTACGGCAACGGCGACGGGCATCTGTCCTTGCGGCATCTGCTGCATGCGTTCGCGCAAGGTTTCGCCTGCGATATATTCGGTGATGATGTAATGCCTGGTGGAGGCTGCGATGGTGAACGTACCGATTTCGTAAATCGTAAGGATATTCGGATGATTCAATGCCGAGGCCGCGCGCGCTTCCTGGGTGAAGCGATGCACGCGCGCCACGTCTGAGGTGAACTCGTCGGGCAATAATTTGATGGCGACGCGCCGCCCCAATTCTTTGTCCTGCGCCAACCAAACCTCACCCATCCCGCCCTTGCCCAGCAACGAGAGCAACTCGCAATGTCCGACCCGTTGCCCTGCCAGGGAAGTAGTTGATTTTTCCGGCAGAATTTGTGTGGCCTGTTCGAGCGCAGGCCGATCCAGAAAGGCTGTATCGTTATCGTAAGCGAGCAAGGCTTCCACTTCGGCGCACAACGCTTCATCACCCGCACAGGCTTCAGACAAGTAGGCAAGTCGCGCGCGGTCATCCAGCCCTGCGGCTTCCTGAAAGATTTGTCCTACTTTTTGAAATTGTTCGGGCGTCATGCCTTTTCGGTTTGATCTAACTGTCGCAGTAACCAGGCGCGCGCCATACGCCACTCATTGCTAATCGTGCGTGGCGAGATTTGTAGCAGCGTGGCGATTTCCAGTTCGGTTAAGCCGCCAAAGAAACGCAGTTCGACAATCCTGCTTTGCCGTGCATTCAGTTTCGCCAAATCCGTCAGCGCGTCATCAAGCGCAACCAACTCGCCGCTGTGTTCCGTCCCTATCATCGAACCATCATCAAGCGAGATGCGCTGTGCGCCACCGCCACGTTTTTCGCGCAGTTGCGCCCGCGCATAATCCACTAAAATGTGACGCATCGCCTGCGCCGCTACGCCAAAGAAATGCGCGCGATTTTCCCATTGCTTGTCTTCTTGTCCCGCCAAACGCAAATACGCTTCGTGCACCAGCGCAGTGGTTTGCAGCGTATGTCCCGGCGACTGCTGCGCCAGGTAGCGATGGGCGATGCGGCGCAATTCGTCATACACAACTGGCATCAGTTCATCAAAGGCGATGTGGTCGCCCTGGCTCCAACGTTGCAGCAACTGGCTAATGGGTTGCAAAGAGGTCTCCATAATTTTTTTCCGCCGATGTTGCGTGTTTTTCTTTTGCTTCTCGTTTCTGTAGGTGAGAGCAAAAACGGCTCTCACCTTACAGCCCCGATTGTGGGCTTCTTCAATAGCATTTGCGGGTTTTCAGTATAACCGACGGCCTGCACAAAACCAAAGGAGGCTACTCATGCGTCATCTGACACACCATCTTTCCCACTTCACAAAATCTACTCTCGCCCTCGCCCTGCTCTTAAGCGTCCTCAGTCTGACAGTAAGTACGATGCAAGTCCAAGCGCAAACCCGCAGCGATGCCATCATTGAGTTGAAACGACGACTGCAAGAACGATTGGCCAATGACAATCGCGCTCCACGCACCGAGCAACGTACAGCGAAAGAAGAAACACCCGCAGACACCTCTAACGAAGGGGAGCAAAGGGAAAACTTCAACGACAACGCCGACCCACGCAAGACCGCTATCGTCGGCAGTTGGCTCGGCACAACAGGTGAAGGGAACAAAATCCTGCTCTCGCTGACTGGCGATGGAATTGTCTTCAGTTCAGTGCAAGGCGAGGTCAGCACGATTCCCGAACTGGGCGTTCTTTCGCCTGGGCATGGTGTTTGGAAATATCTCGGCGCGCGCTGCTTCACCGTGACAGAAGTAGGGATTCTGTATGACATCAATAACGGTCATTTGCTGGGCTTCCTGAAAGCGACGCCGGTGTATAAGATCAATCGTGCTGGCGATGAATTGAGTGGCACCGATAAGGTAGAAATTACTGACCCGGATGGCAATGTCGTATTCACCGCAGGCGGGGAAACACATTACAAACGCATCAAAGCCGAGTAGAGCAATTATAGCGTTTTGAGCACGAGTGACTGGAGCGTGAGCGTCTCGCTTGCCATATTTGCGATCGCGAGCGAAGCAAAATGCACTGCGGAGGTAGTACGCTGAAGAGGAACGGATTTCCTCACTACACCTCGCGCGCCTCGTTTCACTGGCGCGGGCCAGCGGGACGCTCACGCTCCAATCAGCAATCACCGTGACCAATCGACAGCGTGTGGGCAACTCGCCCGTGATTTTTCAACGTTGGTGAGCCAACAATACGGACTGCAAATGTTTTTGGTTATTTCGTCAAGCACAACTTGAGGCGAAGAAATATTCTCAACCCACGCGACGGCGAGAAGATCAAAATCGCGGACAAGGCTTCCGTAAACCGCCAATGCGTAGCCATGCTTTTGAAATATCGCTGCTAACTCAGGGTACAAAGCAGCGGCGTAAAGAGGGGCGTAATTAGGCTTTAACTGGTCTATGGTTTTCATGTACTAATTTTATTAGCGGGTTACTTACAAAGACTGCTATTTCTCTTTCCCGCTGCGATCCTAAAATCCATTGCAACGGAGTCGCTTGCTGTAGTGCGAAGAATTCGTAGTGAACTGCGCGCCCCGTTGAATATGTTGTTAGGCACTCCTACTCGAGAAGCCGATTCTAGAGGCTGTAATTAACTTTAAGGTAACAAAGACAAGAGGATAGCAGGAATGATAAGATTTTTGAATGAAAAG
>JAYVRW010000291.1:0-54023 GCA_043775925.1 Blastocatellia bacterium
GTCTTTCCAATCTCAAGCGGACGATTGCGCCTGAATCCAGACGAACTTCCTTGCCTTTGGTCAGGAGGATTCCGGTAATGATGCCTCCTCCCATGACTCCAGCGGCGGCGGCGGCACTGCCTCCGCTAATTCCTCTTCCATAGCCTGAATAACCGCTATCGCGTCCGGCGAGGATAATAATCATGGCGGCGGCGCTGCTGATGCCAATGGCTGTACTCGCGCCGCGTAAAACATCTCCACCGCTCCTGGTTCCTTTCAATGAGCCTTCGCTATTCGTTTTGATTTTTTCATCACGGGCGAAGTCAGTGGCGGATTGCACAATCGCGGAAATCTTTTTGATGCCATTGTCGAGACGAACATGGTCAAAGCTGATGTGGAGTTGTCCGCCCTTGAATGGACGTTTTGCGCCTTTCGCAGCGGTGATGCGCCCAATGACTTCAGTCCCGGCGGGCAGCAGCACGACGCCATCAACTTCGACATCCTTCTTGATCGTCGTAATGACTTCATCGCCAACGTCGCTGAGCTTGGAGCTGATAGGTTCGTGGATTTTTAGTTGAATGACAGTTCCTTCAGGAATGATCACTGGTTTTGAAGAGGCAGTTTGCGCCGGTAACAGTGAAGACAGCAGCGCCAACAGACAAAGGGAAACGATCATTTTCTTTTTCATATAACACCTCATTGCAAATTTAATACTGAATTGCACAGTGAAAGGGGTAATAGTATAACGGTTCGCAGGCGTTTTGGTTTTACAGAAAATGAGCGAATTTTTAGAAAATGAAGAATTTTATCGGGAAGGGCCATACATGGTTTTTACGGCTCTTTATCATCTGCGCAAAGGCGAATGCTGCGGCTCTGGCTGTCGTCATTGTCCGTATGATCCAAAGTGGACAAAGGGAACGACAACCCCTCAGGAAGAAAGTTATGAGTTACTCGACAAGTTAGATGGGAATGGGGGTTGATGCAGGGGGAGCCATTGGCTAAAGCTGAAAACGAGGACTCTGGCAAAGAATCCTCGTTGATTGATAATTCACTAACTATTAATGGCCTGCGGTAGCGAAAGCGGCGCGATGCTTGTTGCAGGCACCATCAAGCGCAGCATCCACTTTGGGTTCAACCTTTGTTTCGGGAACTCCGCCGACGGAAGCGAGTTCGCTGATAATTAATTGTCGGGCTTTTTCCAGCATGCGCTTTTCCCGGAAGGAAAGCGGTTTTTGCTGATTTAAATACGTCAAAGTTTTCAAGACTTCGGCAATTAAAAATAAATCACCACTGCGCATCCGGTCGGAAAAATCCTTGAAGCGATTTTTCCAATCCATATCCGGCATTGATAAATCTTCAGCCAGAACTTTAAGCAATTCATTGCATTGCTTGTTGGCAATGGGAGAGCGTAAGCCGACTTCCAAAGCATTGCGAACAGGAACCATCACGGTCGAGTTGGTCGAAGCCAACCGTAACAAATAAAATTCGTTACTTTCACCATTAATCTGATGTTTGGCAAGTTGTTCGATGATTGCGATGCCGTGATTCGGATAAACCACTTTATCACCAATATTGAAATTCACTGTTTTCTCCTCTGTAAGCGAAGCGCCCTGGCCGGTATGTGATCTCGTGCTTTGCTTTGTCTAAAAAACTTAGTTCAAAGTACTTCCATTAATTTGAAATAGTAACATCACGCTCGCCACATCGCAAACTTGCTTAACGCGACTGAACGCTAGCTTGCTTGATTTTACGACTCGCCCACTGCCTGGCCCATTTGTCGGCCTGCAAAACAGTCTCAAGCTCATTGACTGGTTCTGCCTGGTGAGCTTCGCACGCGGCGCGAATTAAATTCGGGATTTGTCCAAACTTTATTTCTTCGTTGAGGAACGCGGCGACGGCGATTTCATTGGCGGCGTTTAAGACTGCGGGCATCGTCCCGCCAGTGCGCAAAGCCTCATACGCCAGCGCAATGCACGGGAAGCGGTCAGGATCAGGATCGTGAAATTCGAGGTTGCCAGCAGTGGTGAGATTCAGCGGTGGCAGCTCAGCCGCCTGCCGCGCCGGATAGGTCAACGCGTATTGAATCGCGTGGCGCATGTCGGTGACGCCGAGCTGCGCAATGATTGATCCATCCACAAATTCCACCATCGAATGCACGACGGATTGCGGATGCACAATGATGTCAATTTCATCAGCGCTGCGATTGAAAAGCCAACGCGCTTCGATGACTTCCAGGCCTTTATTCATCATCGTCGCGGAATCAATCGTGATCTTATCGCCCATCCGCCACGTGGGATGTTGTAAGGCTTGCGCCGGAGTTGCATGGTCAATCACTTCTTTGCTGGCAGTTCTGAAGGGACCGCCGGAAGCAGTTAAGATTAAGCGTTTGACTTCAGATGAATGTTCGCCGCGTAAACATTGATGCAAAGCGTTGTGCTCGCTGTCGACGGGTAATAATTCAGCCCCGGATTTTTCGGCGGCGCGCTTCATTAATTCACCCGCAATGACGAGCGTTTCTTTATTGGCGAGGGCGACGCGGCGTCCGGCTTCAAGTGCGCGATAAACAGGTAATAAGCCCAGTGCGCCAACGACTGCGCCGATCACAATTTCGACGTTTTCATACAATGCGACTTCGCATAACCCTTCGACTCCGGTTGTGATGCGCGGAATTTCTGAGAGATTGTAGCCTGATAGAATTTGGCTTAATTTTTCGGCGTGCGCTTCATCGGCGACGGCGACTAAATGCGGATGAAATTGACGGATCTGCTCGGCGAGTAATTCAACATTGGTTCCGGCTCCGAGTGCGGCGACCGTGAATTGGTCACGCAACGAATCCACCACACGCAAGGTGTTACAACCAATCGAACCAGTAGAACCAAGAATAGAAATTTGCATGTTAGTTTTGAGTTTCGCGTTTCGGGTTTCGAGTTTTTGGGAATCCATTAACCTGGTCTTCCTCGAAACCCGAAACGCGAAACTACCTTAAAAACAGGGCGTAGTAATAATACAGCACCGGAGCATTGAATAATATGCTATCCAGCCGATCAAGGATGCCGCCGTGTCCGGGAATAATATTGGCGGCGTCTTTGACATTGGAACCGCGTTTCATCATTGATTCACATAAATCACCGATGATACCGAGCGATCCCATAATCAATGCCAGCGGAATCGCCGTGACTAAATTCAGCTCAGGGAAAAAAGTGAAATGCGCGATGACGACTGCGAGGACATTGGCGACCAGTCCGCCGATGGAGCCTTCGATAGTTTTTCCAGGGCTGATACGCGGAGCCAGTTTATTTTTCCCCAGCGCTCGTCCGGTGTAATACGCTCCGGTGTCTCCGGCGAAAACGATCAGGAAAAATAGTGAAATTAATTTGGCGGAAAGCTGAATTCCGTGATCGTCTACGAGTCGTAACCAGATTAAATATCCGCCGAGGATGGCGACATACGCGACGCCGAAGACCGCTCCGGCTGCGCCTGCCAAAGCTTTCGTCAAATCCTGAACCGTGAAAAGCTGTACCGTTAATTCGACAATGACGAGAGCTGCAAGAGCGGCTACGATGAGGTCGGGGCGATGAAAATAAAAACTGGATAAAATGGCGAGAGCAGCAATGAAGACAGGGCATGAACTGGCTTTTAATCCGACCTGTTCGGCAATATTTTTGTATTCAAGCAAGCCGAGAATCGCTGCAACAAAAATTAAGCCTGAAAAATAAATTGGTGAAGCTCGCCAGATAATGAGCAGTAAAATGGGGAGAAAAATAATTGCGGAAAAAACTCGGGACATAAAAGTTTCGAGTTTCGAGTTTCGAGTTTCGAGAAATCAAGGAATTGGTTTTCCTCGAAACTCAAGACCCGAAACCCGAAACTATTTCACTGATACCGCCATATCGGCGGTCACGTTTTTGGTAATCAATGATGGCGGCAAAAAAGTTCGGACGGCGAAAATCAGGCCAGAAAACATCGGTGATATAAATCTCGGCGTAGGCCAGTTGCCACAATAGAAAATTGCTAATCCGAAATTCTCCACTCGTGCGAATCATCAAATCAGGGTCAGGCAAATCGTGCGTGTACATATATTTTGAGAGTTCGGCTTCGGTGATTTCTTCCGGCGGAGTTCCAGCTTTCATCAGTGAACGTACCGCATCAACAATTTCGACTCGTCCCCCATAATTCAACGCGACATTGAGAACCATGCCAGTATTTTTAGAAGTTTGCTGAATTGCGCTGGCTAATTCAACTTGTACGGATTCATCTAAATCGTGAGTTCTGCCAATCGTTTGAAAGCGAATATTGTTGCGATCCAGATTATCAATTTCCTTGCGGAGATACTCTTTCAAAAAAGTCATCAACGCTTCGATTTCGTAAGCGGGGCGCTTCCAGTTTTCGACTGAAAAAGCATAGAGGGTCAGTGCTTCAATGCCGAGTCTGGCAGCAGTGTCTACGCTGTCGCGGACGGCTTCGACGCCGGCGCGATGTCCGGCAATGCGCGGCAGAAATCGTTTTTTCGCCCAACGTCCATTGCCATCCATAATTACTGCGACGTGACGCGGCAGGCGCGACGGATCAATTTGCGCCAGCAATTTTGCTTCGTCTGATCCGGTCTTGATGATGGTTGCAAAATTAGACATTGAGCGACGTTGATGATACGGAGCCTGAAATTTTTAGCCACGAATTACACGAATTTTCACGAATGAAGGAAATAAGAATTGACTGTTTGAGTCGAGAAAATTTGTGAAAATTCGTGTAATTCGTGGCTACTATCAGAGCTTCTCTTCAATCCAGAAAATCATACTAATATTCGACTGACATCAGCGTCAACCCTTTCGCCGGAGCGGTTCCACGAATCAGGCTTCGTTGCTGACTGAGAATCAAATCTTTCATACTCATCGGGATTCTTCCGCGATTGATTTCGACCAGCGCTGTGACCATCGTTCGCACCTGATAACGCAGGAATCCGGTTCCCGTAAAAAAGAATTGTAACAAGGCTCCGTCAGGTTTTATTTGAAGGTTTGTAATTGTCCGAATATGAGTTTTGGTCATGCACGAGCTGACCGTAAAAGCTGAAAAATCGTGCGTCCCGATTAATGATTGTGCTTCCCGTTGCAGGCTCTCATCGTTAATCGGATATGGAAAATGCCACGTCATCGGTTCAAGCAACGGATGCCAGACCTCGGAATTATAAATTTGGTAACGGTAGGTTTTGGAGTGGGGGGAAAATCGTGCGTGAAATTCCTCATCCACCGGAATTGCTTCGGTGACGCGAATGTCGGAGGGCAGATTTCCATTCAGTGCATTGCGGAGTTTTCGCGGCTCCCAAGGGTGAGCTAAGTGGCAGGAAACGACCTGCCCTTCGGCGTGGACTCCGGCATCGGTGCGTCCGGCGGCTTGGATGATGACGGGCGCGCCTTCGATTTTGCTGGCGGCGTTGGTTAAAGCTAACTGAATAGTGGGCTTTTCGCGCTGCATCTGCCATCCTTCATAATTTGTGCCGTCGTAAGCAAGCGTAATTTTATAATTCATACAAGCAGTCAGAATAGCTTACAAATGCGAGGTGGTACAGCCGCCGGAAGCCTCATTGCCGACCACAAAAACATGATATTCGTGGAACCTTTTTTGTGATATAACGTGTCTACAATGTGTGTGGTTTGTGTGAGGTGGTCGGGACTCTATAAACCGAGGAAGGCCGCCTCCTTTTTTTGCCACCTGCTATTTTTGAGAAGGGGAACCGACAATATGTTATATTCCTCGCGTTTATCGCCCCTGAAATTCATACTTTTGTTCTGTTTTTTTCCATCAACCCGACGTTAGAGCCAATATGAAACCACTGCTTAATTTAGCCAGCGAACCGTTCCGCAATCGGCGACTATTCTGGTTACTGATGACCGGATTAATTTTCGCTACGGCGATGTTTGGATTGAATACGCTCAGCCAAAAATCACAGCTTCAAATGCAGGCAAATATGTTGGAGCCGCAAGTCAAAAAACTGGAAGAAAAAGTGAAAGGCGGCGATGTTGCCGATTTTGCAGGCTCGACGTTAAGCTCTGTCCAGAATATCGCTTTGATTGCCGCTGACGATTTGATTTTGCGCAAGAGCTTTTCGTGGTCGCAATTGCTCAACGATTTAGAACGCTACATTCCTTCCAGTGTGCGTGTGACGCGGATTGCGGTAGACAAAGTAGGTAAAAAAGCTGGCAATAAAAATTCTGATTCGGCTGATCGCCCCGTCTTGCTTTCGTTTGAAGTGGTGGGAAAGCAGGCGACCGATGTGACGCAACTGATTGCAGATTTGAATCATTCTGCGCGATTCACGGCATCTCCGGTTTCGCAAAAAACAGTTGAAGAAACCAACGAAGTGTTGTTCCAACTAGAAGTTGAATATCGCGCTTCAACGTTATCCAGCGCCAGCGCACCTGCGGCCCAGGTTGCTGAAGGAGGCAAGAAATAATGAAGACTCCTGATTTTTCAAATCTTAGTAATACCTTCAAAGGCTTAAAGCTGAGCATCGTCGAAATCGTAGCCCTGGTTTCAACGCTCGTTTTTGCAGGCATCGTGCTGGCGCTTTATTTCAATAATATTCAGCCGATCAAAAATAAAATTACTGAACTGGAAACGCGCAAGAAACAATTAACCAGTCAGGTCGTGACAAAAATTGAACAGGACACAGCCGTGACTAATCAGCGTACCAACGCGCAGAAAATCCTTGATAGTCTGGAAAGTTTTGAATCGCATTTGCGCCATCGTAAGCAGGGAATTTCTGATGTTATTGTTGAGGTGAACCAGTTAGCGCATACCAATCATGTTCGCGCTGGAGACATTTCCTACCACACAGATTCGCCGGATCAGTTGGCTACGAATGGTCAACCGGGCGCGAACCCTACACCAGCTCCGGCGATTACGCGGCGCGATAAATTGCCCAACGTCTATGAAGGTTTAGGCATTGATACGACGGTAGAAGGTGATTATCACGATCTGCGCAGATTTATTTCGGCGCTCGAACACAGTCGAAATTTTGTGATTATTAATGCGATTTCGCTCCAGAGTGTTGACGAGAAAAAAAGGCAGAGAGCTTCGGTCGCTGATGTCCCTGAAAATATCCCTGGGCAACCGCCAATGCCAAGAGGAGCCAGAGGCGCACCGCCTAATGCCGCTCCGGTAGCGTCGGCTCCAACTTCGTTTCCGACCAAAGTAACAGTCTCGTTAAAAATTGAAATGGAAACGCACTTTGCCCGTGACGGCGGCGTAGATACGACGTTGGCAAAACCAATTCCGGCGGTAGCTCCACCTGTGAGCAAATAAGGTAATCCTGACTGACAGTAGGTGAGTATGACTTTGAATAAAGACCAAAAAAAACAAGCCGCTGCTATAGCACTGGCGTGTCTGGCGGCAGCATTGATTGTCTATAATGTTTTCTTTGCCAACAGCGCACCTCCACCGACGAAGAGGACTTCCGGTAAGAAGGGCATTCCCGTGCTAAGCACTTCGATTTACAGTACGGATACACCTGACGAAAAACGTGCAGAAGTTCTGCTGGTGAGTCAGCCGCTGGATATGGGGGGACTCGGTGGTAGCGTTTCTCCGGTGATGGGGCGCAATATTTTTATTTATCCACCGCCGCCGCCAGTCATAATACCACCGATAAAGGACGTGAAGATTCCAACTCCGACCCCAGCACCGCCGCCGCCGATTACTTTAGGTGGGGCGAATCCAAACAGTGTCACGGCGCGTACCAAAGGTTTTGAGATGACGATTTACGGCGCGAAATTCCCGGCAGACGCGCAGGTGCTGATTAATGGCAGTCCCTTACAAACGACTTTTTTGAACGATACGCAATTGAAAATTAATATGCCGCAGACGGCGATAGCCAATCCCGGCGCACTTCGCCTTGAAGTCAAGAGCGCGAGCGATCCGGTCAAAATGTATTCCAATCCGTTGAATTTTACGGTCAATCCGGCTCCGATTCCTGAGTATGTTTATACAGGAATTGTGGTCAAAAATGGAGTTAGCACGGCGGTGATTCGGGATAAGAACGAAACGGAATTGCAGAACGTCCGCAAAGGACAAAAGATCGGCCCGTGGCAAATCATGAATATCAATCCGAATACGATTGAGATACTGGATACGCGCATTGGCGTTACCCATAGCATTCAATTTACCGGAGATAGCGGCGGTTAATGCAGAGGCAGAAGCCCGACTGTGAAGGAGGGCTTTTCTTCACTGACACCCTTGTTAACACGCGGGCTTCTGCCGGATAGGATGACGAAACATGAAACAACGAAAAAAACAATCTAAAGAATCAGGTTATGCGCTCCTGGCGTTGCTGGCAGCCATGACCATCATCACTATCGGTGTCGTTTCACAGCTCTCGAAGCCAACCGTTCGTTTTCAATCGCAACGAGAAAACGAAGAAGAGATGATCTATCGCGCCGAGCTGGTAACGAATGCGATCCAAAGCTATGCGAACATTAAAGGTGGTTTCTCGCCGCAAAATTGCCCGATGAAACTGGAAGAATTGTTACGGGAATATCAGGTTCCTACGTCGGGCGGATTGCAACGGCAACATTTGGTTCGTAAATTTGCGATGACGGATCCGATTACCAATCAGGATTGGGTTCCGGTTCGTTTGGGTGATCCGAAAATTGCTGAGTTTTATCGAACGTATGATCGTTATGTGAAAGCACAACAAGCGGCAGCGGCGTTGAATGGCGGAGGTGCAGGCAATGCGCAGGAAATGCAGCGCATGATGCAATCAGCGGAATTCCTGCGTCAGGCGGCGATTTACTCAGGCGTAGACATCAACAAGCCATCAGATGATGAACAAGCCAAAGACAGCACCTCTACTCCGACGAGTAGTACGAGTCAATCTCCTACTCCGATTCGCCAACAGCAGTCTTCAACGCCAACTTTTAAATTGAGTGATGATCTGGATGGCAGGCCAATTATTGGAGTCATCAGTAAATCAAAATTGGCGATGGTTAAGAATTATTACGAAATTGCGAGTTTAGATAAGGCCTTGTTTATTCCGGGAATTGTGAATCCCACGAATCCGCAATCAGGCGGCGTTATTGGCGGAGGTGCGCCAATTATTGCAAATCCTGATGACCCAACAGATCGGCGCGCAAAAATTATTCCTGGTCAATGTCCGCCGACCGGCCCGCTCAAGCCAGGATGTCCGCCGCGTGGTGGACAGGTTCCGTAAAGAATTTGCCGATGTAATTTTTAAGGCCGTAGAAATTGGTTCTGCGGCCTTTTTAATTTTTCATCAAATGCTGGTCGTAGCCGAGCGCTACTAATTTTTCATACGCCTGCCAGACTTCATTGGGAATTTCCTGCTCAATCTGAAAACCAAGACTTGGATAAAATTTTATGCGCTGCAAATCTCCAACCATAATATTGATGACTTTTTCCAGCGGCAGAATTTCGTTGGGATAGTCAGCCAGGGAAATCGGCGGAGAGGCTACAATAAGATTTTTCTCCGGCCACCGTTTGCGAAACGTAGCGAAGGCGCGTCGCTCCATATACGGTTTTTGTAGGAGAATAAAATTCTGTGGATTGATCCCGCGAGCGGCAAGAATTCGCCGACTGAAATCAATATTCTCGCCCGTATTCGTGGATTCCGCCTCTAAAATAATGGCTGTTTCTGGGATACCTTTTTGTCTGGCGATCTCCGCAAAAACTTCCGCTTCAGGTTTCGTGAATTGATCTTTCGTGAGTGCGCCAACATTTCCTGAAAACATGAGAAGCGGCGCTAAGCCCTGCAAATACAGGTCAGCGGCATATTCTGCGACACGAATGTCATTGCTGCCGAGTGCGAGGATAAGGTCAGATTTTTGGAGCGTGTGGTTGAGGTGATGATAGTCCCAGATGATTTGGGCGAGTTGCGTAATGCGCATAGTTTCCATAGTCACAAAATCCACAGAGCTTGTATATATCCTTGCAGTAAAGTAAATTTAAGGCGACGGAAATATTTAAAGGTGCAAGAACAGAATGAATATCTTACGACCAACCTTGATTAATTCAATTCAGCAAGCGGACTCCTTACAATTAACAGAGGCATTGCCGGAAGAGTGTATTGATTTAATTATTTGCGACGGTCCATATGGTGTCACTGGTCACGATTGGGATAACATTCAGGATATTCAACATTTTAATCTTTTATTGCTTCAGAAATTCTTTCGTATCCTCAAGCCAGGTGGCGCTCTTTATCTTTTTGGCAAGTCAGATTGCATTGATTTTATTGATTATCGGCCCTATCTGGATTTACAGTCAAAAATTATCTGGTATCAGCCTAGTCGCTTAGCGCAAGGACGAAAATCCTATACGAACAACTATGACGTCATTTGTTATTTCTCCAAAGGTAAGCCAAAGACTTTCAATCTTGAAGACATCCGCGTCCCACAATTAGTTGAACTTGAGCATCGCCGCCGCTGTGAAAATGTTCCTTCGGTGAAAAATGGACGGTATGGGAAAACAGTTTTTAATGAAAACGGCAAGAACCCTGGCGATGTTTGGGGTGACATCAAACAACTAACCTATAAATCAAAAGAACTCGTCAGCCGCGAATTACTCAACACGATTCAGAAACCTGAAAAGCTGATTGAACGATTGGTCAAAGCCAGTTCTAATCCCGGAGATTTAGTTTTTGACCCGTTTACAGGGAGTGGTACAGTCCCCGTTGTCTGTCAACGCTTGCAACGCCAGTTTATCGGTTGTGAGCTTAATCCAGAGTATGTTGCAATTGCTCAGGAACGGCTAAGTAATTTCGAGGAAGAACAGACCAAACAGCCTGAACTCTGGATGGTGGCGAATTCAAATGGAGTCGTTCAAGAATCTTTCCTATAAACTACCGCGCCATTTCTCTCACACCACTTGATTGTTAGCCCAACATGGCTGATGTTGTTACTGCTTGCATCCAGTTGGCGTTCGACTTCTTGTAAAACGACAGCAATAGGCAGTTGATAAATTATGCTCACTGTTAATGGATTGTCTTCTTCAAAAACTGCACAGTAAAGAGCCGTATTGCGCGTGACACGTTCAAGAGATTTGGCTCGTTTATGCGAGGGGCTTTTGAACATTCGATCAAGTTGAAAAGTTCCTTTTTCCAAACAACTCAGGTACTCATACTTGAGTTCAGGATTATTTGGATCCCAAGCATCGGCGTCGTGTTTTGTTCGATGAACCTCATGACCAAGAAGATCACCAATAATTAACTCTTTAACCAACCCTGGCTGAAGCAAATTTTTATATCCATACCGAGTTGCGATCTCTTGGGCTTTCTTTACATATTCAACAATTTGAGAAATATAGCTCATTATCTCACCCGTGCTATCGCTCGCAGCCAGCCTTCATACAAAGCTTCGCGCTCGGCTTTTTTCATCTGTGGCTCAAAGCGTTTTTCCTGCTGCCATTGCGTGGCGATTTCTTTGTCGCTTTTCCAGAAGCCGACCGCTAAGCCCGCTAAATATGCGGCTCCGAGTGCGGTGGTTTCGGTGATGACAGGGCGGACTACGGGAATGCCTAAGATGTCAGCCTGGAATTGGCAGAGAAAATTGTTCGCGGTCGCGCCACCGTCTACGCGTAATTCTTTGGCTTTGATGCCGGAATCTTTTTGCATGCATTCGATCACGTCGCGGGTTTGATACGCCATGGCTTCGAGCGCGGCGCGGGCGATGTGGGCGTGGGTCGCGCCGCGTGTGAGTCCGACGATGGCTCCGCGTGCGTTCATGTCCCAGTACGGCGCTCCTAAGCCGACGAACGCAGGGACAAAATAAACTCCCTCGTTGCCAGTGACAGAAGTTGCTAACGCTTCGGTTTCAGGTGCGCTCGCAATAATGCCAAGTCCGTCACGCAGCCATTGAATCGCGGCTCCGGCAACAAAGACGCTGCCTTCCAGCGCGTATTCGGTTTTGCCTTTCTTGCGCCACGCGATGGTTGTGAGCAATCCGGTTTTCGACGGCGTCGCTTTTTCGCCTGTATTCATCAGCATGAAACAGCCAGTGCCATAAGTATTTTTCATCATGCCAGGTTTGAAACAGGCCTGTCCGAAGAGCGCAGCTTGTTGATCTCCGGCGATTCCTGCAATCGGAATTTCTACGCCGAAGAGCGAAGGATCGGTCATGGCGTAAACTTCCGAGGAAGATTTTACTTCAGGCAAAAGGGAAGCGGGAATGTTGAGTTTTTCAAGAATTTCTTTATCCCATTTCTGTGAATTGATGTTGTAAAGCAATGTGCGCGAAGCGTTGGAAACATCTGTGACGTGCGCTTTGCCACCGCTTAATTTCTTGATGAGCCAGGTATCAATGGTACCAAAAGCTAATTCGCCGGCTTCGGCTTTTTTGCGTGCACCTTTCACGTTATCCAATAACCACGCTACCTTCGTGCCGGAAAAATAAGCGTCAGTGACAAGTCCGGTTTTTTTGCGAATGACCTTATCAAATTTTTCAGCTTTGAGTTTTTCACACAATGGAGCCGTGCGGCGGCATTGCCAGACAATCGCGTTGTGAATCGCGGCTCCGGTTTTGCGATCCCAAATGACAGTGGTTTCGCGCTGGTTCGTAATGCCAATCGCGGCGATGTCAGTAGCTTTAATTTTAGTTTCTGCCAGCACCTGACGCGCGCAATGAATTTGTGATTGCCAGATGGCTTCGGCGTCGTGTTCGACCCATCCGGCTTGGGGGAAAATTTGCGGAAATTCCTGTTGTGCTACGCCGATGATTTGCCCCGCTTTATCGAAGAGAATAGCGCGGGAAGAAGTTGTACCCTGGTCAAGTGCAAGAATGTAGTTTGGCATAATAGTTCGCAGAAAAGAAGTTCACAGTTTGTAATCAAGAATGTTCACAGATAAGAAGTTCGCGGTTCGCAGCAGGGGAGTTCACAGGAGGAATCCTGCGAACTGCTTTCGCTGCGAACCGCGAACTTTCTTCCTGTGAACTATTTCCCGTAGCTGACGCGATAGATGAATCCTTTGTTGTCGTCCGAAATATACAGCGCACCGTCGGCTCCCGTAGCGAGTCCAGCGGGGCGTCCAGAGAATTGCTCTTTTTTCAGCCAGCCCGTTACGAAATCTTCTGTGCCAACAGGCTTACCGTCTTTCATGAGAATACGCACAACTTTGTAGCCGATTTTTTCTTTTCGACTCGCTGCACCGGAGCCGTGAACCGCTACTAACATTGCTCCGCGATAGGCGGCGGGAAATTTCTTACCCGTGTAAAATTTTAAATCAATTGGCGACGAATGGGCTGGAAATTCAAACGCAGGCGGCGTCGCGTCTGACGCTTTCAATGAACCTTTAGGATTTTCAAGTCCAGTGTTCGGAATATTTTTTCCAATGTAATAAGGGAAGCCATAATTCTTGCCTTCTTCGATTAGATTAATTTCGTCAGGTGGCAGGTCTTCGCCGAGCTTATCCTGTCCCATATCATCCGACCAGAGCTTGTTGGTCTTCGGATCGAAATCAATCCCAATTGCATTGCGCAGGCCTTTGGCGAAGTGTTTTCCGCCGCTGCCGTCTTCGTTGTACACCATAATCGAAGTGCGGCGATCATCGGCTTCTTCGCACACATTGCACGATGATCCAATCGAAACATAAAGCCGATTATCTTTGCCCCACGCAATGGAACGCGACCAATGCGAAGTCGTCGAAACGGGCAAGTCAATAAATTTTTCCGGTGTTCCAGCTTTGCCATTTTCATATTTCACCCGCATCACCGCAGGCATGGTAGCGATATACAAATAGCCTTTGTGAAATGCGAGGCTGTGGGAACGATTGAAGCCGCTGGCGATGACCTCGATTTTGTCGGCTTTGCCATCTTTGTTGAGGTCGCGGAGTACAACGACTTCGCCGCCCGTATCAGGTTTGCCCATTCGCGCCACGAAGAGCGTTCCATCAGGAGCGACAGCCATCAAACGTGAAGTAGGTAAACCTTCGGCAAAGACTGAAATCTTGAATCCGGCAGGGACTTGTAAATCGCCGAGTGGGGCAACAGGCGGAGCCGCAGGCGCTGGAGTGTTTTGCGCACTGACTTGCAACGAAAAAGCTAAGGTGCTCATCAAAAAGATTGTTCTTATTTTCATTGGCGAGATTCCTTTGGAGTTGAATTCTGAAATTAAGGTTAATTTAAATATTTCTTTACACGAGGTGAAGATGGATCAAGTATACTCCAACGAATGGAGCGAGAAAAAAATGTCACGAAGAGTTGATAACGAATGCGCTTACTGCGCCGAAGAATTTGATGAAAGCCGCGCCAACATTGGCGATGATTATAAAGTCTATTGTTCAGAGTATTGTGAACAGCAAGGTGAATTATTGTCTGCCTACGAAGCCGCTCAGCCTTATCTCAATCAATTTCCATTAGCCGCATAATTCGAAAAAACACAAGACAGGATTTTCAAGATTGAAAACAGGATTTACAAAAAATCATTCCTGTTAATCTTGAAATAAATCTTGTGAATCCTGTCTAGGCGTTTTCTTCTGGAAACCGTTTGCCCACGAACAAATCATAGATAAATGTTCCGGCAATCCCTCCTAGAATCGGCCCAACAATTGGAACCCAGAAATAATAATTTCCCGCGCGGAAAACTTCTGATCCCCAACCTGCGACAAACGTAAATAATCGTGGGCCTATATCACGCGCCGGATTGATCGCGTAGCCTGCATTCATCCCCATACTCGCGCCGATCACAATCACTAATAATCCAACCATCACTGGCCCCAGATTTCCCAGCGTAGCGTTGTTGCGTGCATCGCTAATTGCAGAAATCACCAGCATCAACATCGCCGTGCCGATGAATTGATCTACGAAGCCGCCGAACGTCGAGAGATACGGCGCAGGATACGTCGCAAAAATTCCGGCTGTGCCTAAATCTCCGCTGACTTGTCGTACACCTTTGTCGAAATTATTGAAGGCTTCGTGATAGACAAAAAATGCAGTCGCCGCACCGCAAAAAGCTCCGGCAACCTGCGCCGCGCAGTACGGTAAAACCTTGCTCCACGGCATGCCGCGATGGACGGCATTGGAAAATGTGACAGCCGGATTCAGGTGTGCGCCGGAGACTCCGCCCGCCACCATAATTCCCATCATCACAGCGATGCCCCAGGCAATATTGATTGAAAGGTACACGCCATTTTTTTCGTGACCAATTAATACTTGGGTCACGTTGGCGGCTCCAAAAGCGATCAAGACAAATGTGCCGAGGAATTCGGCAAGGAGTTCACGGGTCAGGGTATCTCGGTTCATAGTGGTTAGTTGGTTTTTAAGAAGATAGTGAACCGCAAAAGGCACCGAAAGCGCAAATACAATACAAGGAGTTTTTTGTGCGTTTTGAGCTTTTTGTGGTTATAAATTTATCGAACTACGCCTTCAATTGGACTGCTGGCGCTCGCGTAAAGTTTCATCGGCATCCGTCCCGCCAGGTACGACATTCTTCCTGACTTCACAGCGAGGTTCATCGCCTCTGCCATCAAGCCGGGATTTTTCGCTTCAGCAATCGCGGTATTCATCAGCAATCCGTCAATCCCAAGCTCCATCGCAAAGCAGGCATCTGATGCAGTGCCGACGCCTGCGTCTACAATAATCGGGACGGAAGTGATCTGCTCGCGCATAATTCTCAAGTTGTTAGGATTCTGAATACCAAGCCCTGAACCAATTGGCGCGGCGAGCGGCATCACTGCCGAAGCACCCGCGTCAATCAGCTTCTTAGCCATAATCAAATCATCGCTGAAATAAGGCAAGACCGTGAAGCCTTCTTTGACTAATATTTTTGTCGCCTCAAGTGTCGCTTCGTTGTCAGGGAACAACGTTTTCTGATCGCCGATGACTTCCACTTTGACCCAATCGGACATGCCGACTTCACGCGCCAGCATAGCAGTTCGTACCGCTTCATCAGCGGTGTAGCATCCTGCCGTATTCGGCAGCAACGAAAATTTCTTGAGATCAATGTGATCCAGCAACGACCCCTGCGAACGATCCGTAATGTTGACACGGCGCACCGCGACCGTAATCATTTCGGCTCCGCTGTGCGCAAAGGCGTCAATCATTTCTTCGTTGGAGCGATATTTCCCCGTGCCAATGATGAGGCGTGAATTGAATTCGCGGTTGGCGATAATAAGTTTGTTCATAAAAACAAGGCTATCCAAAATATTTTTCGTACTCGTCGTGAGAGCCAATCCAAAACCAAGTGACAGTATCTTTATCTAAAACTCCCACTGCTCGAAAGGCAATGGTGATTCGGACAGACCAAATATTTTCTTTCTGATTGATACACTTAAAATGTAGAGATGGATGGAACGGGTTTTCTTCCCAGAGTTTATATGCTTTTCGTGCTCTGTCTTTGGTTGATTGATCAAGCTTATGATATGCGTCCCAGAAGAGTTGTAATGTTTGAGAGTTCATTAGAACGACCTAAGCACGGATTTTTAGATTGTCAACTTTTGCCCTAAAGGAGTTTATGACTTGAGAATTCATAGTTTCTCAAAATCCATTGCCTGTGCTTTCCCTTCGGCAATCTCGTGTCTCGCTTGTCGTGCAGCTTCGATCAGCTTAGAAGAAGTTTTTTTGAAAGACTGATCCCATTTCATTTCATCGCGCAAGGTTTCGATATAATCGCGCAAATGCTCAACGACGCGGTCTTGTGCCAATTCAGGCAATGATTCCAGCATCTTTGTCACAGTTGAAATCGTTGTAGATGACATACCACTTTCCTCTAGGCTTAATTTCAGGAATGAAGAAAAACAAATCCTACTATAACTGCAAACCAGCGGCAATGAACCGACCACCGCCCACTGACAACCGCCCACCAAAGTTGTATGATGAATTTTCTATGCACATTCCAACCGCCGCCATTTTAGTGATCGGAAATGAAGTCCTCAGCGGAAAAACTGAGGAGCAGAACGCCCGTTTTTTAATCGGCGAATTGCGCGAACTTGGCGTCGCGTTGCAGTGCATTCTGACGATTCCTGATGAGCCGGAACACATCGCTGCGGCGGTCAAAGATTTGTCCTCGCGCTTCGATTATGTTTTTACTTCCGGCGGAGTCGGCCCTACGCACGACGATGTAACGATTACGAGCATTGCCAAAGCCTTCGATAAACCCATCGTGCGACATCCAGAATTGGAAAGTTTGTTGCGCAGACATTTTGGTGAACAAGTTGACGAGACGCGGTTGCGTATGACAGATGTGCCGGACGGTACGGAATTGCTTTACGGCGAAAACTTGAAATATCCAGTGCTGGCCTGCGCGAACGTTTTTATCTTCCCCGGCGTGCCGGAAGTGTTTCGCCAAAAATTCACGGCGATTCGTGAACGCTTTCGCGTCGCGCCGTTTCACCTGCGTGTCATTCACACGCTCGAAGACGAATTCGATATTTCGGATCGTTTGCGAATCATCGCCGCTGCGCATCCAACCGTAGCCATTGGCTCGTATCCAAATTTCCTGGCGCCTGAATATCGGGTGAAGCTGACGCTGGAATCGAAGCATGAAATCGAAGTAGATGCGGCACATCGGGCATTGTTGGAAATTTTGAATGAAGTGCAAATCGTTCGGATTGATTAGCACTATTCTTTATTTTTCTTCGCGGCTCCGCCGCTTCGATGTGTGGAAAGGCTGTGCTTTTCCAAGTACTCGTCAATCAATCTGGGCTACGCCCGTTGGTTGACTTTCGCTAATGTGCGGGCGTAGTCCAAAACAAAAGATGAAGCTTACGGTTAGGCGGAGCCACAACCGCACATCAGGCGGCAGAGCCGCGAAGGGGCATATTTAAAAACGCAAAAAATCATGAATTCTGTTTACGAAACTCCATCGCCCTTTCACGTAGCATTAATTGAGCCGGAAATTCCTCCGAATACGGGGAATATCGCACGCACGTGCCTGGCGACGTTTACGCCTTTGCATTTGGTTGGCAAGTTGGGCTTTCGTACCGATGAACAGGCGGTCAAACGTGCAGGCTTGGATTACTGGTACGACACGGAAATCCACTATCATCGAAGCCTTGAAGACTTACAAGAAAAGTTATCGAACGCGCGATTTTTGTACTTCACTACGAAGTCAAAAAAATCTTACACAGATTTTCAATTTGCCGTCGGAGACGTATTTGTTTTTGGGCGGGAGACGCGCGGTTTACCGGAAGATTTATTAAACGCAAATCCTGAAAATTGTCTGACGATCCCGATGCCGAATGAAAGAGTACGTTCACTGAATCTGGGGAATTCGGCGGCAATTGTGCTGTACGAAGCATTGCGACAGGTGGGAGATAGTCTGTAGAGTTCATAAAGTCGAGAGAGTCTTTTGACTCAATAGACTCAATTGACGATATATTCTTCTTTCAACTCAATATAAGCTTGCCAGAAATGGTCAAGCTGTTTCACTTCATTTTCAGAAAGAGTTTTCTTGATGACGCCGGGGACGCCTACTATCATTGATCGCGGAGGCACTTTCATTCCCGGTGGGACGACCGCTCCGGCGGCAATAATGGATTCGGTTCCAATCACTGCGCCATCTAAAATTACGGAACCCATGCCAATCAAGCAACGATCTTCAATGGTGCAGCCGTGAATGACGGCACTATGTCCGACGGTCACGTAATTACCAATGGTCGTCGTCGCCAATCCGCCCGTGACATGCACCATGCTCAGGTCCTGGATATTCGTATGATGACCAATCGTGATTTTATCAGCGTCTCCGCGAATGACTGTACCGAACCACACGGAGGAATGTTCGCCAATCGTGACATCGCCAATCACCATCGCTGAGTCGGCGATGAAGCAATGCTCAGCGATAGTTGGTGTAATGTTGCGGAATTTTCGAATCATCGGTTAATTATAGTTGACAGTATTTTCAGACTGCGATAATTTGCAGCTCTCCCCAAGAGTAATTTCAATCTTTAACTTGTAACAGTCAAGCTGACTGAACGGTTTTGCTGGTTTAGGGCAATGATTAGTACCCTCGCATTCTCAGCTACGCAGCAGAATTGTGAAGAAAGAATTGATTGTTTGATGTGACAACTCCCCGGCATCTGAAGTTAGTAATTTCACAACAGTAAACGCAAGCTTACTCTCATCAGTCCAAAGGATATCAACACTTATGCCTCTAGTAGACCCAGCAACAATTATAGCGGTACGCGGAAACGTAGATATTGAGTTTGACAAAATTCAGGGAAATAGCTTTGGTGGATTTTCCAAGGATGATCAGTCTTTCATTTTATTGGAAATCACCAATGCCGCAAAAGCAAAAACGACACTTGGGAAAGGTGAAATCTACAATCATGTTAAGCACAGTAGTAGTGAAGCTGTCATCGCCTTCAACGAACAGTTTCGGGCTTTAAGAAGAAAAGGTGCGTCAGAAGGCACTATTAAAGCAACCTGGACAAATCTTGTCTTCACTAAATCAGGAATCCAAAAATTGGGTGGAAGCGACCTGCATAAATTTCCAAAAGCATTCAAAGAGGGGATGGCCGCGCGGGCTGCGAAGATTGGAGACGTGAATGACAATAAGCCTGCGAATTGGAATGATGGGATGGCGGTCAGTGTCGAATGGGAAAAAGTAGATGCGATGGTTTTAGTTGCTTCTGACGATCCGTCTCAGCTTAATGAAAACCATCTCGGAGGTCGGTTACAACGCTATCTTAAAAGTTTGAAGTCAGGTTCATCTGGTTTGAAGGTTCTTGGCGTGATTCGCGGTGAAACCCGCAGGGATGATGTTGGACACGAACATTTTGGTTTTAAGGATGGTGTTTCTCAGCCTGGAGTTCGCGGAGTAGACGGCCCGGATGATCCCATTCATAATCCAGACCAAGGTAATCCAGGGCAGGATTTACTGCATCCGGGTGAATTTGTCCTTGGTTATCCACGTCAAATCCCCATTCCTGAAACTACTGGCTTCGAGGGACCCAACCGTTGTCAGGGAGCCAGGGCAGGAAAGGATTATTACCCGACTGATCCGGCTGACTCGCAAACTGAATTACCTGATTGGGCTGTGAATGGCTCGTTTCTGGTGTTCCGGCGATTAGCTCAGGATGTCAAAGGATTTCGTGATGCTGTTGACGATACTGCTTTCGATTTAGGCATCACACCTGACTTACTGGGAGCTAAAATTGTTGGACGTTTCAAAAGTGGCGCACCGCTTGAACCACTGAGTTTTCAATCTGGTATTGGTGAATACCACGTGCCGATGACGGATCCAGGTATTGCTCATCCAGCCTTAGCTGGCAGTGATGATATTAATAATCACTTTGAATATGGTGACGATAAAGATGGCAAAATAGTTCCATTGGCTTCTCATATTCGTAAAGCCTATCCCCGTGACCAAGAGCCGACAAATGAAAAAGGAACACTTCATCCTAATGCACCTGGTGCAGAAAGCCGGACACAGACACATCGCTTACTCCGACGTGGAATTCCTTTTGGGGATTCGCTGGGAGCTGCTCAAAATGGTGGTGTTAATGATCCGAGAGGGTTACTTTTTGTAGCTTATCAAACTGATATTGAGCGGCAGTTTGAGTTTGTCCAGGAATCGTGGGTGAATGACCCAGACTTTCCAGAGAACGGAGCAGGACAAGACCCCATCATTGCCAACAGCACTCCTGCCGGTCCGATTAGCGGGTGCCCTTTTCATCAAAGCGCCAACGCTGCAAAATGTCCGGTAAGCTTCAAGCACTTTGTGAAAACGCGCGGAGGGGGATATTTCTTCTCACCTTCGATAGAAACTCTGGCGAAGTGGTTAGGACTATAAGCTTCTTTCATTTATTTTGAAATTAGAGTATTTCGACGACAGGCGCGACTTCTGATTTTGGAATCAGGGCGGGCCAATACGCGACGATCTCTTCAACTTTTGGACGACCTCCGGCGAAACCTGTTACCGTCGGAGGCCCGTTCAAAACTAACGGCGCTAGCTCTTTGGTGAAGCGTTCGATGTCGCTTTTGGATTGCCCGCGCACTCCGATGCGGAACGTTACTTCCGCTAAATTTTCGGTCGGCTCGCCGGATAGCGCAGTTCCGTGACAGGCGTTCACTCCCACAAATTCAGTCAGGATTTCTTCAAATTTCAATCCTAAACTTTCTAACCGCTTCCGCATAATTTTGTCAGCGGCTTGCGCTTTTTTGTAGGCGTCAGGCCACGAGTAAACTAATGATCCGACGGCTTTGAAGCCGGATGCATAGCTGATCGAAA
Organism: Blastocatellia bacterium; assembly: GCA_043775925.1. Classification (GTDB taxonomy): domain Bacteria; phylum Acidobacteriota; class Blastocatellia; order RBC074; family RBC074; genus JAFDVL01. Next base: position 21,142 of record JAYVRW010000291.1, read on the forward strand.
CTTTATAAAATTCAGTCTCAGGATAACCTTTGATGCCGTGAAATTTGACCCGATTTTCGCCGTCTTGTTCGAGCTGAATGGTGGTGAAATCGGCAACGCAATCCGGCGTAATGTAGCATTTCGGATCACCCATTTCGTACACCAATTGTTCCTTGATTCCGGGAACGTTGATACGTCCTCCGGTATTGGCGTGTTTGGTGATAACAAAGGTTCCGTCTTCGTAGCCTTCGACTATGGGGTAGCCGATAGTCGCTAACTCAGGAATGCTTTCCCAATCAATCTGGCAATTGCCGCCAGAGCTTTGCGCGCCGCATTCGATAGTGTGTCCAGCGATGGTTCCCGCCGCGATTTTGTCCCAAGCGTCAAGGCTCCAGCCGAATTCATGGATCATCGGAGCCAGCGTCAAACCCGTATCCGTACACCGCCCCGTAATGACGATTTGCGCCCCTTGTTGCAGCGCTTCAACGATAGGCGCGGCTCCGAAATAAATGTTGGCGCTTTGAATAGTTGGACGCACCGACGAAAGCGGCTCGCCCGTATCCATGCTGTTGAGTTCGATGCCGCGTCCGATGAAATTATCCAGCCGATCCATGATGTCATCTCCGGCAACGATAGCGACTTTAACGTTAAGGTTTAATTTACGCGCAACAGCGATGACAGCTTCAGCACAGCCACGTGGATTGACGCCTCCGGCATTGGCGATGACTTTGATGTTGCGCTCAACGCAGGTGGGGAGAATCCGCTCCATTAACGGCACAAAATCACGCGCGTAACCTGCCAACGGATCACGCGCCTTTTGTTTTTGCATAATAGACATCGTGACTTCGGCAAGGTAATCAAGCATCAGGTAATCAATGTCTCCGCCGTTGACCTGATTGACGGGAGCTTCAAGCGAGTCTCCCCAAAAACCTTGTCCTGCTGCGATGCGAATTGTTTTCATGAGATTTAAAATGCTTTACCGCAAAGGGTCAAAGGGGCAAGGGTTCAAAGAATAGAAATGCAAGTATTCACTTTGATTCATTGCCTCTTTGACCCTTTGCGGTGAAAATGCTTACGCTTATCCTACCAATTCCACTTTCTTTTCATTATACAAATCAATGCTGCGTTCGATGATATTGCAAGCGTCAATTCTGCCCATAAATCGTTCGACTTTGACCTTTTTATTTTCCAGCGCTTTGTAATCTTCAAAGAAGCGTTGCACGGATTTCAGGCGGTGTTCCGGCAGTTCTGAAATGTCACGATAGTGCCTGTATTCAGGGTCATCGGCGTGAACGGCAATGATTTTGTCATCTTCTTCATTCTCGTCAATCATCTGCATGACGCCGATGGTTTTGGCACGAATGATGCACAGCGGAACGACTTCGGTTTGACCTAAAACCAATACGTCTAACGGGTCATTATCATCGCAATACGTGCGCGGCAAAAAACCGTAGTTGGCGGGATAATGCACGGCGCTGAACAGCACACGATCTACGCGTAACAATCCGGTCACTTTATCCATTTCATATTTGACGTTGGAGCCAATCGGGATTTCAATCACTGCATTAAAATATTCGGGACAATCCTTACCAAGCTCAACATCGTGCCAGGGATTCATTCATTCTCCTTAAATGCAGTTCGCAGTAAGAAAAGTTCGCGGTTCGCAGAAAAAGTAGTTCGCAGTCTTCTGATGACAACTAAATTCCTGCGAACTGTGAACTACCAACTGTGAACTTTCTTACTGCGAACTGCGAACTATTAACTGCGAACTAATTGCTTTGGTGTCATCATCCACCGCATTATACCGTTTCCACGCGATGGTAAGCCATCAATTTCAATCGAACAGAGCGTACCTTTTTTGAATTCAAAGTGCGTATTCATTTCACCCGTCAATAAAATCGAAGCCATCTCAGACATATCCGGCATGTGACCTACGATCAACGCCTTGGCAAAATCGTAGGCTCCGATGTCAATGAAGACTTGAGGCTTACGATAAGGCGGCTGCGCGAAGGGCTTACCCGCTGCGAGATTTTCAATCGTAATAATATTGTCGGCATCAAATTTATAAACTTCAGCGACAGCCTGTGCGGTCTGCTGTGTGCGCAAATAAGGACTCGTAAAAATCTTGTCGAATTCGATGCCGAGTTTCTGCATGCCGTGCGCTTCGTCGCGTATTTTTTTCCATCCCTCTTTGGTCAAAGGACGATCTGCGTCACGCATCATCCCTGCGCTGAAATCGGCTGCGATGCCGTGTCTTAATAAATACAAATGCATATCAGTTATTGGTGTTCATCTTCGCCAGACGATAAATCAAAGCCCCTAAAAATCCTACTGCAATCACAATCACCGACCATAACCAGATAGGATTTCGCGGACTCTCGGCTGTTTTAATTTCTGATATTAGCTCCAATTTTGTTTCATTGCCAAGCTGGAGTTTTGTCAAATTAGTAGTTTTCAAATACGCCGAAAGTTGCGCCAGATCGTACTGCGGAGATGTCGCTTTTTCATTGCCGTACATCAACTTGTAGCTTCTACCCGCTTCGCGTTTGAAAAGCAACAGACGCGGGTAGCCACTGACTTTGACGCCACGAATTTTCAACGGTTGATCGTCATAGTTATAAATTTTGATGCGGAGCAAACCGGAATGTGCTTCGGTATATTCAATGGTCAGATTACGTGCTTTGACACGATCAATGTTGATGTCGAAGATGTTGCCGGAAGTAATACTATTACACCGTAAGTCATTATTTTTAGGTGTTGAGATGCAACTCTCGATTTCTACACGGCGATGGAAGCTTATATGATCACCGGGAATATCAACATTATAAGCTGGCAAGTTTAGCCGCAAATCGGTGTTTTGAGGAAAAAACTCAACTTGAGAGCTTGGCATTTTCGAGTGGTCAACTTTGACCGTTATGACAGTGGCACGCAGTCTTGCATCTTGCGTCTGAGAAATTATTTCTGACGATAGAAAGCTGGGAGAATGAATTAACTGTTGAGTTGGTATTAGTTCAATTGACGAGATCGAAAGCGGCGCTTCATTTTTATCAAAAATCGTGACGCGCAAATAACGATAACTCGTAGATTTGAAATTTACCTTGAGAGACTGCGCCGTTTCATCACGGCTGAAATCCATCACGTAGCCGTCATCGCGCAACATCTCCCAGACGCCGTTGTTACTACCTTCGACTGTGACACGCCGCGAGAAATTTCTTGACTCAGTTGAAATCTGAAGCCCGTTGTAATTGTCGGTTTCACCAGCGTCTACGGTATAAATCGAACGTCCTTTTTCTACCTGATGATTAATAATTTTGGCTTGGAGCGGTGCGTGAACTTCAGAAGAAATTTGTTGCACCATAGAAGCGACTTCGATACCACGATCATCAATAATGCGCAAATCATTCAGCGAAGTCGGCGCGTGTTCATACACCTGACCATCCAATTCTATGGTTGCATATTCGTCAGGCGCATTAGAATTCGGTACAATGATGTCACGTGAGTAAGCCCATTTTCCGAGGGTAAAATCCGCTGCCGCAAAAAATGGCAAATAACACAGAGCCATCATCAGTCCAACGATGCCAATTGTAATTTTCCTATTTCTCATTCTTCTTCTGCCAGTGTTGATACATAAATGAAACTCCCAACAAAATCGCGCCCAGCACAATAAACGAGACGATGCGGTAGATTTTATCAAGTGACGATAAATCCAACAGAAAAACCTTGAGCGTCGTGACAGCCAATAAAATCAAGCCCATCAGTCGCAACAGCTTGCTGGATCGGATGAGTCCGGCGACTAACATTGCACCTCCGTACAGCATCCAGATAATTGAAAGCGACAGTCGTTGCGACAAAATATAATCGCGTACACCTTCGACAATCGCAGGATTACGCGTCGGAGAATAATATCCCGAAGCTTCCAACGTAAGCGCCGCCAAAGCCAGAACATTCGCCGCAATCGTCAATACATGATAAGCGTCATTTGATTCTTTTGGATTGAGTCCTTCGCTCTTTCGTGAATAAAAGTAACGCCCGATGAAAAGGGCTGCGACCAGTGCAGCAAAGGCGAAAAATGTTTTATTCAAAAATATTGTATGACTCGGATCATCGAAGTATGGAGCATTAACTACGATCAATTTTACGGTGGCGAGCGCCAATAAAATTAACCCACCGACGCGCATCCAGAAGTTTTTGCGAATCACTCCCAAGCACAACGCAACTCCCCCATACAAGGTGAAGAGCAACGATAGCGCCAACTGCTTTGACTCTTCAAGAGGATGATTGTGAGCATCAAGCGTAGCCCAATCAATTACTTGTGATTCTGTCGAATCAAGCTGGCTATAATTCGGGACGATTCTCTTTTGCTCAAAGAAATCATTGATGTCCATTGATAAAAAGAGAATCACCAGCACATTCGCTGCAGCTAGAAAAACCGCGCGAAGAGTTTTGGATTCAGCTTCATCATTTTCTTCTCTGGAATGTAGCCACGAAGCCACGATCAACGAAATAACCAATGCGACTGCGGAGAACGCCCGACGATTAAAGAGAGGCGTAAAACTGCTACCAGAAATGTAGCCAAAATCCTGAGCATCAAACATCAGCCAATGCACCGCCGCAATCGTGAAGATGACAAAGGCGGCGCGATACGTGGTGCGGTCTTTGGCTTGCAATCCAATCCACGTCAGAATCACTCCCTCAATGGCCCACGCCATTGTGACCCAATGCTGATCTAATTGGATCGGAATCGCTAAGGTCAAAAACAAACTGGCGAGTCCTAGAAATGTCAAAATTAAGAATTTATCTTCGCGGTCGCGGCTATACGTCAGATAGCCCAAACCCAGATAAAATGCTGATAAGACGACGGCGAATAGTCCGAGATACGGATGAAATTTCGGTGATAATAAACCGTAGCTCGCGCCGAAATACATAAAGGCATTCGAGAAGATCAACGAGATTTCAGGGTATTCAATCGGACGGCGATGGATGATGTTATGAAAGACGGCGAGCAATGCGAAAATCACAAACAACACCGTGAAGAAAAAGATCGTCGTACCTAATTTTTCCGGTTTGTACCATTCGATGTACCACGCCGCGCTCATCAAAATTGTTGCGCCGTAGGTCAAATAATTCATGATGCGCCACTGTTTGAAATACGCGACAGCCAGCACGCCAAGATTGAGCAACGTGATGTAGCTGAATAATCCAACCTGATTATCTACACCGGTCGAAAGCATCACGGGAGTCAGGAATCCGCCGATGATTCCGAGGATGGCAATGGCAATCGCGTTGTAACGCGCAGCCAATAAAACCGAAGTCATCGTGACCATTGTCATTAAAGCAAAGGCAGGGAATTGCCCGATAATTCCGTAGCGGGCAAACGCCGCAAAAAACGTCAAATACAAAATCGCTATGCCGCCGCCGGAGAGTCCTTGCGCGTAATGTTTATAATCAAATGAGCGAAGTTTTTCTCCGCCGATGAGAAAGCCAATACCGATGATGACGCCAAGGGCAACACGTCCGGTTGGCCCAATCCATTCGCGCTCAAACGCCAGCTTTAAAAAAAATCCAATGCCAATCACAATGGCTAAAATACCAATTCGGTTGAACCAATTCGCGCCGATTAACGATTCAAGATTGACGCCGTCAAGGTTGATCGCAGATTTTTCTTCAGGGAGGAATTGCGGCGCACGGGGTTCAACAGGTGGAGGCTTTGGCGCTATATTGACAGGCTCTGGCGCGATTTCTTCAACTTTTGCAATAACTGGTTCTGTTACTAAAGGAGCAGGTATAACTTCAGGTGGAGCTACAACTGGTTCAGGTTCAATTGGCTGCGGAGCCTGGTATTTTTGCGCGAGTCCGAGGCGTTCTTCAATGGTGTAGATGCGCTGTGTTTGTTCGCGCAAATGTCGCTCAATGAAATCCAGCCGTTGCCATAATTGTTTGTTCATTGGTTGCGATTGCTCTTCATTCATAGAAATTGCTCCTCAACTAACAACTGTACGCTGAGTTTTGAAAAGGGGGAATGAGATTGTGACAGTTACTGTATTGTCACAGCCAGCTAAATTCGCTGAAAGGCTTTATCAATTTCTTTGGCTGTCATTCGTAAAATAATTGGTCTGCCGTGCGGACACGTCGCCGGATTATTGCATTTCAATAATTCATCTATCAACCAACGCATTTTTTCCGGCGTGAGGTTCATGTTGATTTTTATGGCAGCACGGCAGGCGAGTCCGGCGGCGATTTCGGCGCGGATTTCATCCATCGTCAGCCCGCGTCGTTCCTGCTCTATGGCTTCGAGCAGGGAAATTAACAATGCTTTCGCGGCTTCCTGCGGAATGGCGGCAGGGATGGATTTTACGGCAATCGTGCGACCTGAAAGTTGTCCGATTTCAAATCCGTTATTTTCAAATTCAGAAGAAAGTTGATCGAACGCCGAAGCCTGCGCCGGAGTCAGATCAATTGTTTCCGGTATCAACAAACGCTGCGATTGAATTTGTTTGCTGTTCAGGTTGCGCCAATGCTGCTCGAATAAAATTCGTTCGTGCGCGACGTGCTGGTCAATCAGCATAAAACCGACGCGATCAACGGCAATGATGAAGCTGTTGTGCATTTGACCCAGCGGTTTGATGTCGTCAGGAATTAACGAAAGATCGTTTGCGGGTTTGAGCGGAGAGTGCGAAAAATCCGAACCTTTCGTGCCCAAACAACCAATCCGAACGCCGTAACGAATCTGCGCCGCGTCTGGATTAATTTCAGGCGCGATTTCAATTTCAGTTAAATTAATGCGCTGTTGTTCTGAAGGCGACGGTGCTGATGTCACTTCAATTGAAGGAACTTCTTCCTGCTGTGAACTGCCTGCTGCGAACTGAAGAGCCGACAACATTTCTTCCCGCGAAAGCTGCGGCGGTTGATAGGCTCCGATGGATGGACTAGCTGGCTGACCAGTGAAATCAGGTCTTTCGTGAACTTTTGGAATTATCAAGCTCGCAGGTTCAAGGCTCATCATTGGCGTGACTGCGGCTTTGGCTCCGCCGATGGAAGCTCGAATCGCATCGCGGACAGTGTCGTGAACAATGGTTGAGCGCACAAAACGAACTTCGGTTTTTGCCGGATGAACATTGACATCAACTTCATCTGGTGGAAGTTCGACGAAGATCATGGCGGACGGGTAAACTCCTGCGGGCATCATCGCACGGAAGGCTTCAGTCAACGCTCGGCTTAAAACTTTATCGCGGACGAAGCGACCATTGACGAAAAAATATTGTGAGTCACGCGTGGTGCGGACTACGGATGGCGAAGAGACAAAACCACTGACGCGAATGGAACCGACTTCGCCGAAGACTTCGATAAGGGCGTCTACAAAATCTCCGCCGAACAATTGATAAGCACGTTCGCGCAACGTTTCTACCGGCGAAGCGCTAATGCTTTCGCGTCCATTATTGGTCAGCGTGAACGCAATTTTCGGATTTGCCAGCGCGTAGTGCGTGACTAAATTCGCAATGTGAAAACTTTCCGTCGCTTCGGATTTTAGAAATTTCAAACGCGCCGGAACATTGAAAAACAAGCTGCGAATTTCAAATTCTGTCCCGCGTGTAAAAGCGACTTCTTTGACGTTGAGCAATTTTCCGCCATTGATTTCGACTTGCGCGCCGACGACATCATCTTTAGTTTGCGTGATTAATTTTACTTTACTGACCGAAGCGATGGACGCGAGCGCTTCGCCGCGAAAGCCGAGCGTGACGATTGCGCCTAAATCTTCCGCCGTTTTTATTTTGCTGGTCGCGTGACGTTCAAAGGCCAGAATCGCATCATCGCGGATCATCCCTTCGCCGTCATCGGAAATTTTTATCAGGCGACGCCCACCGGATTCAATGTCTACACGGATGTTTGCAGCTCCGGCGTCCAAAGAATTTTCGATGAGTTCTTTGACAATGGAAGCGGGTCGCTCGACGACTTCTCCGGCAGCGATTTGATTGGCAAGTTGATCTGGCAGTACGCGGATTTTTGACATTGGGAAATTATTTTTGTGGAGCTACACCATATTTTGATCGCTCTATCAAAATTAATGATCTTGATCCATCAAGCTGTTGATAAATATCAAAGCCCATTCTAATCAGCATTGCGATTAAAAGTAAGGAGCCGAGAACGAAAAAAATTGCTCGGCAAAGTTTCAAGATGTTGTCTAACCAGTATCTGGCTGGCTTCAAATCTATATCCATAAACATCCCACGATGAATCGTCGTTAGAGCGAAAAACGGAAGTAAGAAAGCGACTGAAAACTGGATCCAATCTAATGATTTTCCCACGACAAAAGAATCCAAATATTCTCCACCTATCGAAAGAAAGATAACATCCGTCAACTTTTTCACCCAACGTAAGCGTAAGCACCAAATGCTTTGCGCATCAGTATCCGGGCAAATTCCAGTTGCGACTGTAGCTGCTCTCGCCGCGAGTAAGCAATAAAAATTGAAAAAGACCGCGTGAATTACATACGCAGTCTCTTTCGATGGTCTGTATTCAAGAATTTTCATTCTCACTCAAGTTGCCCAATCTTCGACTTTCAATCCTGTTACTTTACTGAAGTCTTTCAGATTGCGCGAAAGCAGCGTCGCGTTATTGGCAATGGCAATCGCCGCGATTTTCAAATCCATTGTGCCGATGCGGATACGAGCTTTCAGTAAAGCCTGAAATTGCAGCGCAGATTTTTCGTCAAAATCAATTACTGTGATTGTTCGATAATTTTCCAATAGTTGATTCAGTTTTCTGTAATCAACAACTTGCTGGGAAATGGTTTTCGCTTTCGCTAACCGAGCCATCCATCCACGAACTTGTTCTTCAAAAGTCACAACGGTTGTTACGGCTGAATTAGTAACAGATAATCGCTGATCCATCTGATTACGGATTTGATAACCTGCCTGGCTATCAAATCTTTCCAGCAAGCTCATGTGATCTGTATCAAGAATGTAAAGACTCATGAATTACTCTTCGTGACAGATTTCCTGTTGGCTTTAGTAACAGATTTGGGGCGTAAGGATTCACGGTATTTGCGCCCTAATTTCATGGCGTCAGCATGCGCTGGATCATTGGCAAATGTGCCAGAAATCTTATGCCACCATGGAATAGTAGTTGACTGAGTGCTGGAAATTTGAGCTTTTAAATTTTCTATTTCGGCTTCAATATTTGAAAGCCTTGCTTGAGTTTTTGATACTGCCATAATTCCTCCTACAAAAATTGTACAGTCTTGATCTTCAATTCATCAAGCTGCTTCTTGTCCACTTCGCTGGGGCTGTCGGTCATCAAGTCGGAACCACTGGCGACTTTCGGGAACGCGATGACATCGCGTAAGGATTTCGCTCCTGCAAATAACATCACCATTCGATCAAGACCGAGCGCGATTCCTCCGTGCGGAGGTGTGCCGTAGCTTAATGCTTCTAAGAAAAATCCAAATTTTTCTTTGGCTTCTTCATCGCTCAAGCCTAACGCTTTGAAGATTTTTGTTTGAATATCAGAACGGTGAATTCGGATGGAACCGCCGCCGAGTTCGCTGCCATTCATGACTAAATCGTAGGCTTTGGCGCGGACTTTTCCTAAATCGCCTTCGAGCTTGTCAAGGTCTTCGTCAATCGGCGAAGTGAACGGATGGTGCATTGCGTAGTAGCGTTTGTCTTCGGGATGAAATTCAAACATCGGGAAGTCTACGACCCACAGCATTTTGTGTTCGGCTTCGTTGATGAGATTTTCGCGGCGTGCGATTTCAAGGCGGACTTGTCCCATCGCGTTGCAGGCTACGTCCCACTTGCCGCCGATCATCAGAATTGAATCGCCAGCTTTCGCGCCTGTCAATTCAATCAAAGAATTCATGCCGTCTGCGCCTAAGAATTTTGTCAGCGCGGATTTATTTTCGTTCTCTAAAACTTGAATGTATGCGAGTCCGCCCGCGCCATGACGCTTCGCGTGTTCGCCAATTTCATCGTAGGTTTTGCGCGACCACGTAGCCGCGCCTTTCACGACGATGGCTTTGACTGCGCCGCCTTTGTTGACGGCCTCGGCAAAGACCGGAAAGGCGCTGCTGGCAAATTGCTCAGACAAATCCATCATCTCCAATCCAAAGCGCAAATCTGGTTTGTCAGAGCCGTATTTGTTCATTGCTTCGCTGTACGGCATGCGTTGAAATGGACGCGCCGGTTCAGCGATTCCCGCAACTTTGAAGCATTCACACACCATCGGCTCCAGAATGTCAAAAACATCGTCGGGCTGGACGAAGCTCATTTCCATATCAATTTGCGTGAACTCCGGTTGACGGTCGGCACGCAAATCTTCGTCGCGGAAACAACGCGCAATTTGAAAATATTTGTCATAGCCGCCGACCATCAACAGTTGTTTGAAGAGCTGTGGTGATTGCGGCAATGCATAAAATTTGCCTGCGGCGGTGCGTGCCGGAACTAAATAATCACGCGCGCCTTCTGGTGTAGATTTCGTCAAAATCGGCGTTTCGATTTCAAAGAATCCGCGTGTGTCGAGATATTGCCGAACTGCTAAAGTCAGCTTATGACGCAGGCGAAAATTCTTTTGAATTTCGACGCGGCGCAAATCAAGGTAGCGATATTTCAGGCGCAGTTCTTCACTGGCGACGCAATTTTCCAGTTCAAATGGAGGCGTCTGCGCGTCGTTGAGAAATTTGATTTCGGTCGCAGCGACTTCGACTTCGCCGGTTGCCATGACTGCGTTGAAATTCGCTTCATCACGTTTGACGCAATTGCCTGTGATGGAGATCACAAATTCACGGCGCACCTGCTTGGCTTTGGCTAATAATTCGGCATTGACGCTCTCGTCAAAAACGATTTGCGTAATGCCTTCGCGGTCGCGCAGATGGATGAACAGCAATTGCCCCTGATCGCGGTAGCTGTTGACCCAGCCCATCAAAGTGACGGTGTTTCCAGTGTGTTCCTGACGGAGTTCTCCGCAGTTATGAGTTCGTTTGGTTGATCCTAAATGGTCTAACATAAGTGGTCGGTGGTCGGTGGTCGGTGGTCGGTAATCTTCAGTTCCAAGCGAAGATCAAAACCCTAAAACCCATGACCAATTTTTTATTTCAGTTTTAATTTAATTGACTCTATGTCTAAAGTTTCCTGCTCGCCTGTTATTAAATTTTTCAAGCCGAATGCTTCTTGAGCGACTTCATCGTCGCCAATAATCAAAGCATATTTTGCTCGTGCTTTGTTGGCTTGCGCCATCGCCTTTTTCATTTTACGTTCTTCAAATTCCAGCGCAACTGATAAGCCTGCGCTGCGCAATTCGCGGGCGATGAGTAATGATTTCTGCCGCGCCGCTTCGCCTAAATACACGATAAAAACATCAGGCGCGGAGGCGTTGCGAATTCGTTCGGCTTCGTCAGGCGGAATTGACAGCACCATTCGATCAAGCCCAAAAGCAAAGCCAAAACCCTTCGTAGCTGGCCCCTCAAGAATTTCGGCGAGTCCGTCGTAGCGGCCTCCGCCCACGATGGTGTTTTGTGCGCCTAAACTTCCGCCAATAATTTCAAAGGCGGTGCGCGTGTAATAATCAAGCCCACGCACCATGCGCGGATTCACGGTGTACGCGATGCCTCGTGCGTCAAGATGCGCTTTGAATTGCTCAAAGTGAGTTTTTGAAGCTTCGTCCAGAGAATCGGTAATCGTCGGCAAGTCAGCAATTAACTTTTGACAATTCGGATTTTTGCAATCGAAAATTCTGAGCGCATTCGTTTCATAACGATGCTGACAATCTCCGCAGAGTTGATCTAATTTGCTCGCCATTTCGGTGCGCAGTTTTTCCAAATACGCTGGACGAGAATTTGAATCGCCGACCGAATTAATTAATAACGTCGTATCGTTGATGCCTAATTCTTTCAGCATCCAATTCAGCATTTCGATGATTTCCGCTTCGATGGCGGGATCATCGCTCGTGCCTAAAACCTCGGCTCCGATTTGATAGAACTGGCGAAAGCGTCCGGCCTGTGGACGTTCGCGGCGAAACATTTGTCCGACGTAATACAGCTTCGTCATTTCGCCCTGCGTTTTGTCGTTATAGAGCTTGTGCTGAATATACGCGCGCACGACCGAAGCCGTATTTTCAGGGCGCAACGTCAGCGAAGTCTGATCGCTGTCTTTGTCAATGAACGTGTACATTTCTTTGTGTACGATGTCGGTAGCTTCGCCGACGCCCCGCGCAAAGAGTTCAGTTTTTTCAAAAATCGGTGTACGAATTTCATCAAATCCGTACCGACGAAACGCTTCACGGGCGACCGCTTCGACGCGCAACCAAAGCGGCATGTCTACGGGTAAAATATCTCTCGTGCCTTTAACAGTTTGAATCATAAAAAGTTGGTTTCGAGTTTCGGGTTTTTCGTTTCGAGTTTTTGTAGTTAGTAAGGGAAGCTCGAAACCCAAAACTTGAAACTCGAAACTCCGCCAGCGGCGGGCTAAATCGAATCGCAGATTTTAGCACAACGACCCAAAAGCCGTCTTGCTACTTTCGTGACTGATCAAAAAGTTAAGAGAATTCAGGCAGATAATTGATGGTTGGTACTTAACCGGGTAGCATGGCTGGCCTGTAAGCTGAGCTGTGCGGTTTCCAGTGCTTTATTGAGTTTCAGATTTTCACCTTCAACGACAGCAGCGCCGATACTTATTCCGAGCAAAGCATCTTCGGCAGAAATGAGCAGGGGGCGCGATTCAATCACCGTGCTTTGGAATCTCGCTACAATATCAAGCAACATTTCTTCGGGAGCGTCATGAATTAACACCACGTACTCATCACCGCAGTAGTGAATGATTTTATCATTTTTGCGAATTTGCTTCTTCAGCATTTTGGCCAGATCGCGGGTCGTAGCTTCGACGGAAAGCGGCTCAATGTGCTCCAACAACTGACGAAAAACACGTAAATCTACCAGCAGCAGTCGCAAGGGGTTAATTTCGTCGGCAGCGATTTCAACTTCACGTGAGAAATGTTCGTGTAAAAATCTGGCATTGGGTAAGTTCGTGACAACATCCCGCATGGAAGCTTCGTTGACAATCGCAAAGCGTCTGGCGTTGAGGAAGGCATCTGCGCAAAGAGAGGCGAGACGGCTAAAATTCTCGGTTTGTTCTTCAGTAAATTCTTTTCGTGATTTGGAATAAACGACCGCAGCTCCAAACTGATGGTCACCTTTTTTGAGTGGCATCGCGTTCATCGTCAGGTATTTGCTGAAACAGAAGGATTCATCTTTTTGCTGCCAGAGATGGAAGATTTCATTGTCAGGATTGCAATTTATCTGCTGTTCGTTACTCATCAAAAGATAACCCGTGACGCCTTCCTCCAATTTTATTGTACAGCCCTGAAAGTGCATGGCATCCAATCCGTGCGCAAATACTATTTCGGCTTTGCCGGAGTTCTCGTTTAATTCGTAAATGACAAACGAATCAAGTTTTTCCTGAAAAGGGATGATGCGATGTAAGTCATTCGCCAGAAAATTGTAGTAATCGTGGATATTCATTGAACTGGCGATGTTTTCTGCCAGATTCAGCAAGCCATAATTTACCTGGCTGGACATCCGCGATTCCTGAATGGCCTGGACGAAAGACGGGGTGGCTGGATTTTCGCTACCTGCAACAGGTTGATTTATTGGCAGAGAATCAGCGGCTGAAACTTCGATTTCTTTGAAGGGTAAATTTTCCAGGTTAAGTTCAGCAAATTTTCCCTCGCAAATAGATAAATTATTGATGAACAAATCTACCAGTTGCGGATCGTAGCGCCGCCCCTTATCAATCTGTAGTTCCTGAATCGCAGCTTCGCGGGAAAGCGCTTTACGATAATGTCGTTCTTCACGCATGGCATCGAAACAATCAACAATCGAAAGAATTCGCGCTGTCAGTGGTATTTCTTCACCTTTTAAACCTTCGGGATAACCTGTGCCGTCCCATCGCTCATGGTGATGCCTCACGATTTCGACCAGCGGGTAAGGGAAGTCAATTTGCTCCAGAATCTGCGCACCAATGACGGTATGCTGCTTCATCCGATTGAACTCGTAAGCTGTTAATTTACCGGGCTTCGTCAGAATGTAATCAGGGACAGCCACTTTACCGATGTCACGTAACAATGCTCCGGCGCGTAAAGCTTTGACTTCCATTTTGGAAAGGTTTAGTCGTTGCGCCATTTCTTCGGCGTAAACCTGCACACGGCGGACGTGCTCATGGGTGATTTTATCTTTAGCATCAACTGCTGCGGCAAAGGCTTGGAGCGTCCGATCATGAAGGTCATCCATCTCTTTGGCATGACGGCGAGCTTCTTCAATATTTTTTACATACGGAAGCGACACAGCATAAGCGAGACCAATTAATGGAATGGTCATGAGCACCATCCAAAATCCAAAGTAAAAAATCAACGCGTTGACAATCGCTGCGATGACAGCGCCGGAAAGTGATGTGAGCAGAATCCAGAAATTGCTACTGATCCAGGTTTTAGCGAAGCGTAGATCATTTTTGAGCGCGAAAAAGACTCCGAGAAGAAATAGATTTGTTATTCCCTGCAAGGATGACAAAAGAATTAGCGCAAAGCTGTAGATGGGGAATGTTTTGCTTTGATGGGCTAATTGTGAAAGTGGCCCGAAGCCTTTCGTGATCAGGGACATTGCCAGAAAAAACGACAGGCTTGTAAAGCCAACATTGGAGAAACGGACTAATGACCTTTTTGTATAACGTAATGACTCTGAATATGTAATCAACCCCATGATCAATGTGGCGATTTCGGCTCCATATAAGAGAAATCCAAGGAAAATAAAGGCATCTGAGTTAGTAATGAAGTAGGCAGATGACGAAGGAATGAGCTTGGCGATAGTCCAGGCTAAAAGCAAGGGAATCGAAAGAATCACTAGCCAGTGATAGGTTGGTTTGCTCGAATAGGCGCCATAAATCGCTTGCCCAAACAGCAGAATCCCAAAGAAGGCAATGAGAAATCTGTAATGCTCTGAATAGTTTTTATTCTGCTCTGTGATCATTCTTACTCAATGGGAAAACTAGGGGGAGAAGGAGTGCACTTCAATCCGCGAGGATCTGATGTCGAAGTCTAACGAGGATTCGTCACAGAATTGTTGTACTTTGATGATGCGGGAAACATGCGGCTGACTGGAATACAAACGACGAAATATTTTACAGGCTTTTGCTTGAATAAAAAAACACAGTTTTTCGCTTGTCAAGTTTGCCCGGATGTTGTAAATATATTACATACAGCTTGCTAATTAGTTTTTTTGTTGGTGTGTTCAGCTATTTTGATTATTTAGCTAACAAGCAATGTAATCAATTTCTGTTTCTTTAATAACAACCCATTGATCAATGATCAGTGCTAACTTTGTAAAAGGAGAAACCACCATGAGCGAAAATATTGTACTCACAGTTGAGGAAGTAGAAGAAGTCATTGCCCCAGGCGTTGGTCTGGCTGACTAGTACATTCAACCGTAATTAAAAAAAGAGCGTATTTTACTAAATACGCTCTTTTTTTGTTTGCTTGAGATTCAAAGCATTTTAATTATCCTTCACAATTCAAAATAATTTTACCGAATTGTCCGGCTTCTTCCATGCGGTGATGCGACGCGGCGGCATCACGTAACGGGAAGACTTTATCTACGACTGGTTTGAGCTGCGCCTCATCGTAAAGTTTCAGCATCGCTGCAAATTCTTCCTGTGTTCCCATCGTAGAACCGCAAATATCCAACTGCTTCCAAAAGATTCGACGCAAATCAACCGTTTGCGGTAAGCCTGTAGTGGCACCATAAAGAGCAATTCTACCGCCAGGTTTCATGATCTCGATACATTTCGCCAGAGTCTCTCCGCCCACACTATCAATCACAACATCCGGGCCATCGCCATCGGTCATACCGACGACCATTTTCCCCCAATCTTCAGTTTTATAATTGGCTCCGCCATCGGCTCCGATTTCGCGGGCGCGTTCAATTTTTTCGTTACTGCCTGAAGTCACAAAAACTTTTGCGCCGAGTTGCATGGCGATTTGCATGGCGAACGCCGAGACTCCACCACCGATTCCGGTGACTAAAACATTGTCTCCGGCTTTGACACGGGCGCGGGTGACGACTGCGCGGTAGGCTGTTAATCCAGCCAATGGTAGCGCTGCTGCTTCTTCCCAACTGAGCGACGCAGGTTTGAGGTGGGCGTAGTCAAAAGGACAGGCAACATATTCAGCGTAAGTGCCGTCTTCAGGGAGTCCAAGAATCTTGAAGTATTTATGCTGAACTCGCGGGTCATTGCCCCAATCCATGCCGGGGTTGATGACGACGGCTTGTCCCAGCAATTCTTTGGGCACGTCATCACCCAGCGCGACAATTTCCCCGGCTCCGTCAGAACCAAGGATGACCGGAAATTTCAGTCCGGCGTACATCCCTTTGCGAATCCAGACATCACGGTGATTCAAGGCAGCGGCTTTAAGTTTGACGACGACTTGTCCGGCAGCGGGTTCAAGATCGGGAACGTCTTCGTATTTGAGATTTTCCGGTTCACCTTTTTCGTGTAAGACAATTGCTTTCATAATTTCTCCTGAGAATTACTCTGATGAGTCCACTGTATTTTTTAGTCAGATAAGGCTGCTCGCAATTCAGCCGGAAGTTCGTGTGATTGACCATCTTTGGTGAAGACGACAGTCATGGAACCTTCAGCGGCTAATTCCTGTGCCGTGTCAAAGATTTGATATTCGTAGCGGATGGAGCTGCGTCCCAGCTTACCAATGGAAGCTCGCATCGTAAATTCGGCATCCAGCATCAGCGGCTTTTTGAAAGTACATTCCGAATGGACACGCGGCATTCCGTATCCTGCCTGATGATCGAAGGCGATGCCACACGAGCGTAGCAATTCAGTTTCACCTTCTTCAAAATATTCAAAGTAGCGCGGGAAATTGATCCGTAACGCTGGATCAGCATCTGCCCATCTGACGCGCCGTTTAAGTTCAATCGTTGGCATTAAATTTCCGTGTCAGTACCACCTGCGGTAGCGGGTGGATTCATCGCCAAAGCTACTCACCCGCTACCGCAGGTGGCTGACACCAAGATCAGTTGTAAAGAGGAAGGATCATAACGAAATCGCAGGCGGGCGTCTATTGGTCGAGGTAAAAATAAACCGAGCCGCCCTGATACATTGTCAGAGCGGCTCGGTGCTTTTTCGGCTGGTAACTGTTAGCTATTCGTTGAATCTTTTTTCTGGTCACGCTTGCGCATCATGGCAGCGACTCCGGCGAGTCCGGTTCCGAGCAGTGCGAGGCTGGCAGGTTCGGGAACTTGTGAAGCGGGGAGGCGGGCGATAAATTCCTGCGGGCTGGCTGCGCTTGGGTCAGTCGGCGTATACACGCGGAAGTTAGAAAAATTATAGTTATTAAGATTTTGCGATTTCGCCAAATTGATCCAGCTCAGTGAGCCAGCGGTGGCAGGCGAACTGGGAGTCAGCAGGCTCCACATCGCAAATTGTAAATCGCCAGTCGCATTGGGGTTCGCCGCAAATTGATCGAACAGCCACGCTACTTGTTGATATTTAGTGAATGAATCCGCTTGTCCCGCAAAGCGTGCGCCGCTCAAATCAGTGAAGGAATTCGTCGTTGCCGTCCAGGTCTGACCGACTGAAACGTGATGCGAAAAATCAATGCAGACCATTGAAACTGGTAGTCCGCCAACTGTTCCCGAAGCCGGGCCAACATAATATCCACCTTGATTAGCTCCGGTTATACCCGTCAACTGCATCGTCACGGAATCAGCCTTAACAGCAGTTGAAAAGCAAAAACAAACCAGCAGGAATCCAATCAATGCCAAACTCTTTTTCATAGTAGCTCCCTAGTTTCTTTTTTGTGTGAAGCCTCGTCACGTTGGGTTGTGGTGGGGAGCCTCCCACCACAGCGGCGTTAAGGGCAGACGAAGACCGGTCAGCATTACAGCTTTCATTTCAGCCGTAAGCCGTGAAATAAAACGAATCGGGTGATAATTCCAAAATTCTTGCAATACGGCGATGTTTCAGGTATTCGCCGAATCGGTCAGGTTAGCTGTAATTAATTTACGGTGGAGCTTTCGCGTAAATCTTATAGAACTATAGCAATTCGATTTTGACTGGAAAGTTTCAGAATGATTCTTCATCTTCCTGACCGAAAAAAATGAATTCGATCAAATAGGAAGGAAAAAAATTAAGGGTTTGGGGCTTTGATTTTTGGTCTTTGATTTTGTTTTGAAATTATTTAGGTTGATTCGAAGTCGGTAATTGCTGAAGCCAAATTACTAACATAGGAACTCAAAGACCAAAATCCAAGGATCAAAGACCTGAAAAAATACAATGTTGTAGGGGGAAAATATCTGGCAGGCAGATTTATTGGTTTGACCAGCGGAGTGAAAAAGTCTGAGGTTTGTTATCGCTTTTTCCTTCACTACCGACGCGGACAATGGTCGTGAAATTATTGGCTGCGGAGGGTTGCTGAACAATACGGGCGGGTGCTTTTCCACTGGCAGCGACTAATCGCACGCTGATGGGAGCATTGGGAATGGGTGCGCTGAAAGTAGCGCGAACACCGTTGGCGACATCGCCGGAAACATGATTGATCGAAGCTGATGCGCCGCGAATGACAATATCTTCGACTCCTTTGACGGTTCCAACCCAGGTCACCGTACCGGAGCGCAATTCAGCTACCACGGGAGGTGCTTGCTCTCGTGCTTTCCGTGCCGCGTCAGCTTTGGCAGCTTCCGCTTCACGTTCTCGCAGTTTGTCTTCGGCGATTTGCCGCTGCCGGGCAAGTTCTTCATTTTGCAGAGCAGCAGATTTTTTCCGTGCTTCCGAATCGTCTGCCTTGACAGTTTCGACTGGAGCTACAGGAGCTGGCGGAGGCGATAATCGCAACTGACTATTTGAATTATTGAGTTTATTGGCTAATTCATCAGCATTTTTAGCACCTGCGGCTAATTCTTTTTTGAGCGCTTCTTCTAATCGCTTTGCTTCGACCGGATTCGTAATCGGATACATGACCGGAGTGTTGGCTCCGCCGCCTTGCGCCATAACATTGCCTGGGGAAGCAGCAGCCATCAAGCCGCGAACAGTCAGATTGTTGACGATCTTCTGGATGCCATTCAAGGGGCGCAAAACATTTTCGGCCCCCTCTTTTTCCATCTGCGTCTGCGCTTCGCCACTCAGTGTAATGACTCCATCTTTGACAGTGATTTTGTACCGTGAATCAACTGCCGTTGGATTATAAGCGGTCAAAATTTGCCGGACGTTATTACCCAATAATTCATCAGGCGTGCCGGATGTTGTTTCAGGGAGATCTTCAGTCGAGGTTGGAGTAGCGGGCGAATCTTCAGTCTTCGTTTGAGGGGCGGACGCTAAATACATTTCTTCCGAAGTTGGGGACTTCGCGTGGGCTTCGTCTTTCTTTTGTTGTTGCCAGAGAAGGTAGCCAATCGCTGCGAAAACCAGCAGCATGACGACCCCGATCAACATCAACCGTTTTTGTCCTTCAGTAAAGATCGGGAAGCGCCGACGTGGAGTTTCATTTTCGTCTTCGGCGACAAACGCTACGTCTGCGCCTGACCATTGCGGGATAGTTTCGTCACTGGAAGCCGAAGTAGATTTTTTCAGTTCATTGATCGCTTTAGTAAAAAGTTCCTTCTCGCTATTGGTGACGGTGGTTTCTGATTTTATCGCTGTTTCTTGTAATTGGATTTTTTGAATGGGAGAAATCTCAGCCGCGTCTTTTTCCTCTAATGAATGAGAGGTGACCTGAGTCGAAGAAAACAAATCCAATGCTTCTTCCAACTGTGCCAGCGACTCATCCAGCGATGGTATGGGAACGGGAACTTTTCGTTCACCGACTTGATTCGTCATGTTAGCAACCTCTAAGGGCGTGGGGGGACTAATTGATGATGCCTTTTCGTTCCGCTTCGATCTGATAAAGAATATCCGATTTCGTCGTATTCGTAACTAAAAAAATTCAGATTTCAGGCAAGATTTTGCTTGAAGAATGCCAGCACCTGCTTCCACGCGTCCGCCGCCTCATTCGCACTGTAAACTTCTGGGCGCGTATCATTAAAGAAAGCGTGATCGGCTCCGGCATAAATTTTGACTTCTCCCTGTTTATTATTATTTTGCAGCGCTTCTGTCAGTTTACTCATTTTCTCAACCGTGATCCATTGATCTTTTTCACCGCCAATAAACAGCAGCGGGCAGCCCAGGTTGGCGATGGCAGAAAGTTCGTCCGGCATCCCGTAAAACGGAGCTACCGCCTCAATTTTGTTCTGACAGGCAGTCAGCAAAGCTAAGACTCCACCCAGACAAAATCCGGTCACGCCGACGGAAGTCACGCCTTCCAAATTACGCAAATATTCTACCGTGGCTTTTAATCGTTCGAGCGCTCGCGGGAAATCAAGACTGTTCATGAGCCTGGTCGCTTCACCGGAATCTTTGGTCGTCACTCCGTCGTATAAATCCACTGCCACCGTAATAAAACCTTCGGCTGCGTAGCGACGCGCAATATCTTTGATGTGGTCGTTTAATCCCCACCATTCGTGGATCAGGATGATGGCGGGTGCGCTGGCGGTATTGGTCGGACGCGCCAGATAACCTTGCAGCGAAATTCCGTTCGATGAAAACTCAGCCGCCTGAGCCGTAATTGATTCGTTAGTTGTCATAATGGATTTTTCCGTAATCGTGTTATAGCCAATAAAACTAATATATCCGCAATCAAGGTAGGATCGCAAGCGGTCTTGATTTCAGATCAGTTGCCTCGCATAATAAATTTCGCGTTCGACTTGCCCCTGCATTTTTTCCCCTGCTGCCGTAAATTACCGATAGGTCTGTTTTTATGCTTCACATTACGAATGGTGATTCGGCTGCCGGATTGATTCAGTCAGCGGTTTTTTCCGGGAGCATCATGGCGTGGCGCGATGTGCTGCACGAAGGCCCCGTCCCGTCAGGACTTTCTTTGCAGAAGCTCAGCCGGATTCGCGCCAAGTGGATGGCTTCGCAAGGTTGGGGCGAACTTGAAGTTATTACAAACAGCTTCGCTGAACGTGATGAACTGTTGATGTCGTTTCGTGAACACGACGAAATTGTTCTGTGGTTCGAGCACGACCTGTACGATCAATTACAACTCATCCAAATTCTTGACTGGTTTCATGATCGGCAACGCGGAGCGACCAAACTCAGCCTGATTTGTATCGGAGAATTCACGGGGATCAATCCATTTCACGGGCTGGGGCAATTGAACGGGCAGCAGATGGCGTCACTCTTTCCAATGCGTCATCGCGTGACACCAAAAGAAATGCTGACGGCACATTATGCGTGGCAATCGTTCACTTCTCCAAATCCGATTGACCTGAGTGATTTGCTTGAAAACGAGCTAAAAGCGCTTCCGTTTTTACGCGTAGCGATACAAAGACACTGCGAACAATTTCCTTCGACTTTCAATGGATTGTCCAGAACCGAGCGTCAAATCTTAGCTGCCGTAGCGAATGGGCAAACCACGCCGTCACAAATTTTTCAGTATGATCAAGCGCAGGAAGAAGCTGTGTTTATGGGCGATTCGACCTTGTGGTTGTATGTCAAGCGGCTTTGCGAATCCAACGAACCGTTATTAAAAACGCAGGATGGAGTCTTTTTTGATATTCCCGAAGAATTGACCAAAGAATTTCTCACCCAAAAACTAAGCCTGACGGAAGCCGGAAAATCTGTAGTGGCGGGAAGTGCTGATAACCTCCAACTCAACGGTATTAACCGATGGCTGGGCGGCGTTCATCTGCAAGGCACGGAAGCTGAATGGCGATGGAATGGCGCGGCGTTGATACCGTATGGCGAGTCGTAGCGAGCTGGTTTTCCATCCACCCGCGTCGCTACTGCTCCGGGTACTGCACCCTTGATCTTCTGACCAGTTTAATTCCTTATAAATCCTATTTATAGTCTTAATATTTTCATAAGTTGCAAATACCAGCCGGGCAACTTATGATTTTGGATTGTAACAATTGACCGTA
Organism: Blastocatellia bacterium; assembly: GCA_043775925.1. GTDB lineage: Bacteria > Acidobacteriota > Blastocatellia > RBC074 > RBC074 > JAFDVL01. The sequence continues at coordinate 43,130 of JAYVRW010000291.1, forward strand.
AATTTTGGAGGCTATACTCAGTGGAAATCAAAGATATTCAAAACCTGCTTGGCGCAGAAGCTGATGGTTTGCTCAACCATGAATGCAAAACCATTGCGAAAGAAGATGTTCATTTACCTGGTCCCGATTTTATTGATCGGGTCTGGATTGATTCGGATCGGACGCCGAACGTCCTGCGCAATATGCAGGAACTCTACAATCACGGACGCCTGGGCGGAACCGGCTACGTTTCGATTTTGCCCGTAGATCAGGGCATCGAACATTCAGCTGGGGCGAGCTTTGCGAAAAATCCGATTTATTTTGATCCTGCCAATATCGTCAAACTCGCCATCGAAGGCGGATGCAATGCCGTCGCTTCGACGCTGGGCGTGCTTGGCTCAACCGCTCGTAAATACGCGCATAAAATTCCGTACATCGTCAAATTGAATCACAACGAATTCATGTCGTACCCGAACGCTTTCGATCAAATTATGTTTGGTCAGGTCGAGCAGGCTTTCGATATGGGAGCGACCGGAATCGGCGCCACGATTTATTTTGGTTCGCAGGAATCGCGTCGCCAAATCGTTGAAGTCAGCCAGGCCTTTCGTCGCGCTCACGAATTAGGTCTGTACACTGTGCTGTGGTGCTACCTGCGCAACGAAGCCTTCAAGACCAAAGAAAAAGATTTTCATGTTTCGGCGGATTTAACCGGACAGGCGAATCACCTGGGCGTGACCATCGAAGCCGACATCATCAAGCAAAAACTGCCGGAAAATAACGGCGGATATTTGGCGTTGAATACGGGCGAAAGTGCCTACGGCAAAACCGACAAACGCATCTACACCGAACTCTGCACCGATCATCCGATTGACCTGACGCGCTACCAGTTGGCGAATTGCTATATGGGACGTTCGGGATTAATCAATTCCGGTGGTGCTTCCAGCGGAGCCAGCGATCTGAAAGAAGCGATCACGACTGCGATCATTAACAAACGCGCCGGAGGCATGGGCTTGATTTCAGGTCGCAAAGCCTTCCAACGCCCGATGGCAGAAGGCGCTGCGTTGTTGCAATCCATTCAGGATGTGTACCTGGCGAAGGAAATTACGATTGCGTAATTGATGTAACGCAACTTTGTACGAGAAACGAAAACCCCCATCACTACGGTTGAAAGTAGTGATGGGGGTTTTTCTTAACCTGCAACGCAGGTGTCAGCCAGTAGCCCCGTGCGTAAGCGCGGGGTGACGAGTTGATAATTTTTTAGCCCGCGAAGTGGGCGACAGACATTCTGCCGCCCACTTCGCGGGCTTATCTTTTCTGGCATTTACAACCCCGCGCTCACGCACGGGGCTACTTGCTACCGCCCGACTTCGCGGGCTAATTCCTAACCTGAGATTTACTGGTCGCCACGTTCTTACATTCTGGAATTTATCGGCGGAGCCTTTGGAGTGCTGCGACCCGTCGCAGCTTTTCGTTCGTTACCAAAAACATTGGTGTACCGATAACGATCTTCGGCGAACACAGCGACAAGCCTGTCACGCTCCATAATCAATATTCCGGCTTTGATATGAAACAAACGTTTCCAGAATAGAAGCTACTCCTCGCCCCGAAAGTTGGCTAAATTCTTGCGCCAGATTTCAGCCCTTGGACTCTGAATTTCCGTATGAATCCTCAACGCCGCTTCTGTGAGGGTAATCGCTTTTTTACGTTCCCCAAGCTTGTTGTAAGCAAGACCAAGATGACCAAGACGATTGCCTTCACCCCGACGGTCACCGATCTCACGTGAAATGGGAATTGCCTGCTCGTAAAAAGAAATGGCTTGGGACAGGTCGCCGAGATGGTCGTAAGCAAGACCAAGATTGCAAAGGTTATTACCTTCGCCTCGATGGTCACCAATCTCACGTGTGATAACGAGAGCTTGCTCGTGGAAGGAAATAGCTTTGTGCGCGTCGCCAAGGTTGTCGTAAGCAATACCAAGATTGCCGAGAACAGCGCCTTCGGCGCTACGGTCACCGATTTCACGTGCGATGATGAGAGCCTGCTCGTGAAATGAAATAGCACAGGGTAAGTCGCCAAGGTTTTTGTTGGCGATACCAAGATTGCCTAGGTGATTGCCTTCGCTCCGGCGGTCACCGATCTCACGTGCGATAACGAGAGCCTGCTCGTGAAAGAAAATGGCTTTGTGCGTGTCGCCAAGGTTTTCATACGTGATACCTAGATTGCCGAGCCATATACCTTCGTTTCTACGGTCGCCGATCTCGCGTGAGATGATGAGTGCCTGCTCGTATGAAGAAATAACTTTGGGTACGTCGCCGAGATTGGCATAAATGTTACCAAGGTTGCCAAGGTGAGCGCCTTCGCTTGCGCGGTCGCCGATTTTTTGCGCGGCTTTGACAGCCGCTCCAATAATCGGAATTCGTTCGCTTGGTATTATTCGCATGTACATCAGGTTAATGAAAGAGTAGCCATACAGATTACAAATTCGTGAGGCTTCCTCATCTTGCGCTAGTCGCTTTTCTACCCATTGTTGTCCTGCAAAGATGTTCTCACGCTCAGTCTCAAATCGTTTGATAGCAGCAAGCTGAAGTGCGTGATTGCTGCCCATAAATTCATCATCGGCATTGCTCGCCAAGACAAGGTAATACCGAGCAAACCGCATCTCTGCGGTATAGTTTTCACCTTCTGCGCTCTTGTCTTTCGCATACACGCGCACGAGGTCGTGCAGGCGGTAGCGTTTTGTCTCAAGGCTGTAATTGACCAGGCTGCGTTTGAGCAATTCAGAGAGGGACTGGTGTTTTTCGTCTGCGCAAATCGCTTCTGCCGCTGCCGCATCGAACGAAGCAGGGAAGGCGGACAGGTTGCGAAACACGCGCTGTTGCGCTTCGCTCAGCCGCGCATAGCTCAGATTGAACGAAGCCGTCACGCTTAAATCTTCATCGTTGACGCGCTCAATTTCCTTTAGACGATTTTTCTCATCGCGCAATTCGTTCAGGTAATCGGCTGCGTCAAGATCAATTTCTACGTCGAGCAACGTCGCTGCGGCACGAATTGCCAGCGGCAAATATCCGCACAATTTACAAATTTCATTGGCGATGTCAGGAGCTACGCCGGACTTGATGGCGTTGAATAATTCGCGGGCTTTATCCGGCGGCAGCGTTTCCAGATCAAGGTGCGTCAGCCCCGGCAATTTGATTGGATGCCGCGACGTAATCAGCAATGCGCAATTGGGCGGCGGCAAAAATGGACGTACCTGTTCGGGTCTGTGCGCATTATCGAGCAGGAGCAGGACAGGCTTATTGCCGAGCGTGTGCAGGTACAATTGCGTGAGTTCGGCAAGTGAATCTGGCAACTTGATTTCATCTTTGTAAAAAGCGCGAATGACGAAGCCGAGCGCAGTTTCTGGCGAAGTCGGATGGTCGGAAGTCCCTTGTAAATCTACGCGAAGTTGCGCGGGAAAATCTTGCATGAGTTCGTGTGCGACTTTGAGCGCGAGTTCCGTTTTGCCGACACCACCCATTCCCTTAATGCCACCAATCGCCGCGCCGGCGCCGTTCCTGATTGCTTTCACGAGATCGGCTATTTCACGTTCGCGTCCAACGAAATCACTGACAGGCGCACGCATCTGTAAGGTTCGCTGCGGAGAGAAATAAATCGTATTGCCATCGCCAGTAACGATGACGCCAGTATTATTTACTGCATAGACGTTGCGGTTGCCGGATTGTGTGGTGTGAGAATTGGGTTGTTCCATATCAAATCCATGTCATGTAATTGTCCCTGTAAAATTGCGGAGCTTTGTGGCTTTGCTACCGGATGTGCGGAAGGTCTGTGACCTTCCGAGGGAATGTTCTGTATTGGGCTACGCCCGGGCGTAGCCCAATACAGAGAGAATCGTTTTCGGTCAGGCACAGCCTAACCGCACATCAGGCGGCACAGCCGCAATACAAGAGTCGTAGTATTTACAGAAAAATTAAGGTAGTGGGTAAATTGGGTGGGATGTGTCAGTAGTCCGACGGTGAAGGAGGGCTGGCTTCGGCACTACGCCCATTGAGAGGCAGCCCTCGCTGACGCGCGGGCTACTGACACACCGCCTCACCTGATTGCACCACTACCAAAATTATTTCTCAATCTTGTTCTTATCGCCCGTCATAATCGTGCCGGAATTGCTACCGCCGATATTCACATTGCGATCACCGGATTGAATGACGGTGTTGCCTGATTGCAACTGCTTGAATTCTTCCAGCAATGACGGATGTGCGGCTAAGACTCTGGCTAATTCTTCCTGCAACGTGATTTTGCTGCCATTGGATTCAGGTTTGTTGATGACGGCTTCCGCTGCCTTCACAGCTTCTTCGTCGTCAATCACTTTGAAAAAATATTTCTCGACAAAAGCTTTTCCGTTGGCAGTCGCTTCGCCAAACAACTTTTTTGAGGCTTCGCCAACAACGGTGTCTCCGGTTTTGGTGACGATGAATTTGGCAATATCGGGTAAGAGCGAAACCAACGGGGCTAAGGCGGTCATGTCCATATTTTCAATCTCCAAATCAAGGGGCAACGATTGTCGGTTACTTACCCGTCAATGGTTTTTGGACAACGCTGCGAGAAATACTGCTGAGTCTGTGGGTAAGCAGCGTCATCTTATGAAATTGTTGTAATGGACGGCAAGAAAAATATTAGTGTTGCCGAAATGGTTCGTTGTTCAGAGTCCACGCTTCAGCGTGCTTTCTGCCGACCGCGAAGCGCTGAACCCTTACACTCTGAAATAAAAAAAGGGGGCGCAGTACAATGCTGCGCCCGTAATCAGTTCTCCTACTTGTGAAAATATCCGATTCATTCTTCGGACAAGCTTGTTACCGAATCTTGACGGAGAACCCGACTTCTCCAGTATGGTTCGGTGAAATTTGACTTAGCGTTCCTGCGCTCACCCTCCATCTGACGGCTTTGACGTTGCGGTCGTAGCCGGTGTCTGCACTGCCACCACCGCTCACCGGAACATAAGTCCAAGTCGCGGTGGCAGGTGTGGCGGCTACAAAATCATTGGAGAATTCAGCCACCATTGTGAGTCCGGTCGTCCCCAGCGTCATGGTTTGAGACCCTAATTTATAATCCGTATCATTCGGGATGGGATCAAAGATCACGAGTTGTTGCGCGGCGGCATTACCTGTATTGGTGAAGACGATCTGGTAGGTCAAATCGGTTCCCGGTTGTTTATCGCCAGTGGGCGTGACTGCTTTGACCAGCGTCACGAGGGGGAGACCTGTAATCGTGAAAGTGGTGGGATCAACTGAAGCCGTGATGGTCTGCGAGACGGAAGTGACGGGAATCGTCAAGTTGTAAGGAGCGGCAGCAATTATCGCCGAGAGGTCAGCGGTCGCGCCAGCGTTGTCAGTGAGAACACCAGCGGCAAGTAATTCCGTGCCAGTGCCTTTTGCCTGATTGCTGAGAATTCCGGTAGTTCCGGCATTGATGGTGACAGGAATGGTGACGGTGATGACACCACCAACTTTCAGGACTCCACCAGCTGAAAGCAAATTACTGACTGCGCCTGCCGCTGCGCCCGTGTAACTCCCGTTAACGCTTGCCGTTGTGCCGGTTCCGGCAACTGTCACCGTTGGCGCACCGGCTAAGGTCAATCCAGTTGGGATTTGGTCATTAGCTTGGAAACTATTGATATTTGTGACACCCGTATTGAGATAGTTGATTGTGTAAGTCAAAGTATCGCCCGGATCAACGACGCTGTTTCCGCTGACATCGGTTGTTAGTTTGACCGATTTGTAGGCGGTAACCGCTTCAAATGTTGATGTCGAAGTTTGAATCGTTGAATCGGGTGAAAATTCGGAAGTGTTTCCGACTGCATCCGTTGCCGTCATCGTGATTGCATCGCCGGCAGCAAGCCCTGTTACTGCCAAGCTCGAATTAAATAACCCGTTTCCATCGGCAGTGATTGTTCCAAGATAGGTTTTACCTTCGCCGTGTGGGTTGCTTAAACCATCGCCTAAAATCACTTCGCCATCCTGGTCGGCTGGTGAGTTATCCGCTTTGTAAATGTCAATGGTCGCATTGGCAAACGCTACATTTCCAGCACCTGCGTTACCAATAAAACCCTTCAAAGTAAGGTTTCCACCGCTCAAAACAGCACTGGTTGCAATTGGATAATCTATTCCATTGTTTGCTCCTGAACCAATCGAACCATTATTTGGGCTGACCAAATTATAATCTAAATCAATTCCTAATGAACCATTTTTGAAAATAGAATTACCACGAATCGTGTTATTTGTTCCGCTTGCCATATTAACCCCTGTCACAGTTGAAAAGGCAATCACATTTTTTTGTCCGGGAGCGATCCCACCAATAATGTTATTTGAGGCGGCTGAGGCTATATTGAGTGCAAAAACACCAAATTTGTTTGGTAAGGCTGAAACACCTGTTTTTTCAGTTCCAATTAAATTGCCATAGAAAGTATTTGTGTTGGCAGATGCGTCCAGATAAATACCTTCATTTGTATTTCCTGAAATTAAATTACCTTCGCCGGAATTGCTACCACCAATTTGATTGTTTGAGGTAGAAGCTAGATAAAAACCTTGATTGTTTGGAATAGCACTCGTGCCATTGATGTCAGTCCCAACATAGTTACCCTGCACAGTGTTATTGGTGCTATTAGTATTGATTACAATCCCTATCACATTACCGCTGACAATATTTCTCGCGGTGGCGGTTGCTCCACCAACTAAGGTATTTGTTGAGGTGATAATTGCTATTCCGTGTCCGTTTGTATTGCCAAGTCCGGCTAAACCATCGGCGGTAGTTCCAATTAAATTCCCTTGAATCGTAGTGCCTGCGGTAAGTCTGATTTCAACTCCGGCTTCTGACGCGTTACCACTAATCAAATTACCTGCACCGGTTGCCGTTCCACCAATTAAATTATTACTTCCTGCACTGACCAATCTAATTCCGGAACTAATCTGCCCCAGAATTGCCGTGCCGGAAATATTTGTTCCAATATAATTTCCCTGCACAGTATTGTTACTCGCGGCTGAATTTCTAAAATCAATACCTTTGTAGTTACCAACTACTAAATTACGGTCTGCTCCTGTTGTGCCGCCAATTTGATTACTAGAACCAAAGACGAGGATACCTGCACCCATTCTTCCAACGAGAGCAGTTCCGGCAGGATTACTACCGATATTGTTACATTGGATTGTATTGCCGGTAGAGGTAGAGTTGATTCTTATCGCAAACATATTGCCATAGAGTGCTGCTAAAGAGTGATTCATATTGATAGTCAGCCCACGCACAATATTATTATTACTGTTGATGCCAAACATATTTGTGCCATCAGGTAAACTTGGTCCGGAAACCTGAATTAACAAATTACGCGGCGAGGCAGAAGCACCGGGTTGGGTCGTGCCATCAACGGCTGTATTGTTATCCGTGATAGTCGTTCCCGCAGAAGTGAATGTTACTGTTGCAATACCGCTACTTGTATAATCAAGCGATGAACGCAATCCCGCCGCAGCCGTGCCATTACTAATCATAAAGATTGAGGTTTCTTTTCCGGCAGTTTGCCCGACTTGGGCAAGTCCGGCGTTGGTTAAAGTGTTTGAATTTGTGATGAATTGACGCAACGAGCCTTGTCCGCTGTCGTTAGTATTAACAATCGTATCGAAGTTGAATCCAAAATCTACTCCTGTAATATTTGAAGCTCCAACTGTTACCGGAGCAATTGATTCGGCTGTTGTTGATGCTGTCGTTAATGCGGCAAGCGTTGTTGAGCCATTTCCGGCATCTGCTAAACTTGGTGTTTCTCCGCCAACTCTCGCTGTATCCGCGACGGCTGTTCCGGTTGATGCGTTTGTTCGATATGTTTGAACAGGCAATAATCCCGCAATTGAACCCGGTCTTGATGACGTTACGCTTGAATTTACAACTCGAACAGTATAATTTCCGCCGGCTAAACCCGCGAATGAATAATCGCCAGTCGCGTTTGTGGTTGTAAATGAAACGAAGTTTCCTGCCGAATTAAATAATTCAACTCTCGCATTCGCACGAATTACGCCACTCGAAGTGGCTAAATCGCGTCCGGCTCCGCCGCCATAATTGACATCTTCAAACACTTTACCGCCCAGGCTTAATGTGGCGGCGGCAATGGGGACAGTGGTGGGGTCAATCGTCGCGGCAATCGTCTGCGAGACGGAAGTCGCAGGAACAGTTAAATTGAAAGGAGCCGTGGTCACCGTGGCAGGTAAATCAGCGGTCGTGCCAGCATTGTCGGTAAGCACACCAGCGGCCGGTAATTCCGTACCTGTACCTTTGGCCTGATTGCTGAGACTGCCAGTGGCGCCGGCATTGATGGTGACCGGGATGGTGACGGTGATGACACCACCGATTTTCAGGACGCCACCAGCGGCGAGTAAATCCGAGACGGCGCCAGCGGCGGCTCCGGTGTAGGAAGCATTGGCAGTTGCGACGGTTCCCGTGCCCGTTGGCGTGACGGTGATAGCGCCGGCTTTGGTGAGTCCGGCTGGCAACGCATCATTGATCTGGAAGGCATTGATATTGACGACGCCGGTGTTGGCATATTGCAAGGTGTAGGTCAGCGTATCGCCGGGCGTGATGGAACTGCTGGTGTCCGCATCGGTCGTCAGCTTGACGGATTTGAAGGCAAGGACGGAATTGTAGTTCACGGTGAAGTCGGCACTGAATTCCGAGGTGTTGCCGAGACTGTCGGTGGCGGTCATCGTGATGGCGTCACCTGCGGCGAGTCCGGCCACGGCGAGGGAGGTATTGAATAAGCCATTGGCATCGGCGGTGATGGAGCCTAAATAGGTTATACCTTCGCCGTGTGGTTGGCTTAATCCATCGCCGGAAATCACTTCACCATTTTGATTGGCAGGTGAGTTATCTGCTTTGAAGATTTCGATGGTGGCATTGGCAAAGGTGGCATTTCCCACTCCCGCGATGCCGATGAAGCCTTTCAAACTTAGATTTCCACCGCTCAAGACGGCACTTGTGGCGATTGGATAATCCATATTATTATTTGGGAATGCTCCGAATAATAATCCGTTATTTGCTGTTACATTGTCTTCCGAATAATCTATGGACAATCCAGCATTATCAAAGATGCTATTTTGACTAATTTTATTGCCTCTTCCTCCAAAAACGACAATGCCTGCTCCAGGTTTCCCCGGAGTGCCTGTTGTCTGGCTGATTATATTCTTTTCCAATAATGAGTTGTCGTTGCCAACAGATGCGCCAAGCTTGCAACCCCTTGTCATTGTATTGTTAAGAATTGTTGTTGTGGCAAGGATTTCAATAAAAGATCCGCCGGCGGCGTTAGGCGGATAAACGCTACAATCGTAATCGTGGAAAAGATTTCCGGTTACAGTTGTCGAAGCCTGCAAACTAAGAAAGTCACCATCAAGCGACGAATGATTGCCATGGTCGGTTCCGTTAAAAGCAAATTCGTTATTAGTAAATTGACTGCCTGCAGCGGTCGATGCAATTGCTGCCGCGTAAAAGTTATACGCGAAATAATTATTTGAAAAAGATGAAGGACTATACATTAAAAATCCGCCTTGAGCGTTTTGTAACGCTCCTCCAGGATTTGAACCGTCTGCCAGGGTTCCAGCAAATAGTTGTTGATATTGTCCGTTGGTTGCCGATGCGTTAGCTATAACTCCATAGAAACTGCTATCGTAAAACGCAAATCCTTTCATAAAGACGTTGCTACCATCTACATACATTATCGTATCTGACATCGCTATCACAATTTCAGGCTTAGGAATGGTTGAAAGACTCAATCCGTCAACGCCAACCGTTCCGCCTGTGCCAACTGTTCCAGCATTCGTGTTGCCAACATTGACAGTTTGCGTGGTCGCATCAATCGAGGTATTTGAATCTGAGATGACTGGCAAGGCTGATGCTAATGTAATTACTGCCGCACTAGTGTTTCCGCCCGTTCCATTAATTCCACTCGTCAAACCAGATCGCAATCCGGCGTGAGCCACGCCATCAGGAATCATAAAGATTGACACTTCTTTGCCGGAAGTTTGTCCCACTTGCGCAAGACCAGCATTCGTCAGAGCGTTTGAATTGGTGATGAATTGGCGCAATGAACCTTGTCCAGTGTCGTATTTGTTGACAATGGTGTCGAAGTTGAAGCCGAAATCCAGTCCGGTGACATTGGTCGCGCTGAGTGTGACGGGAGTGATGGATTGGGTGGCGGTGACTAAGGTCGTCAACGATGACAAGGAGGCACTGGTGGTATTGGCGGCCGCATCCTGAAGGTCAGGCGCTTCGCCGCCAACTCTGGCGGTATCCGCGACCGCCGTTCCGGTGCTGGCATTGGTGCGGAAAGTCTGCACGGGCAGCAGTCCGGCGACATAACCTGAACGTGAAGAGGTGACGGATGAATTCACGACACGAACGGTGTAATTGCCAGCAGTTAAGCCCGTGAAGGAATAATCGCCAGTGGCATTGGTCGTGGTGGAACTGACATACGCGCCCGTAGCGTTATAAAGTTCGACGGTGGCATTTGGACGAACCACGCCGCTTGAAGTGGCTAAATCGCGTCCGGCTCCACCGCCGTAGTTGACATCTTCAAATACCTTACCGCCCAAACTGTATGTGGCGACAGCGGCAACCGTGACAGTGGTGGGATCAAGGGTGGCAGTAATCGTCTGCGCGACGGAAGTCGCGGGAATAGTTAAATTGTATGGAGCACCTGTAACCGTGGCGGGCAAATCAGCGGTCGCACCAGCATTGTCGGTGAGCACGCCAGCAGCCAGTAATTCCGTACCAGTGCCTTTGGCTTGATTGCTGAGACTGCCAGTGGCGCCGGCATTGATGGTGACCGGGATGGTGACGGTGATGACGCCGCCGACTTTCAGGACGCTCCCGGCGGCGAGTAAATCAGAGACCG
>JAYVRW010000292.1:0-4068 GCA_043775925.1 Blastocatellia bacterium
TCTTTCTCCAAATTTGAAAGACGGATTCGGACAAAAGCTCGGAGCCAATGCCCCACTAACTTTTCGTGTTGGTCGTTCCGATCCAAATTTTTCCGGTCTATGGAACGGATTGCACACACTTGATCCGTACGGCTCGCGCTCAATTTCTTATTACAGCATCAACCACAAATCTCTACACGTAGCGATGTATTCCGTTCAGCCGGAACAGTATTCACAGTTTCAGGAATTTACAGAAAAACGAAATAACAATAAGCCTGCCAAGCCACCCGGGCAAAAGGTTTTCTCGCGCCTGATTCACCTTAATGCCAAGCCCGAAGAAGTTATCGAAACGCGCATTGATCTTTCTCCAGCGTTGAAAAATGGCTATGGTCACGTAGTTCTAATTGTCACACCAGACTCACAAAATAATGAGGAGGAAGCAATCGTCTGGCTGCAATCCACCAATATCGGATTGGATGCGTTTGCCGACCGTACTGAGGTGATTGGATGGGCAACTTCCTTAAAAGATGGAAAGCCACTTGCTGACACTAAATTCAGTATTCTTGAAGGTGCCAAAGCTCAGGCTTCTGACCTGACCAGAGCGAATGGCTTAGCCAAAATTGCACTTCAGGATGGCATTTCAGAAAATCCGAAAGATCAAATTTTGCTGGCACGCAAAGGCGACGACAGCGTCATTCTCCCCGCTGAAACTAACTATTACAGAAGAAATTCAAATGGCGTTACAACCAATCCAACCAGTCAAATCCGCTGGCATGTGTTTGATGATCGTGGAATGTACCGCCCTGGCGAAGAAGTACATTTTAAAGGCTACATTCGTCGTGTGGGCATTTCAAAAAATGGTGATGTCGAAGCTGCATCGAAGGGTGATTACAAAATCTATTACTCGCTCAAAGACAGTCGCAGCAACGAAATTGCCAAAGGACAACTCTCCATCAATGAGTACGGAGCGTTCGATCTGGCTTGTAAATTGCCTGACAATATCAACCTCGGAAACGCTCAGCTTGAACTGGAAATTTTGTCTTCTGGTAAATCGTATCATCACTTTCAAGTGCAGGAATTTCGCCGTCCTGAATACGAAGCTACAACGTCAATCAACTCCGCAACCAGCATCGTCGGAGGCAGCGCTGACCTCAGTGTCAATGCAGCGTATTACGCCGGCGGAGGACTTTCTGACGCCGAAACAAAATGGACCGTGACAGCAACTCCAACAAATTTTACACCGTCGAATCGTGATGAATTTACGTTTGGAAAATGGACGCCGTGGTGGTCGCATCGTTACAACTACGAAGCACCAAACGTCCAGATTTTCAATTCAAAAACTGGAGCCGACGGCAAGCATCATTTGCACATTGATTTTGATTCGGTTGATTCTTCGCGTCCACAATCCATCAAAGCCGAAGCCGTAGTCACCGATGTCAATCGTCAACAATGGGCAGCATCTTCTACGTTGCTGGTGCATGCTTCAGATTTGTATGTGGGCTTACGCGCAGATCGCACCTTTGTGCAGGAAGGCGAACCGTTGACCGGACAAGCTATCGTGACAGATTTGAACGGCCAAGCCATCAGCGGACGTGAGATAAAAATTCGTGCGGTCTTGCTTGATTCGACTTACCAAAAAGGCGAATGGATCGAAGAAGAAAAGAACCTGCAGGAATTCACGCTAACATCAGCGAATGAAGCGATACCGTTCAAATTCCCTGTAAAATCAGGTGGATCGTATCGCATCACCGCTACCATTCGGGATGACAAAGAACGGCTGAATTCAAGTGAACTTGAGTTATGGGTTGCGGGAGGAAAAATCCCGCACAACGATGAAGTCGAAAAAGAAACGGTCAACCTTATCCCCAACCAACAAGAATTTCACGCCGGGGACACCGCCGAAATTTTAGTTCAGGCTCCCTTCTTTCCGGCTGAAGCCGTGATGACTTTGCGGCGTTCCGGCATCGTAGAAACGGAACGCTTCACAATGAATTCCAGCAGCTATACCTTGAAAATTCCAATTCAGGAAAATTGGACGCCAAACATTTTTGTGCAGGTAGATTTGGTCGGAGCTACGCTTCGGGGTGAAGAAAAAAGCAATGCGAAATTGCCGAAGCGTCCTGCCTTTGCGAGTGGAAATATCAATCTAACCATTCCACCACTTACTCGAAAATTAAATGTAACGGCGACACCCAGAATTAAATCGCTTGCGCCGGGAGGAGAGACTACAATTGATCTCGAAGTCAAAGACGATACAGGCAAAGCTCTGGCGAACAGTGAAACTACGCTCGTCGTCGTTGACGAAGCAATTCTGGCGTTGAGCGATTACAAGCTGAGTGATCCTCTGAGTTCATTTTATCCAGAACGAGAAGCGGAAGTCGAAGACCAGCATCAGCGCGATCAATTGGTACTGGCGAATGAGCGAGAACTGAGAAGAAAAGATAAATTTCCAGCACCATCACCATCACCCAAACCAGTTGCCAGACAACTGAGATCACTATCAAACTCACTCAACTTTGATGATAACCAAGTTGTAAGCATCTATCGTAAAGGCGATAGTATACCAAAGATGAGTGGTGTCCCCGGTGGTACAGGTAATGCTGGGGGAGGCGACGGCGCAGGGAGTGGGGTTAATAAACCAATCCATGCTCGCGTCAATTTCAATCCACTCGCTGCCTTCGCTTCTTCTGTCATCACCGACACGAACGGTAAAGCTTCCATCAAAATAAAATTGCCCGACAGCCTGACGCGGTATCGCGTGATGGTTGTTGCTACGGACGGAGCGAAAAAATTTGGCACGGGAGAATCTTCCATCACGGCGCAGATGCCGTTGATGATTCGTCCTTCGGCTCCGAGGTTTTTGAATTTTGGCGATCAATTTGAATTGCCAATTGTTCTGCAAAATCAGACGGATCAAATTCTGACGGTTGAGGTGGCGGTCAGAGATATTGAGGAGTCGGTTCGGTTTTTGAGTGACTCTCCAGAACTGAAAAAAAGTAACAAACTGACAGTTTGTTGTACGGGGAAACGAGTCACGATTCCGGCGAATGATCGCGTAGAAATTCGGTTCCCTGCGACGACGAACAAACCCGGCACAGCACATTTTCAAATCGCTGCCACGACGAAAATCAATAACCAAAATTATGCCGACGCCGCTGAAGTTTCTTTACCTGTCTGGACTCCGGTAACAACGGAAGCATTTGCGACCTACGGAGAATTGGACGAAGGCGCGATCATCCAACCATTCAAAACTCCGGCGAATGTTTTCAAAGAATTTGGAGGTTTGGAAATCACAACTTCATCTACGCAACTGCAAGCGTTGACGGATGCGGTGCTATATTTGACCAGCTATCCGTATGAATGTTCTGAGCAAATTTCTTCACGGATTTTAGCCGTAGCGGCGCTACGCGATGTGCTGTCAGCGTTCGATGCCAAAGGTTTGCCCTCGGCACAAGAGCTTGAATCCGCTGTCGCCCGCGACCTCAAAAAACTGGAAGGCATGCAAAACGCCGATGGCGGATTTGCCTTCTGGAAGCGCGGCGAAAAATCCTGGCCGTACCTCGGAATTCACATCACGCATGCGCTCCAGCGAGCACAGGAAAAAGGTTTTGCCGTCCCGAAAAAAATGCTCGATAGCGCTCACGTGTATTTGCGAAATATCGAAGCGCACATTCCTGCCGATTATGGAATTGCAGCGCGTCGCGCCTTGATTGCGTATTCGCTGTATGTCAAAAATCGGCTGGCTCCACAGGAATTTGAATTGCACCGTTCCTTGGCGCGAAGGTTGATCGCTGGCGAAGACCTTAATAATTTCTCGCTGGAAACGTTGGGATGGATTTTGCCTGTGCTTTCTGGTGATAAAAATTCAGCTCTGCAAGTCGCAGCAATTCGCAAGCTCATCAACAATCGCGTCGAAGAAACTGCGGCGACAGCTCATTTCACTTCCAGCTACAAAGACGGTGCGCATCTGCTGCTCGCGTCTGATCGTCGGACTGATGGCATCCTGCTGGAAGCGCTGATTACTGACCAGCCCAACAGTGATTTAATTCCTAAAATCGTGCGCGGCTTGCTCGCTGCCCGCAAACAGGG
>JAYVRW010000293.1:0-14554 GCA_043775925.1 Blastocatellia bacterium
GCGACGGAGCGTTATTGGTGACGAGCAAGGTCGTGTCGAAGCTCGCTTTGGAATTCGCAATTTTGTGAATGATGACTTTGCCGTTTGGATAAGTCACGATCATCAAATATTGATCGCCGTTGCTACCATTTGGACGTACCGCCGCGACGACATTTTGTTGCGGCCCGACAGTAATATTGAAGCTGGAAAAAATAGGATTTTCTGCCTGATAATTAAAGCATAAGCGTACCAGACCGGTAAACGCTCGGGTTTCGTCGTTATTGGAAATAACTAAGCGAAATTCTCCATTGATCCGTAACACTTCTCCTGTCAGGTCAGGCGGATTGACCGGCGCTTTCGGCATCGGCATCGCAATTTGTGATTGCGCCTGAGCCACTACTAGGCTGGCAAGAACCAAGATGATTGAAAAGATGATTTGCTTAGTCAAAATTTACTCCCCCAATTCTGGAAGGATACGCTATCAGCAGCTCTCAGAGAAGTAGAAAATGCGGGCAACAGTTTGAATTGAACTGCGCCCGCATTTGAATGATAGGTTAGCGCGACCTATTCGCCGGAATTTTTAGTTTCCAGCTTGAGCGTCAGGCTCGATACCATTGATGATTTCATTTATCCGACGGATGATGCCGCGACGTTGACGAGCAACATTAATCTGGACTGCCATTTTGCAGGCCAGCATCGTGATTTCACGTCCTGAGTCGGAAATATCCACCGTGAAGCGATTGAAGTGAACTTTGGCTCCGGCGACGACTAAATCCATCGCACTGAAATCAACATGCAACACCGGGCATTCAGTCAATTTCTGGAAATTACCGTTGACTTCTGCCTGCGTGATCGTAGTAGGAACCTGCGCGACTGGTTTGCCAGTGATTTGTGCAATTTTGGCTCTGGCGTCTTCTGGTAAAGTGTACGTGATGGTTCCCGTCAAAGAATCATCCGAGTTGACTGCCGCGAGGACAAAAGTAGCTTTGCCTCGTACGTCAAACGATTCGCCTTCACTCACTTTTAATTTCGTGACAACGAGTTTTGGCGCCGTAGTAATTGTTTCGCCTTTCTTTTTACCTTGTGCCTGCGCCGCAACGCCAACAATAATTAAGCAAGCGGAAAGAAATAAGACTTTGAGGGTATTGGTTTTCATGTAAATAAAGCTCCTAAGTGTGTGATCGTCCAAAGTTTGAGAATCGCCTGTCATAAATGTCTCTGGCGACTCCGGCTATTCAAATTAGTCTTAACAGGGTTGTGAGGTTAAGATGTGTGCTTCATCAATCGAAGCGAAAAATCTAAATCGTAGCGCTCTTCGCTTTAAGCTCTCCCAAAGCGCTGACATTGCCGATATTTTCTTCAACGCGGCAATTGAGCAGAGGTTTCATTATTTTTTCATGCCATCACAAAAAAAATTAATTCCAACCATTCTTCGCATCGGCGTGGACACGGGCGGAACGTTCACCGACTTCATTGCCATTAAAGATGCTCAGTTGTTGAGCTTTAAAGTTCCGTCTACGCCGCACAATCCTTCAATAGCAATTCTGGAAGGAATCATGAAAATTCTCAATGAACTGGATGGCGCAGGAGCGGCGCTGGAAATTTCTCACGGGACTACGGTGGCAACGAATGCTTTGCTGGAGCGTAAAGGCGCACGGTCAGCTTTGATTACGACCGCTGGCTTTGAAGATGTCATTGAAATCGGACGGCAGAACCGACCGGATATTTACAATTTCTCCGCCCAAAAACTTCCTCCGTTAATTCCGTCAGGACTGCGTTTTGGCATTCGAGAAAGAATTGGTGCAGATGCAGAAGTCATTGAGAACCTCCAGGTCAAAGACCTCGTTGCGCTCGTGAAAAAACTAAGGCAGGCTCGCGTCGAATCTGTTGCAATTTCCTTACTTTTCTCGTTTGTGAATCCTGCGCACGAGATCGTGATGGCTGAGGCCTTAGTCGCCTTAAATATTCCACTTTCAATTTCGCATCGAATTTTGCCGGAATATCGTGAATACGAACGAACTTCAACCGTCGTCGTTAATGCCTACATCGCACCGCTGGTCAGCCGTTATCTCAATAATCTACAGACACAGTTGAAGCAGTTGGAGAGGCCGGTTTCATTACGTGTCATGCAATCTTCGGGCGGATCAATTTCGGTGGAGACGGCTTCGTCTGAGCCTGTCCGAACGATTCTTTCCGGCCCTGCTGGTGGCTTAGTCGCTGCGCAGCGCATTGCATCTCTCGCGGGCTACGATGATATTTTGACTTTTGATATGGGCGGAACTTCGACGGATGTCGCGTTATGTCAAGGCGCAGCGAAAACGACGAGTGAAGCAAAAATTACTGAATTGCCGATTGCGGTGCCGGTGTTGGATATTCATACCGTTGGCGCGGGTGGCGGCTCCATCGCCTTGGTTGATGGGGGTGGTGCGTTGCACGTCGGGCCGGAATCCGCCGGAGCGAATCCAGGGCCAGCTTGTTACGGGAAGGGAATTCTACCAACTGTTACCGATGCCAATGTCGTGCTAGGGCGATTTGGAGCCACTAATTTATTAGGTGGCGCGATGCCGCTTCATCGTGAGCGAGCCGAAAAATCTTTGGATGATTTAGCGCGAAAAATGTCGAAATTCAGTTCACGAAAAATTGATCGCTATCAAGCGGCTGAAGGTATTATCAAAGTGGCGAACGCCAATATGGAAAGGGCTTTGCGCCTGGTGTCATTGGAGCGCGGATTCGATACGCGGTTATTTACTTTGGTGAGTTTTGGAGGCGCAGGCGGATTGCATGCGTGTGCGCTGGCGGAGGCGTTGAAGATCAAGCGAATTCTGATTCCCGCTTATCCGGGAGCGTTTTCGGCGCTCGGCGTTTTGCTCGCCGATGTCATCAAAGATTATCGAAAAACTGTCATGCTGAGTGGAGCCAGCATTAAAAATCGTGAGTTGGTAAATTTATTTTCTGGCCTTAAAAAACAAGCCCAAAAAGAAATGAAGAGTGAGGGAATCGCTCTGTCTTTATTGACGTTTAAGCGCTCACTGGCACTCCGCTATCAAGGACAATCGTTCGAGTTGGACATTGAATTTCACGATGATTGGAAGCAGGCAGAGCTTGCCTTTCATGAGTTGCATCAAAGCCGTTATGGACATTCCAATCCTGAAGCCAAAATTGAAATTGTGAATCTTCACCTCCGCGCCATCGGAGCTACCAATAAGCCACAATTGCAAAAATATAAATCCAAAAAACACCTCGCCAAACCTGAAACCAAAATCGAAATCTGGCAGGCAGGGCGAAAGTCGAAAATGGATTTATTTGATCGAATTAAATTGAAGTCAGGCGCGCTGATTCCTGATGGCGGATTAGTCATTGAGTACGGCTCGACGACGATGATTGAGAACGGTTGGGTGGGGGAACTTGATGCAGGTGGAAATTTGGTTTTGACCAGCAGTATACCGAACCAAAAATGAAGGGCGAACAATGCAGAAGCCCGCACGCAGTAAGGGCGCATCACGGTTAGAGCTTTTTTTGAGCCAGTTGCTAATGCTAAAGATGTGTCCCACCGAGCGCGAGCTATTACGCTCCTGATAGGTTTGAGACACGAGGGTTTGGCGTTCGACGCTATACTTTTCTTTGTATCGGAGGACTTTTGGCTCTTCGATATTTCTAGCTCCATGCCTTTTCCACTACCCAAAATACCTAACTGCTGGCTCGAAATTAACTACCGAACAACCCAAGCTCAGTAACGGCGGCCATGAGGCGCTCTGCTTGCAACCGCGATAGCCCGCCGCCGCTCGCCATAGCGCATGGCTAGGTGTCGTCGAAGTCATGCGTGGTCTCCAGGTAGCGGATGATGCAATCGCGAAGCCGCCTATAGCAGCGGTCGAAGGCAGCGGCATCCTGTCCGATCGGATCATTAATCTCTGCGCCTCGCTGCATCGGATCGAAATCTCCAATCAAACTAAATCGGTTCGAGGCGAGTGTCGAGTCTGCCAACAGGGCTGCAATGTGAACTGACTCCATCGCAAAGACACGCTTGGCGCAAGAAATGTCGATGCTCGTGACATGATCGGCCAGGAGCTTGGACATCGGAGTGCCGTGATGCTCACACGTGAGCCGCGCCTCCATGGCGGCCATCGTCCCCTCAAAGCCAGGCGAGATTCCGGCGGACAACACTTCGACAACCAAGCCCCGCTTACGCGCCTCGGCTTCAAATATCGCGTGCGCCATCGGGCTGCGGCAAATATTCGCAAAACAGATGAATGCGACTGTGTTCATGGTGTTTGCCAAAAATCCTGCCGTTCGAGCTAAGCGGGCGACGACGGCAGGAGAAATGTACCGCGTACCGCCAGCCCGGGCCTGGTGGCCTGCCGTTGGCGCTCCGCGAGGGGTTTCACCCAGCGCCCCGCGCTGCCCTAATTTCTGAGCGTAATGGCCTTTCGGTATGTGTCCCTGTCCGTCAGCACGTTCACCATGTAGTTGGCTACGTCGGCGCGTGTAGCCTTGGAGGCGATGCTCCAACGAAGGTCAACACCTGCCTTCAAGCTTCCCTTGGCAGGTGTATTGGTCAACTTTACTGGCCGAAGGATCGTCCAGTCGCAGGCACTCTCCCTGGTTGAGGCTTCTTGAAGTTCCTTGTCTGCCATGACCTGCTTGAGTGCCAACCGAACGATGAAACCTGCACCCAGCAGCGCTGTACCGTAGCTGTCCCCGACGCTCGCGGAACTCTCGATCACGAGTCGGCTACAGCCGCTGGAGCCCATTGCAGTAAGGATGTTCTTGGTTCCCACTGAACAGACGGGGACGCCGGGTTGCCGGCGCTTCAAGTCTGGCTTCCCCTCGGGCATGGTTCCGAGGGTGCAAAGAGCTGCTTCTTGGCCTTGAAGCGCCGATGCGACAGAGGCGGGATCCATTGCGTCGCCTTCGATGAGACGAAGGCGTGAATGGACCATCGGCAAACGCTTCGAGTCACGCACAAAGGCTGTGACGAAGTGTCCCGCAGACAGCGCAGACTCGACTACGAGACGGCCGGTTGCCCCAGAGGCGCCAAAAATAATCACGTTCATCTGTACCCTCATGTTATGTGGTGCCGAACGCTAATCGTCGAGTCGCACCGTCTGTCCTGTGAAAACTAACGCCACGTTCACCGTGCCGCGCCTGTAACCTTGGAAGTCAAGGACAACCATCGTTGAGCGATTTAGGTAACGCACCGCTCACGAACAACCAAACTCCGTTATCATGAGCCTTGAATTATCAAAGCTCGTCGAGTCTGGAACATGCCCAACGACCAAGTGAAGCGGGCGGCGCAATAGCGCCGCTCCACTGGATCGTAGGGGGTAGGCTTGACTGTTACCCTGGGGGGAATTGACGGTCAAAATCTATGGAGAAAAAGTCTCCCGCTGTTGCGACCTTGATGAAAAAGCTGTCCAAACGATTCAACATAGTGCAAACCTCCTTAACTTAAGAGATGCTTTGTCTAAGCGTTTCTACTATCGTCGCATCTGTTTCAAACGATAGCCGCCTAATACCGCGTTTCAGCCGCTCGACCGGTGCTGCTGATCAGGCAGAACCCAACATGGTATTCACGGGGTGCACGCCCAAGCACACTCGAAAACCACACGACCGATGGCGCACGCTCCGGTGCCATAGATGTTAGGCGCGTTTTCAAGAAATCAAGTGTCTTTTCTTTCTGACTTCACTTCACCTCACACTTTGAGAGGACTTTGCTGCTCGGTCAGTTTTCAATAAACGCTCAACAAGTGCTGCCGTAATCGGCTGGCCGGTTCGTTGCTCAATGAACAACCATTGACCAGCGGGATTGACCTCAAGGAAGACATACTCTCCTTCTGGCGTGAGCCGCATGTCAATTGCTCCATAGATGAGGCCGAGTGCTCCCATAAATGCGTGTAGCTTGGCGACAATTTCGTCTGGCAAGACATGCGCTCGGATAGGGGCAACATGCATTGTCATGCGAAAGTCTACGTGATAGTCAGTCTCACCTGAGAGGATTTCAGCGGGGAAGATTTCTTCGCCAATTACCGTGATGCGCAGATCAATGTCGGCCTTAATATGCTCTTGGAAAATGACTGGCGCAAACTGCACTGCATCAAGCTGCGCGCGTTCTTCGGGTTTTAATAGCCTTGTCTCACGCCAGGCACGTTCGGTCGCTGAAAAGGCCTTATAGATTGTCCCATTCGCTCCCTCTCTATCGATAAACGCCGCCGCCTCTAGAGGATCATTGGTAATGAGCGTTCGCGGTATTCTGAGTCCCAGCCCCGCCGCTACTTTTAGTTGATAGGCCTTGCGCGCTGCGACCTCATCATGTTCAGGATTATTGATCCAGTGGGCATCGAGACATGACCACAGCCCCATGATCGCAGCTTGGCATTCACCAAAAGCGAAGTTACGGTCGTCGCCGCCAGTCATCGTCTTGTCGATCCCAAAAGGCTGCGGCCTCCGCCACCATACCGTTTTGACCGTCGTAAGGTCGCGCTGAACTCCGTCAACCACTGCGGAAAGCGTTGAGCGTGCGTAAGTCCGGTGGCCGATATTTAGCCTGATCTCGCGGGGGAACCGCGCTGTGTCAAACAGCAGAAAGTTTGCACCAGTGCGACCGAGGTGTTTGAGTACCTCGGTCGCGTGTTCATCAGCAAGATGAGAGATGATCAGGATCATCTTGACTGACCTCCCTGCACAAGCGATTCATAATATGCCAGCAATTCGCGATACTCGCTATCAAGTTGCCGAAGTTCACTCTCGCCTGCCGCCATGGCCTGTTCGTACTCCATGAGAGTGGCTTCGATTTCTGCCTGTTCGTTGCCGCCTTGTTGAGTCCCGCCCTGCCACAAATTGGAATGGTGTGGAATGGAAAGGATGAATGGCCTCACTGGCTGCGCCTCGTGCCTGACACGACCAGGATCGAAGATACCGGGATCATCAAGTCCGGGCTTGTTATCGAAACCATGAGCTTTACCTTCAATACCCGGCCGTTTGTCTAGCCCTGGTATTTTGATGTCATCCCGGAATTTTAGCGTTCTCGGACTATCCAATACTGGCTTATCCAATACCGGCTTCGGATTCAAATCATCCCGGAATTTTAGAGTCCTCGGATTATCCAATACCGGCTTATCCAATACCGGCTTGCGGTCGTCCAACACTTTAAATTTTGGACGGAGAAGAGCTTGGAGCGTAGGCGAGGCAGCGATCACGGCAGCGATCCGTTGGCCGAAATTGCTACCACCCCCAGCCGGACTAGCTGCGGTGCAGCCGCCATTGGTATGGATACCGACAAACCGCCCGTCGCTGGCGCGCAAGATGCCCGAGCCGGAATTACCGCCCAATGTGTCAATATCGTTGTACTGAATCTGATTGCCGCTGATCAGGGTCGTCGGCCCAGCTTCAATGCGCTTGGGCTGGCCAGCCGGGTGACCGATGATGCAGAGCATATCGGGTGGGGCTGCATCGGTAGGAGAGAGCGTCGCGCGGCCAAAGATTGCGCCTGGATTACCACCAATTCGGCACACCGACATGTCCACCCCGCCCAGGCGGTATTCGATCAACTCAAGGATAGGGAAACTCTGCTCGGCACGCAGAGTGCCAGCCGGATCAACTTGAAAGTTGAAGTTAAGATGCATGTTCTTGGCGATTTCCTGCGGCGAAATGATATTGGTCGTACCGTTGACGCGCGGTCGCTCCCAACCGCCGCCAGTCTGATCAAAGAGGTGCCCACAGGTCAGAAACAGATCGTCTGAGATCATCGTGCCGCTTCCCCAGCGCACGCCTGAGACATTGCCTGGGTTGGTGTAGACCGAGGCGAGATTGTTGTTCCACTGCACTTGACAGGCAGCGGATTGGTGCGCGGCAACGAAAGCGGCAGTGACGCCCAAAGTACCGTCATATTGCTCGACCGGTTGAGAATCGTCTGCAACCCCACAAATAGACTCAAGCAATGCAGAGTACTTATCTTTGTCGGGGGATAAAGACTCGGCGGCAAGTTCCAAAGCCTCGATATGTGGAACAAATAGCGGATCGTCAGTCCGATCTTGTGCTGAACGCACCACCTCCATGATGCTCTTGTTTTCGGCTTCACTTGGAATCACTGTTTTTTTCTTCCTGTTCATTTGAACCTCCGTAGTTGTGGATTGGTGACAGAGTCACTGGTTATCGCGGAAGTGCTTAGCCTCAAAGGCAGGACGACCACGAATTACTCATTTCTGATGAATGCGGTACGAAACGCTATTCATACTCATTTAATTTCAAAATCAAACAGAATACGCAATCAATCTATTTCCTATTTTCAGTAGCCAGCTCATAGCATATCCCTCTTCCTACTTATTTAAAGTATTTCCTGTTGATTACTGTCTTCACATACATTCGCGCCTAACAACTTGTTCACCGGGCGCACGCCTGTGACCGTCAAACACGGACGCGACGTGGGGGGCGCTCTGGTGCAATGGATGTTAGGTGATTTATTGATCATTTAATGCCTTTTTACTACTTTTTAGAGCCGGTAAGCCAGGTACGTCACTTGTAGCAAGCATCCCATTTTGGGCCTCATATGTGATGCTGTCCCAATTTTTCCGTAGCAGTTCTTGTGTTTTAAGTACAAGCTTGCTCAAGGCTTCGCGATAATCGTCGTCGCAAACATCTTTGTGCCGAGAACTCATAGACACAATTTCGCCAACAAGAATTTCTATTTCAAGTTCAATTCCAGTGCGTTCGCACAACTTGAGT
This sequence comes from Blastocatellia bacterium, assembly GCA_043775925.1. Classification (GTDB taxonomy): domain Bacteria; phylum Acidobacteriota; class Blastocatellia; order RBC074; family RBC074; genus JAFDVL01. The sequence goes on from JAYVRW010000293.1 coordinate 8,701, forward strand.
GCGATAAGGTGTCTAAGCCGATCAATCTCTTCTATCTTCTTTCGCTCTTCATCGCTATTTTTGACAGTTGAAAAGCGCCAGTAATGGGCAGTCCCGCAAAATGAGGCAACTAAGTCCTGTATCTCTGCTCCCCATTTAATGCGCTGGGCCGTAACAGCCCCCACAACACTTGAACGTTGAGCACTCTTTTGTCCCATATAAAAGTTGTATATCCCTAAACCTAGAGTGCTAACTAAACCAATAAGGGTTGACCAGTCTCTAATGTCCATAATGGCTTCCTTATATTTGCGATTCAATTACCGAACAACCTGTTCACCGGGCGCACGCTGTAACGTTGGGGGTAATCAAAGCACTCGCGGCGCGCGCTCCGGTGCAGTGGATGTTAGGTGACGCGGTGAAAGAAACGCGGAGCGGCGTAGTCGCCCCAATCATTCACCACGCAATGACGGCACGCGTACATTACAAACGCCGTGCGCAACAAGTAAGTGTCCGGCATTGCTCGCACTGTAAAATATCAAGACGCAGAGCGGGAAGAGTTACATTACAAATAATTTGTTTGCAAGTTATCCCGTTCTTCAGTGTTGTTCGGGAATTTTGAATCCCAGATAAGTGCCAGCGCTGATGCCTTGCAATGCCAGTAATGTGGCGCTGAAATCTGGCATCGCTAAGCGACTCCACACGGAATAAATAAACATGCCCGCCAAAACAATTGTCCACACGAACATCTGAAAGCGATGAAAGCTGTAACCATTCGCATCAGTCAGAAGGTCTTCCAAAAAACTTTCGCTGAGACGCCCAACATTTTCTGCCGCAACATTGGTTTTGCTCACATCAATAATCGCTGCGCCGAGCGCCGTGCCTGCGCCTATTCCCATCAAGGCCAGAACACCTGATGTGATGGTGTCTTGCGCGCTTATAACGATTAAGATACTGATGAATGAAGCGACGATAAGAAAAAACCAAAGCGCCATTTGACACCGCGCTAAACTGTATGGTTTGCGTTTCGTCTTATCAGTGGGATCGGGCTGCGGGCCGGCATCGCGCAATATGTCGCTGCTGCGAGCAAGCCAGATGGTCAGGATAAGTAAGATGAGAAAGCATACTGTGCTGCCCCAAAATAAATTCTGACTGCCGCGGTTTATCTTAAAAAGCTCACCCTTAACATCAGTTGGAATTGGCGAACCATTTTCCAAACCGACACTGACTTCGACCGCACGTTGATAAAAATCCTTTGCACTTTTCCAATCGGCGGCTCCCAGTAAATCTGACCACGCTTCGGCTGTATCGGCGCTATGTTTGAGATGAAATTGTAGCAAGTTTTTCGTTTCATCAATGACTTCGGGAGCGATACCTTTCAGTTTGCGATGATCCAGAAATAGCGCAATGTCCTGTTGCGTACAGCCATTAACCGTTTTAACGCTTTCACGACAATTTGATTGATTTACAAGTGTTGTCAAATTGTCTACTTTGACAACTATAACTTGTCCAACTGTGACGTTATTTCTTTTCTCATCATTCTTTTCTTCGTGACCTAGTTGATAAGCGTCCCTTACTGCGGATGCAGAAGGGTTTGCAGGAGGTGTTTCATCTGCGAATACGCCCAACGAAAGAGAGGAAATGAATAGTAACTTAGAGAGAAACTGAGTGTAGCTTTGTAACATGGTTGCAGGCCTCCTTTGGAATAACATGTTTGTGTTGTTAAGCACGCATTGGAAAATAAATGCAAGGGCTAAAAATCATTGCCCAATTAGATATGAGTCAGAACTTATACCAAAGTTTCCAGTAACCCAACATTTCGGTTGAGTTAGTTGACAAACACAGAGTTCAACAACCTGTTTACCGGGCGCGTGCCAAAGTGAACTTGCAAGCCACAGAACCAGTGGCGTGCGCTCCGGTGCAATGGATGTTAGGTGCAGGGGTACTTATACGCATAATATTGAAGCTTAACCCCCAGTGGATGGAGGAGCAACGACATGCCCCGTACCTTCAACTTTTTGAACCGCATTAGGCGAAGCCAAAGAAAGTATCTTAAATTGACGATAGATAGTTTCTACCGAGACCCATACAAGTGCGACACTACCGACGAAAAAGTACACAGTATCATCTTCTGAGATACTGAGCGTCGCCTGTTGAGAGTGAGTCTTTATCAAGCCAGTAAACTCACCAGACAAGACAAACAGTGCAATCTTAAACCCACCGAGTGTGCCAACACCGGATAGGACAATTTGAATAACATCCGCTAGCGCTGGAGTTTTTTTACTGCGAATGGCCGTCAGCACATAAGCCAAGGCACACAAACCACCTATTATTAAACCAGAGACAAGATAGCGGTTCATATGGTTTCCTCTTCTTTTTTGTCTGATGTGACTGACGATTCTGGCGCGGGTTCTTTGGTTTTCCCTGATGCATTTTCTTGCAATTCTTGGAGCGCAACCGCAACAGCCATTGCAGCTTTTGCAGCTTTTGCAGCAATTAAGCCACCATATGATGCGCCAATAACTGCGCCGGCTATTGTGCCTATAGGTCCAAGCATTGAGCCAATAAGTGCCCCACCAGCCGCACCTGAAATCGTCGAGCCAGGGACCCCAGAAATAGGTTCTGACACTGCAAATTCGGCAGCTTTAGTTTTTTCCTCGCTTGCGATGTTTAATTGTTCTGCTATAGCAGGGTTTTTATCTATTTGCGACTCGCTCATATGATTCCTATCTTCTCCTCTCATTGATTTACTGATGCACTTCCCAATAGCTATGCAACCAATTTCCACTGTACTAAGTGTTCGATTGATATGGCGGACTTTTTAGCAACTAACACCGCATTAACCGTGCCGCGCCTCTACCTACAAACTACTCGGCTACGGAAAGCGGCTACGGTTGAATGGATGTTAGGTACGGCATCAATTCAAAGAGGTGCTTTTCTCCCTTTTTAAGGATCATTCTTTCAGGAAGGAAAACACCTCTCTCCTGTTTTGTTATGCCTTTAGCATAGCAGCAATTGTTGCGGTGTCGTCTAGGGCTATTAGCTGAACGACCTTGCCTTCGCGGAAGGTCACAATATGCTGTGGATTGGTCTCGAATTCCTTCCCCGTCGCGCGGGCTTTGTAACGTCCGTGCACGACCACCGCCAGTTTATCGCCTTGGGCAATATACTCTTGTGCAGAGAAAGCCTGAAATTCTAACGCCTCTCCCAAGCGGGTAAAAAATTGACCAATTTGTTCATGCCCTTGATACGTTCCGGCCCAAGGAATCTGGTCAGATGGCCCGACGGAAATATACTCCGCATCAGCCGCCAGATAAGTAAATACTTTCGGAATATCCCCTTGGCTAAAAGCGTCGTAGGCTTCTTTCATGATTCTCACGTTCTCTTGTTCGTTCATCACTTGCTCCTCTGGTTTGGATACTTCTGTGTTGTTTGTTTTTGCTAGGTCACGAGTGCCTAACAACTCGTTCACCGGGCGTGGCCGTGTAGTTGTCACCAACAGACCATCTGACGGCCACACTCCGGTGCAATGGATGTTCGGCGGTAATCATATTGTCTATCAATTATTCGGGCCGTTTTCGATTTGTGGGTCGGCGATTCCTTCTGCTTTGAGGATTAACTGATGGTTCGCATGGCCCATTTTCCAAACGTATATTTTTAGTTAACGGATCTTTTTCCAAATCTGCCTTGTACTTATTATACGCATCGTCTCGATTCTCCCCAATGGCAGAGACATCGAATCGCTTATCTGGGTAACCATTAGGCCCTGGCTCTACACGGCAAAAAGTAAAACTTTTTTGGGAGCGGAATTACTCCCTGTCGTTTGACAGGTAAGACTTCCATCCAGGTTTCCGACACCCGCGCCACACTTGCTAAAATCAATTGACGTTTCTCTAAAAGAGCCATCTTTTCTTTGACATTTAGCAGTTAAAGTAGAGCCATTTGCTGTTGGGTTAATACAAGAATCGCGGTATGAACCACTAGGAACATTTCCTTTTGCACACGTAAGATTTCCGTCAAGATTCCCTATATCACCTGTACATAAACTAATTCCACTAAGCGACGCATTTTGTAACTTTCCGCTCTTCGCCTCACAATGTGCGACCAAAGTCCCACCACTCACTGTCGGATTGATACAAGATGATCTGTATGAACCACTGGGGACAATTCCTCGACTGCAACTAAGGCTTCCATGTAAATTCCCAATATCGCCTTTGCATTGACTAACCTGATCAAGGGTTGTTTCATCAAGTCCTCCCTTTCCATTGTCACATTGGGCGTGTAAGGTGTCGTTATTAATTGAGATATTTTGACAAGTTTTGGTATAAGACCCGCTAGGTAACGATCCCCCCTTGCATCTTAATTGACCAAAATCATTAAAGATTCCCCCAACACAAGTTTTGTAATTGGCTAAATACGTGTTTTTCCAACCAGCCGAATAATCACAAATGCTATATAAAGTGCCATCTTTTACATACGAATCACGACATGAAGATTTGTAACTACCTGCCGGCACTGGTGTAGACTTCCTTGCACACTGTAGTTTACCGTTGTCATTATTAATCCCCCCAGAACAATAGCTAAAGTTTTCCAAGGAAGTGTTAACCCAACCACCGCCTATATTCTGGCACGAAGCAGTGAGAGTGTCGTTTGATACTTTAATATTCCTACAAGATTGAGTATAGGAACCTTGGGGAACTTGTAAGGGCAGAATCACTGCCATGACTGTGCGCTCAAGCGAATAGCCGATCATCGAAATCAGCACACCAAGAGCAAGGATGAGGATGAAGCTGACGCTTGAGAAAGTATTTTTTTGCTTGAGAGACATACCTAGAATTTTCATTTTACCTCCGAAATTGGTTTAAGCCGAACGCTATATTCACCGGGCCGCGCCTGAAGCATTGGAGGTAACCGTAGCCGCGCGTTGGCGCGGCTACGGTGGAATAGATGTTAGGTGCCTTGACTAAGACTTTCCTAGCTAGCCTTCTTCATTCAATTTGTCTTCGGCGTTGGTTGAAAGGGCAAAAGCGACAGCACAATCTAAGCCGCCTGTCCCTTAAGTTCTTTTCAGCACTGTCGCAATTACCAAAATAATGAACCCAATCGCAACCAATGGGAAGGAGTAGGGAGAAACGTTTGGAATTTTGATCAACTGCGCGACGATCCCGAGTCCTCCGAGGATCACCGCGATTAACCAAAATGACTGAGTTGGGGCATTGAGTTTCATAATATCTCCTCTGGTTGGCATTCCTTAAGAGCAGGAATAGTAACTGATTTTTAAGTCCTCGATAGCTGGACGTAACTTTAAGGCAATACTTACAAGTGTGCTAAAGATAATGTGACTTTCGCTTCTGCTGCCGTGATCGAAATGCTTGTGGATTGCAGGGGAATACAACCTAACGACCCAAGCTCAGCGACCCGGCCCACGAGACGCCACGATTGCAACAGTGACGCGATGGCCGGGTTCGCTGCAGCGCATGGTTAGGCGGTCAGACTCCCCCCATCCCAATTGTGCTCAGGGTCCGGGTAAAATATCAGGCCTCTGGCGTTGTTGGTTATCATGACAAACCAGCCCCCAGGAACTTTCGCTCGATAGACATCTCCCAATTTAAAGAATTCGCCTCCCGCACTGGACGAATTCAATTTGTGCCAGACGAGTTGTGGTGGTTCTGCTTTCTGTGCCGTGTTTGGGCTTTTCTTCATGTTCGTTATCCTTTCGCCTTATTCGGATACAAGTTTGGTGCAAATCGTTTGTAACACCCGATGACTCGCTGCCGCCTAACAATTCGTTCACCGGGCGCGCGCCCAAACACGCTCAAAAGCCACAACCCTCGTGGCGCGCGCTCCGGTGCAATGGATGTTCGGCGTCTTTCGGACC